>VBCY01000486.1 GCA_005882995.1 Betaproteobacteria bacterium
TTTGACAAGGAGTGGTCGAAGATCATGGCGTCGCCGCCGAAGGATCCGAAGCGGCCGCAGCTTGGAGGCGTCGATCCCGCAGAGCTTGAGGCGTACTTCGTCAAGTCTGGGCGCTACACGGCTGGCGTCGCGACGCGCTACCCGTCTGAAACGGTTCTCACTGCTTCTTCAAC
This sequence comes from Betaproteobacteria bacterium, assembly GCA_005882995.1. Classification (GTDB taxonomy): domain Bacteria; phylum Pseudomonadota; class Gammaproteobacteria; order Burkholderiales; family Casimicrobiaceae; genus PALSA-1003. Next base: position 174 of record VBCY01000486.1, read on the forward strand.
CCACCAGGACCTCGCCAAGGGCTTCACGATCGGCATGCGTTTCTACTCGGCACCCGTAGTGCGCCTTGCCGACGCCAAGCCGATGCAACTCGGTCACGCTGCCCGTGCCGATGCCGCCTGGCGCATTTACGCGTTCGCCGACGCGAACGCTGAGCGACTGCGCGCGCTCGCAGACTTCCTCGCAGAGTCTCCGAAGTCCCCGGTCCGCCGGTTCACCCCGAAGGGGGCGGACATCGACAGCGTCATCGACTTTCGCGCGGTGTTTCAGCAAGGACACCGCGATCTCAAGGTCGAAGAGCTGCCGTCGATGCTGCTGCCGCGCAAGGGGCGCTTCGGGATCATCGACTATGAGAAGGCCTACTGCCCCGACCTCAAGGAGGGCCCGGACATCTTCGTCCTGCGCGGCATCGACCGTGCGAAGGGTGCGATGGTTATCGTGCGTCCCGATCAGTACGTTTCGAACGTACTCCCGCTAGACGCCCACGACGAACTCGCCGGCTTCTTTGGAAGATTCATGCTCGACCGTCGCTAAGCTCGGCGTTGCCGGGGCGGGAGGAGCTATGAGGCAGGCGCTCGGCCCGCAACGGCACGTCCGATTCTTCATTTGCCGTGCGCGCCACCGGCATGCCGCCGCACCGGTTTCATGGCGCGATGAACATCTAGACGAGACGCCATGAGAACGCAAGTTGCGATCGTCGGCCCGGCTGGCCTGTTGTCGTACATTTTGCATCTGCAAGGCATCGAATCGATGGTGCTGGAGAAGATCAGCCGCGACGACGTCGAGGTGATCATCTAGCTAGGCCGGCCTGAGCCGACACCACGGTGGTCGCAATCTCGACCGCGACCAGGAAGCGCCGCTTGTCGATGATGTCGGCCAGCGCGCCCGCCGGCAGCGCGAACAGTGACGCGATGCTCGACTTGGGGGACCGTGGCTCACCGATGTGCTAGACGCGTCGCCTTGCAAGCGTGTGAAGAAAATATCCGAAGGGAAACAACTTGAGACCAAGAACGCCACTCCACAAGTCTAGGTAATGACCAACGCTATGCTCGGCACCCAAATGCATCGAGGGAAATAGTTGAAGTGCCTCGAAGAGATGAGTAAGCACGACCATCACGAGGGATCCTGCGCCAATTAGCTGTAGGAAGGAGCTCACACTCCTTCGCCTGAAAAATAAGAGTAGCGAACCAGAAGACAGAAGGCACGCCGGTGCCAATAAGACCAAGGCTTTCAATAATGTGACGTTCATAGAATTCTCGGCAATGAATCGGTTCACGGTGCTCAGCGGTCAGCAGCGACGGAAATCAGCTAAATCTTGAGCCAAGGCAAAAGCTCTCCCCACAAAACGAGCACACTACCCTAATCGTGAATCAATCCGTCACTGCCGAGTCGCGCACCTTCGCGCTTACGGTCAACCCGTGAGTAGTTTGGACACGCGATTGCTGCCACCAAATGTCATGCTTGCGGCTGTTTCCAGCAGACCGTCGAAGCGCTGGAGAACACGTCGTCAGCGACACTCCCACCTTGTTGCAGGCTCCGGAGCGAGCTCGCGGCTCGGAGTGTTTTCGTCCTTGACAGCGAATTAGAGCACGCAAACAATTTCGCATGGCACTCACACCGGGCGTGTGGGTCTCGATCGGACCGACGCGCATCAACGAGGGCGGTCTGGGCGCGATTGGGCGCATCCACTCGATCGCCATTCATCCGACGACGCCGGCGACGATGTACGTGGGCGCGCCTCGCTGCGGCATCTGGAAAACGACGAACGGCGGGGCTGCCTGGACCCCAGTGGGTGACAGCCTGCCGACGCTGGCGCTGGCAGCCCTGGCTGTTGATCCCGTCACACCCGCGCGGGTGTACGCGGTGCTGGCGGGCGCGGCCATATACCGCTCCGAGGACGCCGCCGTCAGCTGGACGCTCGTCCATGGCGACCTGGGCACGCCGGCGGGAGCAGGCGTGCTCCTCATTGATCCGACGATACCTTCGCACGTTTATCTGACGGGTTCGGATGGCCTCTATCGCTCGACGGACTCTGGCGCAAACTGGACGCGGGTGAAGACGGGATTGGTGAACGATGTGGTGATGGATCCATCCAACCCGGCCATCCTGTACGCTGGCGTGCAAAACGACGGGGTATACAAGACGACTACAGGCGGCGCCGCGGGTGACTCCGCTTGGACCAAGCTCTCCGGGCTGCCGACCAGTGGGTTCACGCGAATCACGCTCGGGCTGTGTCGAGCTGTTCCGACCACCATTTTTGCTGGCCTGAGCGGGTCTCCGTTTCGAGTCTTTCGCTCCACCGACGGTGCGAGGTTCTCGCTCCGCTTTACGGCAGCATCCTCGATCTACAACCCGTGGATGGGCGTCGATCCGGCAGACCCGTCGATTGTCTACGTGCTCAGCGCCCAGTTTCTGCGCTCGACCGACGGGGGCGCCAGCTTTGCCCCCACGAGCGGCGACACTCACGAGTGCCAGAAGTTTGCCCTCGACCCGGTCACACCCGGCGTCATCTATCTCGGCCGCGACAACGGTTTCTTCCGCTCGCAAGATCGCGGTGCCACTTGGGCACAGACCGGCGGCGGCATCGCTAACGTCGAGTTCTACGATGGGGCACTTGCGGCGACCGATCCGAACCTGATGATCGGTGGCACGCAGGACAACGGAACCATTAGGTACGATGGCAGCAGCACCGTTTGGAATGAGATCCAGGATGGCGACGGCGGAACCGTCGCCATCGATCCAACGAGCGAGCAGATCCTTTACGCGATGGGCCAGTACGCGAGCAGCATCACGCGCTCCACCAACGGCGGATCGAGCTTTGGCGGCTTCGCGGCCGGCCTCCCGACCGGCTCCGTCTGCTTCAATCTCCAATTCTTGGTGCACCCGACGACGCCGACAACATTGCTTGCAGCATGCACATCGCTGTGGCGCATCACATCGCCAACTGGAGCGTGGACGACGATCTTTACGCCTCCCGGCGATTCAATTGTGCGGGCGGCCGTGGAACCGTCGGTGGACCTCTATTACGCGGGCTCTGGCAGCGGCAAGCTGTACGCCGGTCCGGGTGGTGCGTCGTGGCAGCAGGTGTTCGCGCACCCAAACAGCGCCGGCTTCAAGGACCTCCGCGTCGACCCTGACAATCACACGATCGTCTACGCGACGCTTGGCGGTATCAGTGTGGGCCGCGTCTATCGCATGGCGCGATCGTCGGCCGCGCCGACAAGCGTGTCCGCGAGCGACATCACGTCGAACTTGCCCGCGGGGCTCTCGGCGAATACGATTGCGGTCGACCGCATGGCGCCGTTCACTGTCTACGTGGGGACCGACCGCGGCGTCTTTCAAGGTGTGTCGATCAACCAGGGCGCGACCTGGAACTGGAGCAGTTACAACAGCAGTCTCCCGTTCCCGAACGTGGTCGATCTCGAAGTGCATCCGGCCAGCGGCGTGATGCGGGCGGCTACCTTCGGTCGCAGCGCCTACGAGGTGCACACGGACTGGCCGATCGGGACGCTGGCGGCCGCGCAGGGACGGATCACGTTCTTGCGCGTTCACGACGTCGGGACCGGCTGGGGACCACCCACCGATTTCCTCGACGTCGAAGTCGTGCTCATGCTCGACACGCTGCCGGGGCGCGGCTTCGGATTTCAGCTGCGCGCCGACTCCGAGGAGGCTGCGAGGCACGCGATGCTGGATCTCTTGCGCGACGCGTTCGATCGCAACGGCCGTGTGACTATCGACTACGTCAAGACCGGACTCCGCAATGGGCGCATTTTGCGCGTTGCGGATCTCTCGTAAAGGAGGAGTCATGGCACTGCTTGAATCTTCTGGAAAGCTCACCTTCTTGCGGGTTCATGACGTCGGTACCGGTTGGGGCCCGCCGAACGACTTCATCGACGTCGAAGTGGTGTGCAAACTGGACACCAAGCCGACTAACGCATTTGGGTTCCAGCTGCGAAACGATAGCAACCGTCCGGCGCGCGCCGGGATGCTCGACCTCCTGCGCGATGCCTTCAACCACAACGGGACAGTGGCGCTCGATTACAACATCGATGCTGGTAAGAACAACGGGATCATCATCCGCGTGGCTCTGATCAAGTAACCATGGGGAGGTACTCTATAGATGACATTCACTATAGGTTGACCCGATGCCGGTGACCAAGTACCGGCACACGTTGCGGTGACGCAACGAAATCGAACCACAGCAATGTGGTCATCCTGCGAAGCCCCGCGATAATCGTGGGGCTTCGCATTGGTGCTCGTTGAACGCCCCCGGGGCGAATCTAATTGCCAGCGGACACGCTTTTTCTTGCGATAGTTCTGGCGAATGAAGATCCGCGTGTAATGCTACGCCGGCCATCGTGGTGAAGAGGAGCCCCGTGCCTTCTATCTCAACGATCGACGCCACGAGGTGATGGAAACCAATGAAGGTTGGCTCTCCTAGGGGACGCTGATAAAGCTGCAAGCCTACGACGGTAGCGTCTGTATATTGCGGCATGATGAGACGGCCGGTGCGTGGAGGTGACGCGTTTGGCCAGCGGCCATGAGTCCCTGCCATCTGCAGCTCAACAACGTTGACAATGGCATAAGCGTCGACTAATCTGTAGACTACCTGCTGTCCATGGCAGCAAGCCCTCATGGGTCGAAGGAGGACTTAGTGAGTGCTCCGAAAATCGTCCTCGTCCCTCCTGTGTTCGCCGACGCAACCTCGCAGGACGACTGTCAATCTAGAAGCAAGACAATCAATGGCCGCCACGCACCGGCAGCATAGGGCCGCGCAACCACTGGACGTTGTTCGCCTCACGCCGCTCATGGCGCTCAGCAGTGGTCGCCCTGAGATTTTGATCGGACTCGTCGACGGTCCCGTTGACATGACCCATCCGGATCTTGTTAAGGAGCGCATCCGTGAGGTTCCGGGGGCTTCGGGCGCGACATGTGCCGATGTAAGCAGCGCTGCGTGCGGTCACGGCACCTTCGTTGCTGGCATGTTTTGTGGGCGACGAGGCAGCATCGCGGCCGCGATCTGCCCCGACTGTACCCTCGCGTTGCGCCCCATCTTCTCCGATCTGTCGTACGAAGACGCGATGATGCCAAGCGCAACCCCCGACGAATTGGCCGCGGCAATCGTCGATTGCATCAAGGTCGGCGTAAGCGTGCTCAATTTGAGCAGCGCTTTGACGCGGCCATCAATCCGCGGCGAGCGACGGCTCGAAGAGGCGCTCGACTATGCGATGCAGCGAAAGGTGATTGTTGTTGCTGCGGCGGGGAACCAGCGGAATGTAGGGAGTACGGTGATCACGCGCCACCAGGCAGTCATTCCCGTAACGGCCTGTGAAACGCAAGGTCGGCCACTCGATTACGCGAACCTTGGACATTCGATTGGCCGCCGCGGCCTCAGCGCACCGGGGCAGGGCGTTGCAGGCCTCGCACCGGAAGGCAAGGTGATCGTGTCCGCAGGAACAAGCGTCGCCGCGCCATTCGTCACCGGCACCGTCGCGCTGATCTGGTCTCGATTTCCAGCCGCAAGTGCGCTCCAGATCAAACACGCCATCGCTCGGGCGCACGCGCAGCGGCGAGCCAGCGTCGTTCCCCCGCTGCTCGACGCGTGGACGACATATCGAACGGCCGCCTCGCTCGTGGGCGAGGCGGCCTGAAATGAAGGAGGAACGAGATGCCGCGTGAACGAGTGAAGCGGCCGCATGCACCGCATCGAGTGCGGCTTCCCGGATTTGTAAATGAAGCCGACATCGGTCTTGGCGAAGTGACGAAGAAGGCAACTGCGTATTTCGGAATCAGACCATGCGGTGGCTGCGCACGCAGAGCAGCCTACCTCGATAGCTGGCTGGTCTTCTCGGGAAGGCGAAAGTAGTAGCGCACTTCAACAGAGTCTTTGATGGAGAAATGTCATGGAACCCACTGAAGTTCTGGAAGGCTCGCCTATTTCGGGCGCGGACGTTTCTGCTTCGCCGGCAGCGGCGTCAGCAGAGAATAAGAGTCGATCACAGACAATTCGCGCTCAGGAGGGAACTGCGCCTTGTCCCACC
>VBCY01000085.1:0-1770 GCA_005882995.1 Betaproteobacteria bacterium
CACGGCGCCGTCCGGCTGAAGATCAGCGACGGACGCATTGCCCTCGGTTCGCTCGATTGTGTCGGCTTCGGCAGCGGGGCGCTGCCGGATTTCCGCGCAATGCAACGGGTTGCGTGAATACCGCGGTGCCAGTCTTCAGATTGATGCTGCCGCCACCCTTCGATGATGATAGCGGGGCCGTCATCTCAAGAAACGGGTGCTCCGAAAAACCGGCTCGGGTTCCTAAGCTGCGAACGCCTGCCCTCCATACCGCTACGTTGCTTCGTCGTAGCAGCGCGCGTGCGCTCAAGCTTTTTCACATCGCGGCATGCTTGACCACGTCTCCAACCAACTCGAGGCTCAGCGCTGTGATTAAGCGATCAAAGACGTAAAGAAAAGCGCAGTCGCAGGTGAGCGCATTTGAACCGCCGTGCGCAGTTTCGGATTCGACTCACGTTCAACCGTGCAGGTTTACGGTGTGCCATCGCCGGCGCATCATGTAGCGGTTCGCGGCGAGCACAGGCCCGCGACTTTTGTCGCGCTCTCTATCCACTTGCATCGCCTCGTGCGGGTTTCCGCGTAACCGCCGATGCGGGATTCCGAGTATTCGCCCAACCCAACGCGGTCGGCGAAAAGGTTCCGTGATGATATTCCGTCGTGATCAACAACTTGGGATTGTTCTTCCGCCAGTCTCGAAGTGGCACAGACGATGCTCAGCATGTGTCCTCGGCGCTGCGAAGATAGGCACACTCGTGACGCCGGCACCAGGAGGAACCCCAGCAGTGAGTTGGCGCGACTGCGCAGCCGCCCGGTCGATGGACGCCGCCGTTCCGACGGATGATTGCTTTCGATCTCCAGCGGCCTTGCGAACGTTTGTCGCAATACTCGTCGCATTGCTCGCAGTGGTTGCCATTCAACCGGCGGCTGCACAACGAGACAATGCGTCGCTCGCCGTTGCGTATACGGGCACGCTCAAGAAGATCAACGACAGCGGCGTCGTCCGCATCGGCTACCGCGGAAACTCGCCGCCCTTTGCATTCCTCGGTCCCGACAACAAGCCGATCGGATATTCGCTCGATCTGTGCGAAATCGTCGTCGAAGAAATCGCGGCGGAGCTCGGCAAGGACATTCGAACCGAATATCGGCCCGTCACGCCCGAGAACCGGTTCGACCTCGTCAATTCCGGCGCGATCGATCTCGAGTGCGGCTCGACGACGAACAACGTCGATCGGCGCAAAGTCGCGGCGTTCTCGCCGACGATGTTCGTTACCGGCACGAAGCTCATGGTACGGCGCGGCAGCGGCATCCTGAATTTTCGCGATCTGCAAGGCAAGACGGTCGTTCTTACCCGCGGAACCGTGCACGAGACGGCGATTCCGAAGCTCGCCGAGCGGCAGAACCTCGCGATCAAGTTCGTGTTCGGCGGCGATCATCAGGAATCGTTTCAGCTCCTCGCGTCGGGGAAGGCCGACGCGTTCGCGAATGACGACGTGCAACTCTACGGAATGCTGGCGCAAACGCGATCCAGCGCCGATTTTCGCGTCGTCGGCGATTTCCTTACCTATGCGGACTACGCGCTGATGTTCCGCAAAGGCGATGCCGAATTCGCCGAAGTGGTTGAGCGCGCATTTCGCAAGCTTGCGGGCAGCCGGGAGATCGTTGCGATCTACGAGCGGTGGTTCGAGAAGCCGTTGCCGTCGGGTGCACGTCTCAACTTGTCGATGAGCCCGCATCTCGAAGAGCTGTTTCGAGTGCAGGGACTGCCGTCGGATTGAAGCGCATCGCGATCTC
>VBCY01000085.1:1997-2194 GCA_005882995.1 Betaproteobacteria bacterium
GTACCGAAACACGATTCCGCCGCAACGCGAGGAGAAGTCGCCCGGCAACCGCGATCTCGAGCACAGCATCCGCTCGGTGATTCGCTGGAACGCGGTGGCCATCATCCTGCGCGCGAACAAGGAGTCGTCGGAATTGGGAGGCCACATCGCGAGCTTCCAATCGTCCGCACTGCTCTACGACATCGGCTTCGGCCATT
>VBCY01000487.1 GCA_005882995.1 Betaproteobacteria bacterium
AAGAGCCGGCGCGGATCGATGCGATCGGGTAGCCCCAGCAGCGCGCTCGCCAGACAGCCGATGACGAAGCCGATCTGCACTCCGCTGGTGAACGCGGCCTGGATGAACTTCGAAAGCTGGAATTCCGCCGCGAGCGAGCTGATGACCGCGGACGCCGAGAACCACAAAGCCATGGCCGCGACTTGACAGAGCGCGATGATGGCGACTGACGACGGCTTGGACTTCTGAACTTGCGACACTCGCTGCGGCCTCCCTGGCTCTTTGCGAGCTACGTCGCGTCTCGCGTCGGGCCGACACCAATCGACCCCGGTTGCACCGCTCGGAGGCGCCCTTCGCCGCCCGGCGTTAGATCTTTGGCAACGTGACGCCTTTCTGTCCCTGGTACTTGCCGCCGCGATCCTTGTACGAGGTTTCGCACACCTCGTCGGACTCGAAAAAGACGACCTGCGCCACGCCTTCGTTGGCGTAGATCTTCGCCGGCAGTGGCGTGGTATTCGAGAATTCCAGCGTCACGTAGCCCTCCCATTCCGGCTCGAGCGGTGTTACGTTCACGATGATGCCGCACCTTGCGTAGGTCGATTTCCCGAGACACAGAACGAGCACGTTGCGAGGCACGCGGAAGTATTCGATAGTGCGCGCCAGCGCGAACGAATTCGGCGGGATGATGCAGTAATCACCGCGGATATCGACGAACGATTTTTCGTCGAAGTTCTTCGGGTCGACGATCGTCGAGTTGATGTCGGTGAAGAGCTTGAATTCGTTCGAGCACCGAATGTCGTAGCCATAGCTCGATGTGCCATAGGAGACGATCTTGTGGCCGCGCGCCTCGCGGATCTGTCCGGCCTCGAACGGCTCGATCATGCTGCGCTCGAGCGCCATCCGGCGGATCCAGCGATCGCATTTGATCGTCATGCCGTCTCCTGAGAAACTCCCGGGACTACGCGCAAACCTTCGGTCGTAGCGGCCAAAGCCAGCCGACGGTCGAAACACACCAGCTCGCTGACGGGTCCGGCCGCGCTCGCCAAGGCGATCGCGCTCGCAAGCTGAATGGCGTCGCCGGCGCGCAGCGCGTGCCGTGCGACAAGTCGCTCGGCGCTGACGCGAAGGTCCAGCGTGGGTTCGGCGATGTTCCACGATTGGGACAGCATGCGCAGGCGCTCCAGGAGCAATGTCAACTGCTCGTCGGAGATCACTCGCTCGCGGTGCTTGCGAACACACGCCGAAGCACACTCGATGGTAGCTGTCCAGGCGACTGCGATCTCCTGATCGGCGCGGTACAACTGTCCGACCATCTCGGTCGCCGCTTCACTGGCCAGCAACGGAACCAGCGCCGAAGCATCCCAGAATCGCATCAGTAGCGCGAGTCCTCGCGATCCTCAAGCAGCGCGTCGAGCAGACTCACTCCTTTAGGCAGCTTGATCGGCGGCGGCAGCTTCTTGAGCGGAGCCAGCGCCGCGCGGCGCAGTACGCCGTGGCGCTCGAGCACGGCCAGACGCTCCTCATCGTCGCCGCGCGCCGCTTCGATCGGAGTCAGACGCGCAACCGGGCGATCGCGCTCGAGAATGAGTACGCTCTCCCCCCGCTTCACACGCGCGATGAGTTCCGAGAAGTGATTCTTCGCCTCAGAGATGGTCGCGCTCTTCATATAGCCATGTTAGCCATGTCGACCTGGCGCGTCAAGCCATCTAACTTCCGGAACTGCGGACCTCAGGTGTTCTGCACGACGATGTTCGGAAACTTCGCGGAAAAATCCTCCGCCCTCTGCGCGACGAAGACCGCGGTCTTGCGCGCGATTTCCTTGTAGATCGAAGCAACGGCTCCGTCGGGGTCGGAGACCACAGTGGGTCGTCCGGAATCAACCTGTTCCCGGATGTGGATGTCGAGCGGCAACGCGCCGAGAAACGGAACCTTATAGTCCTTGCACATGCGCTCGCCCCCGCCCGTGCCGAAAATCGCTTCGCCATGGCCACACTTGGAACAAATGTGAATGGCCATGTTTTCCACCACGCCCACGATCGGCACGCCGACCTTTTCGAACATCTTGAGGCCCTTGCGCGCGTCGATCAGCGCGATGTCCTGCGGCGTGGTCACGATCACGGCACCGGTTACCGGCACCTTCTGCGAGAGCGTCAGCTGGATATCGCCGGTGCCGGGCGGCATGTCGACGATTAGATAGTCGACGTCGCGCCAGTTGGTGTCCCTGAGCAGTTGCTCCAGTGCCTGGGTCACCATCGGTCCGCGCCATACCATCGGCGTGTCGAGATCGATGAGGAATCCTATGGACATCGCCTGCACGCCATAGGCTTCCATCGGCTCGAGTGTCTTGCCGTCCTTGGACTCCGGACGGCCGGTAATGCCGAGCATCATCGGTTGCGACGGACCGTAGATGTCCGCGTCCAGTACGCCGACCTGAGCGCCTTCAGCCGCGAGCGCGAGCGCCAGATTCACTGCCGTCGTCGACTTCCCGACACCCCCCTTGCCGCTCGCCACTGCGATGATGTTCTTCACGCCGGGGGTGAGCTTGACGCCACGTTGCACCGCGTGCGCGCCGATCTTGTGACTGATACTCACTGAAATCTTGGCCGCTCCCGGCAAATCGGCGAGATGTTTCTGCACCAGCGTGCGCAGAATCTCGTGCTGGCTCCGGGCCGGGTAACCGAGAACCAGATCGAGCGCCACGTCGCCATTGCGTACGTCAATTTTGCGCACGGACTTGGACGACACGAAATCGCGCCCGGTGTTCGGATCGACGAGCGCGCGAAGCCTCGCCTGGACGTCGGCATCGGAAAATGACATGGGGTCTGACTACGCGGGAAGCAAAGCATGCAGTGTAGCGAAAATCCGCAGCGCTCGATACTCAGCCATATGAGCGCTTTGTTAGAATGCGCGATTCCCCTGTCATATCAAAGGTCTTCACAGCATGTCGCGCCGCACCCTGTTCGTGACCACGGCCCTGCCCTATGCCAACGGTCCGTTCCACATCGGTCACATCATGGAATACATCCAAGCCGACATCTGGGTACGCTACCAGCGCATGCAGGGCCACGCCGTGCATTTCGTCTGCGCCGACGATTCGCACGGCGCGCCGATCATGCTCAAAGCCGACGCCGAAGGGATCAGGCCGGAAGAACTGATCGCGCGGGTGGCGGAATCGCATCGTCGCGATTATCAGCGCTTCCACCTGAGCTTCGATAACTGGCATAGCACCCATAGCCGCGAGAACGTCGAGCTGTCGCAAAGCATCTACCGGCGCCTCACATCTGCCGGACTGATTTACGCCAAGCCGATCGAACAGTTCTTCGATCCGATCAAGAACATGTTCCTGCCGGACCGCTACATCAAGGGCGAATGTCCGAAGTGCGGAACCAAGGACCAGTACGGCGACGCGTGCGAAAACTGCGGGTCGACGTATGCACCAACCGATCTCCATAATCCTTACTCGGTATTGACCGGAGTCCGGCCTGAATTGCGATGCTCGGAACACCTGTTCTTCCGGCTCTCCGACGCGAAGGTCGTCGCCTTCCTGCGCGACTGGAAGGCAAGGATGCCGCTGCAGCAGGAGGTCAAGAACAAGATTGCCGAATGGCTGGGCGAGGAAAAGAGCGGCAGCACGCTCGCTGACTGGGACATCTCCCGCGACGCGCCGTACTTCGGCATCGAAATTCCGCCGACCATGCAGTTTCCCGACGTCGAGGGCAAGTATTTCTACGTCTGGCTCGACGCTCCGGTCGGTTACCTCGCCAGCCTGAAGAACTATCTCGACACGGGCAAGGCGAAATACGGTGAGACACGCAGCTTCGACGAATTCATCGAGGATCCCGCGGTCGAGCAGTACCACTTCATCGGCAAGGACATCGTCTATCACCATACGCTGTTCTGGCCGGCGATGCTCGAGTTCGCGCAGCGCAAGCTGCCTGCCAACGTCTATGTGCACGGGTTCATCACGGTGTCGGGCGAGAAGATGTCCAAGTCGCGCGGCACCGGCATCAGCCCGCAGCGTTATCTCGACGTCGGGATGAACCCGGAGTGGCTTCGCTATTACATCGCGGCCAAGTTGAACGACCGGGTCGAGGATATCGAATTCAATCCCGACGATTTCCTGGCGCGGGTCAACAGCGATCTCGTCGGCAAGTACGTCAACATCGCCGCCCGCGCCGCGCGCTTTGTAGCGCAATCGGGGAATCGGTTGGGGCGGATGCTGCCATTCGAGGCGCGTCATCGCGTTGCGCTTGCCGAGGTCGCCGCCTCGGTGGGCGAGCATTACGCCAACCGGGAATTCGGCAAGGCGCTGCGAGAGATCATGGTCGTCGCCGATCGAAGCAACGCCTACTTCGATGCCATCAAGCCGTGGGAGCTCACGCGCGATGCCGACACGCGCGTTCGCGCGGTGGAAGCAAGCTCGGAATGCCTCGACGACTTCCGCATTCTGACCACGCTGTTGAGCCCCGTGCTTCCCGCGGTCGCGAGAAGCGCCGAAGAGTTTCTGGGCATCGCCACGCAGCAGTGGCAAGACATCGTGAAGCCCTTGCAGGAGGGTCATCTCATCGCCACCTACTCGCATCTGATGACGCGCGTCACGACGAGGCATATCGATGCGTTATTCGATGTTCCGCCTGTCGTCATTGAAGGTGTCTCCGCGACTCCTGTTGCCACGGCCGAGGAGTCAGCTTCCGCGCAGTCTGCCGCGAGCGCGGGATCGGATAGTCAACCCGGTGCTGGCGGGCTGCAGGCCCTCACCCCTTCGCAAATGGAATCCGGCGCTCGCGCGCCGCGGGCCCTCACCCCTTCCCCCTCTCCCGCAAGCGGGCGAGGGGAAATGGAATCCGGCGCTGGCGCGCCGCAGATTAGTATTGACGAATTCGGCAAAGTCGACCTTCGCATCGCCCGCATCATCAGCGCCGAGCAGGTCGAGGGCGCCGATAAGCTGCTCAAGCTGACGCTCGATGTCGGCGAAAGCGAGAATGGCGCGCCGCGCCACCGCACGGTGTTTGCGGGCATCAAGTCGGCGTACAAGCCCGAAGAGCTGGTGGGACGTCTCACCCCGATGGTGGCGAATCTCGCGCCGCGCAAGATGAAGTTCGGTGTTTCGGAAGGCATGGTGCTCGCGGCATCAGGCGAGGGGCCTGGGATTTTTTTGCTTGCTCCCGACTCCGGCGCTCAGCCTGGAATGCGCGTCAAGTGACGCGG
>VBCY01000488.1 GCA_005882995.1 Betaproteobacteria bacterium
GTTCGTCCCACAAGAACAGGCTGCGGCGGTGGGCGTCAGAATCGTCGAACTGGATGAATTGTTCCGCACTTCGGATTTCGTTTCGATCCATTGCCCTCCCACTTCAGAGGACAAGGGCCTGATCAATCGTGAGACGCTGGCCCGAATGAAGCGGGGCTCGTACCTCGTTAATCTGTCGCGCGGCAGCTTGGTGGAAAGCTTGGACGCTCTGGACGAGGCACTCGAAAGTGGACGGCTCGCAGGCGTTGGACTGGACGTCTTCGATCCGGCACACCCCGACGTCACGCACCCGATCTTCAAGCGCGAGAACTGCCTGACCTCGCCGCATTCGATGGCGACGACCGAGGGCGCACTGACGCGGATTTTCAAGGCGATGGCCGATGACATGGCCGCGGTCCTCCGCGGCGAGCGGCTGAAGCATGTGGTCAACCCGGAAGTCTTCGAATAAGTCCGACGGCGGCACGGTTGCGTTGTAGCCGGCCACCACTCACTCATAGGAGGAACCATTCGATGAACAAGCAAGCACTTTCGATCATGTTCGCAGGCGGCGCTTGCGCTACTCGCCGCGGACCTATCCCACGCTGAGGAGATCAGCGAGCGCGTCATTCGGTGGGGCCATCTCAACAACACAACAAACTTCCGAAAAAGGCTTGGTCGGCCTCGTCTATTGGGACCTCGGTTTTCGCAAGGTCACCAACAGTAAGCGGCCGATCAACAGGCTGGAGGATATCGAAGGGCTCAAGCTGCGCGTGATCCCCAATCCAGTCTTCATCGAAACGTTCATGGCGCTTGGAGCGAACCCAGTGCCCATGAACTTCAGTGAGGTCTACACCGCGCTGGAAAGCCGGGCGATCGACGGGCAGGAAAATCCGCTGTCGGTGATCACCTCGAGCAAGCTCTACGAGGTGCAGAAGTACATCCGCGCAACGAACCATGCGTATTTGACACCGATCGTCCTGGTTAGCAAGAAGTTCTGGGACAAGCTCCGGAACCTTGATCGCTCGTTGGTCCTGCTCAATGATGTTGTTCAGGTACTTCGAACTCCGAACTCTGACTCGGCGCCAAGCAGGGTGCTCGCGTCGCAAAAGTCGCAACGCTCGGTGGCCCGGTGCATGGCCATCGAGTGTGACCTTGCGCGGAGCTCGATCCGGATGCGAGGCGAGCGCCCTCCGAAAGAACGCCTGTGCAGCGGCAATGCCCGATCCGGTCGCAGCCTGAAGTCTACGCTGCGCCCTTGCTTGTCCACGGCTCGGTACAGATAGTGCCATTTGCCCTTGATCGAGATGTAAGTCTCGTCAACGCGCCAAGAACTACCGATCGAGCGGGCAAATCGATTCCAGCGCTTCTCAAATTCCGGAACATACCGAATCACCCATCGCATGATCGTCGTGTGAGAAATGATCACCCCACGCTCGGCCATCATCGCAACGAGATCTCGGTAGCTCAGGCGATAGGTGCTGTACCAGCGCACGCACAGAACAATGATCTCGGTGTCGAACTGGCGCTTCACATAGATCGCGTCACGGTCCTGGCGTTTGGTCATCGGGCATCTCCGTCAGCCAACGCAGTCTAGCCGACGCCCGCTGTTGCACCGGAACCTTTTTTACAGAGCGAGTCCCTAAAAAGTCCCTACTGCCCGGATCATGTTATCGAGCCGCGTTCCAGCAACTCGGCCTGGCAACTCAAACGCTATTTGCGCCAGATATCGGATAACCTGACCTTCACCTCGGGCATGAGGGAGGGCGTGAGGATTTCATTCTTGTCCGGCGTAAGTAAACGTCGATATCCCTTCGGCCCCGGTTCAAGGTAAATCGATACCGTCTCAGTCTGTGCATCGACCACCCATACTTCCGGTATGCCTAAGCGACCATAGAGCGGCACTTTGGTGTCGCGGTCGTAGACTAGCGTGGTGTCGGCGACCTCGACGATTAGGAGCACGTCGCGCGCGCTCGGAATATCGTCACGGTCGGCGAAGTCAGGCGTCAGCAACGCGATGTCCGGCTGGGGCTCGTTGTCAGGCGGTAACGACACGGGGTTCTGGGTAGACACGACGGCCGCGGCTCCAGCTTCTCGTGCCAATATCCCCGACAACACGTTGACGAGCCTGAGGTGCTTTCCCCCGTTCGGTGCCATTTTGACCAGCTCTCCTTCGATGAGCTCAATTCGGTCGTCTTCGCGAAAACCGCCGGCCGCGCCGATCTTACGATACTCATCGACGGTCAGTGTGCGGCGGGGAACTGAAAGGGGAACGCCCATGGGACCATTCTACTTAAGCTTAGGGTGATGGAGCAATGCATCCGTGTCACATTAGCTTCTTGCAGGCCATGGATGATCAGCGTGCGGTCTGTTGCGGCGACTTGTACACGATGCGGTTCTGTCAACTTGTCGTCGAAACTCGCAAGAAAACTCGTCAACGCAGTAGGAGGGCCGACAATCGAACGGCGTCGCTGATCAGATCGCGGGCTGCAGACCCACTATTTCACGCCATTATGTGAAGTGAGCGTCGGCACATGATCTCGCGGTAGTTCTTGGCCCCTAGTAGATGATGGCCGGCACGGAAGAACGGCGCGATCACTCCGAAGATAGAGAGGAATCGCTGGGCGTGTCCGGGTGACTTGAAGCTGCGCATGCGACGCTCTCTTTCTCGAGTAGGCTGATGGGAGTCTTCTGCCCGATTGTTCAACCTGCGTTGCTGCTGATGCTCCACCGAAGG
>VBCY01000489.1 GCA_005882995.1 Betaproteobacteria bacterium
TAGGATGAAACTGTGGAAGGTAGAATGCGATAAGGCGGACGCTTGCGTGGTCGCGAGCAGTTTCGAGCAGTCCCATGCGAGATGGCATTTGTTGATCGTTCCTAATAATTTTCCCACCTTACGGCAGGCTCTTGTCCAATCCTCGCGTCAGTGTTTGTGTACCGATGTTCAATGGAGAGCCATATCTCCGTGAATGCATTGAGAGCATTCTTGCGCAGACGTTTCAAGATTTCGAATTACTACTCGTAGATGATTGCTCCAGTGACGCGAGCGAGTCCATCGCTCACGAGTATTGCGCTAAAGACCCGAGAGTCAGATACACCAGAAACGATAGGAACCTGGGCCTCGTAAAAAACTGGAATCGCTGCGCGCAACTCGCAAGAGGGGAGTGGATCAAATTCGTCTTTCAGGATGATATCATCGCGCCGAGTTGTCTCGATCGCATGCTTTCGGCAGTGGCGAGGGAGCCCACTTTGATCGCCTGCCGGCGAAATCTGATTTTCGAAGACGAGACATCGCAGCACACCCGCAAGTTCTACCTGGACCACCAAGCCAAGCTCGATGAGCTTATCGGGGATCTGGCGTTCATTCCACCGCAGAAAATCCAAATACTCGGCTTGAAGCATATGGGCTTCAATTTCCTCGGAGAGCCCACCGCATTGATGTTGCACCATAGCTTTGTTGAAAGATTCGGATTTTTCAATCCAGCCTTGATCATGCTGTGTGATACCGAATATTGGACACGAGTAGGAATCCATACAGGGGCTATCTACATTAGAGAAACGCTTGCATCGTTTCGGGTTCATGCGAGGGCGGTGAGCGCGAATAATTTTGCTCGTCGCGAGTATCGGACGATGATTCTTGACAGGTTGGTCCTTCTGCACGAGTACCTTAAGAACCCTGTCTACAAGCCGATTCGGAAAATGGCGCTAAAGCTTTCGCCGCGGGTCGACCTCAAAGGCATGTTCGCGAGGGAACGTCGAGCAGCGTTCGTGACGGCGTATTGGGCAGACAAGGACGAAGGGTTAGCTCGCTCTTCCCTCATGGATGAGCATAATGAGGTGTCTCGCCAGTACCCGAAGATCGGCTTCGGATCCGTTGCCCGCTTCGCGTGGCGGTTGAAGCTTAGAATCTCCAAGGTGGTTAAGGCGCTGGCGACATGAGCATTGCGGTCTGGTGCGGGCCCATCTGTTGTGCGCGGCCGCCGGGGTCGTTATGATCTAAAGATCGATGCTCCGGAATCAGCGAGGTACGAAAATGGGCGTACTATCCGTGGATGCCGATTAAGCCGTTCATCCCGGAGAAACTCGTGCCAGCGGCCCAAAGCCTCGATATCTATTCGGCATGGCGCGGCCTTGAGCTGACCATTCCGGACATCCTATCGCGATTCGGTGTCGCAACGGGGTCATGCATCGAGTTTGGCGTCGAATTCGGCTATTCGACCGTCGCGTTCTCCAACTACTTCGACAAGGTGGTCGGCATCGACCTGTTTGTGGGAGACATCAATACTGATCACAAGGGCGACCACTTCCGCGAAACGCGAGCCAGGCTGTCCGCGTTCCCCAATATCGAGCTTCACAAGACCTCGTACCAGGACTGGATAGCCAGCGACGATAGCTATTACGACCTTGCACACGTGGACATCGTGCACACCTATCGGGATACGTTCAAGTGCGGCCTGTGGGCAGCGCAGCACAGCACATGTACCCTCTTTCACGATACCGAATCATTCGTCGACGTGCGAAATGCAGCGATCGACGCCGCGCGCTGTGCGGGGAAGGAGGTATTCAACTACCCGCAGCATTATGGGCTGGGAATCGTCGTCGGTTGAACTAACTGACGGCATGCAGCCAACGGACAAAAAGGTATGAGCCACAGCATCGTTGAAAACAATGGCTGGAACCAGAGCGGCGACTCTGGCAACGACCGGAGAGACGCGCACCCGAAGCGGTTGTGCGTATTCGCTCACTATGATCCCGAGGGCGTGCTGGACGAATATGTCGTGAGACTACTTGTCGCGCTGCGCGAAGTGTGTTCGACACTCATTTTCGTATCCACCAGCCCGAACCTCTCGGTGTCCGCCGTAACTCCCCACGCAGACCAGGTCATTGCGCGGAACAGCCAGGCATTGCCGACCTCGAGCCCGTGGGTTTTCCCGGTCATTGGCGTGAACTTCGCTTATGAGTTCGCTAGCTGGAAGGCAGGCCTTGAAGCAACGCCCGACTGGGGCGACTACGACGAAATAGTGCTTTGCAATGACAGCGTATATGGACCTCTCTCGCCGCTGTCTGACGCTTTTCGGGAGATGGAACAAGTCGATTGCGACTTCTGGGGGATCACCGACTCCCTAGAAGTCAAACGCCATATCGAAAGCTACTTCCTGGTGTTTCGAATACCGGTGATCGCGTCACCCGTATTCGCTGATTTTTGGCGAGACCTGCGGCCTGTCGAGGATAAGCGGCGACTCATCGCGCAATGCGAGATCGAAATGTCCCAGACGCTCATCGGACATGGATTTCGTCCCGCTCCTTTGCATCAGCCGAATTGGGCATCGCACGGTCCATACGGCTTCAACACGACCCATTACTTCTGGAAGCGCCTCATCCAGCGATACACGCCGTTCGTAAAGATCGACATCATGCGATTCGATACGATGGGCGTCGGCGAGCGTGCGGTACTCAATCATCTGCGATCCGGCAGCGATTATCCGGTGGAAGTGATCGCCCGACATCTCGACAGGACGCGTCACTACTATGATGCCTGCGGCAGCGGCGATGTTGCGCATGCTCCATTCGCCAGGCGCCTATACTGGTCTTTGCGGACGCTGCCGCGCCAGCTTCGTGGCCGACGAAGCAACGCGCGTGCAACACCCGTCCGGTAGTACCTGCGGTAACGATGCGCACGGTATAGCCGCGAATCCTGAATAAAAACGAAGGAGGCCGCGCACGGCGGCCTCCTTCGTCCACCGGATTCGTCTGCTCTAGTTCAGCGGACAGACGAGGTTGTTGTCAGTGTCAAGAGTAGTCGCCAGCGCGAGGATCGTGGCGCGATCGAGGGTTGCGAGCGCGGCATTCACCTGGTTAATGACCTGCGCGGTCGTCAGCGGATAGCCGATGTTGGCGGTCGAATTGAGCAAGGCCGAAACCGCAGCCCGCAGCAGAATCTGCGCTGCGCCGTTCACACCTGAACCGCCCTGGAAGCTCAACGCTTGCAGCAACGTCGCCTGGCCAAGCGAAGAGAGCGAGCCAGGAATGGTGAAAACGCTGCTCACGAGCTGGTTAGGCGAAAACCCCACCCACTCGTCAGTGTGATTCTTCCAAAAGCCCGGTGTGCATCCCTGGGCTGGGGCAAGAGCGGTAATGAGCATGGCACCGGCGTCATAGCAACCGCCGCCCGGGGCTGGGGCTAGGGGGTGGGTAGCATCACCACAGGCCTCCCTGCTTGGCCCGGGCGAAAGACCGGCGCCGATAAAGAACGTAGCGCCTCCCGTGCCAAAGACACTCTGCGGGAAGCAGGCCGGAGTGGCGGGCCCCCCTGGGCACTGATCGGTATGTTCATTGTCGGCGTAGCCGAGCCCTAGCGTGTATGTGCTGGTGGTGACAACTGTACCCCATCCCGCTGTCTCATTGTGGCTCGGTGATGGGCTAGCAGTCGGCTCTATGTTGAAATTGTTGAGCGCAACCGGCGCCGCGCTATTGTAAACCGACGTCAGCCCGCCGCCGTTGATGTTGAGCAAGACCTGCACGTTGCAAGGGTTGCCAGTCGTGCAGGCAGTGAGTTGACGACCGCGGTCGCTCGTGTCGAAATTCCCGCCGAGGACGTTGCCGGCGGCGTCGACCATTACACCGGTTTGCGTCAGGATGAGCGTCTGACCGGGGTTGAGCGTCACGCCGCCACCGAGATTCCATATCTGATCGTTCGGATTGGTGCACGTCGTGGTCGTGTCACAGAAGTCCTGGGCCACGGCGGGGGTCCCTCCCCCAACGAGCACTTTCACCTGCGTGATCGTTATCTGAGCGACGCCGAGCGATGGCGCCGCCAGTAGCGCAAGTGCAAAAAGGCTTCCGATTAACCTAAGGAAAAACTTGTATTTTGGATGATCAACCGACGGGGTCAAATTGCTTCACGGCTCGTACCAACCGATGCCGATCGGCGTGTTAGAGTTGGTTGGAAAAGGCTCGGCGCGAGTGCCTGCGACATAGACTGTGGCGCACAAGGCAGATCTGTCCAACACCGTATTTGCATTTCGCATCAAATTTCGCTTGGTGTCCCCCGAATCCGATTTACGATTGGCCCCTCATTTTTTCTGCGTCTTTGGTCGACGCTTCAAGGGGATTGGTACCCTAGAGCAAGAATCGGGCGCGCAAAAGAAAATATGAAAAATGAAAGGATTAGCGCGGGGAGTGGCGAGCCGTGTGTAAATTGCACCGACGCTTCATCAGGAGATCGCCATTCGGGCCACGGCTGCGAGCTCCGGCGAACTTCCGTATCGTTGGGTCGGTGCGCCCAATGCCAGTAGTGTACAAAGCTGGATCTTATTCATCGATGTACTTGGAACGAAGCAAGCCAAGGTTC
>VBCY01000490.1 GCA_005882995.1 Betaproteobacteria bacterium
CGCCGGACGCGTTGCGGTGATGACGGCAATTTTTGCGACGATCGGAGCGATGTTCGGATACATGGGCGGTGCAACGCAGAACGACGCGTTGATGTACAAGAACGAGGCAGCGATCAGGAAGACCGAAGCATCCGATCAGTGGAATTTCTATCAGGCCAAGAGCAGTAAACAGAATCTCGCCGAGCTCGGCGCTGCACTGACCACCGGAGACCAACAGGCCCGCTATCAGTCGGAGATTGCGCGCTACAAGAAGGAAAAAGAAGAGATCATGCCGGAAGCCAAGAAACTCGAAGATGAATCGAAGGCGGCGGAGATTGCAAGCGAGGCATCGCTGCATGTACATCATCGCTGGGCGCAGGCGACCACACTTATCCAGATCGCCATCGCGCTTGCGGCGATCACCATCCTCACCCGCAACAAGGGGCTCCAGTACACGGCTTACGGCGTCGCCGCTGCGGCGGTGACCGTGGGTGCTCTCGCGCTGGCGCACGTCTGAAGCGACGCGGCAGACAGCGAACGACTGATCAACGGGCAACGTGTAAGTGTCTTGTGCGCCGGTGCGGCCTGGCGCTATAGTAGCGACCCGCTGCAAGCTTCACGAGCATACCGTGGCCGAAGTCGTCAACGCTGATCTTCCCCAGTCCATCGAAACATCAACCCGAGCGCCGAAGGGCACCAGTAGCTCGATGAGCAAGCTGGTCCTCGGCATGATCGGGCCGTATCGCGGCTGGGTCGCCGTCATTTTCATTGCCATGCTGTTCGAAACCGCGATGAGCATGGCCGGCCCGTGGCCGCTGAAGGTCGTCATCGACAACGTACTAGGCACGCATCCGCTCCCGGATTGGCTGCGCTGGATCGACGATTTGCCGCTCGGCGGCAGCAAGATGGCTCTGGCTGCGCTGGCCGCAGTCGCGGTGGTCGCGATCGCCGCTATCGGCGCGCTTGCGACCTACATCGACAACTACTACACCGAGAGCGTCGGTCAGTGGGTCGCGAACGATCTGCGGCTCAAGGTCTACGATCACCTGCAGCACTTGTCGCTCGATTACTACGACAAGCAGCAGACCGGCGTCCTGCTGTCGACCATCACCAACGATGTCGCGACGGTTCAGAACTTCGCCTCGTCGAATACCCTGGATATCCTCGTCGATCTGCTGACGATCGTGGGCATCCTCGCGCTGATGCTGTGGCTCGAGTGGGATTTCGCGCTGATCTGCGTCGCTGTGACGCCCTTTCTGCTGCTGTTCGTGTCACGGTTCAAAAAAGCGGTAAAGACGGCGCAGCACCAGGTGCGACTGCATCAGGCCGACATCGTCACCGTCGTGCAGCAAGGTCTGGAATCGATGCGGGTGGTGAAGGCGTTCGGCCGCGAGCAGCTCGAAGAGGCCCGGCTGACCGAGGCGAGCCAGGCGACGGTCGACGCTGCGCTCAAGGCGCGTCGTGTGAAGTCGCTGCTCTCCCCGATCGTATCGGTCGTCGTCGCGGGATGCATGGCGTACGTGCTCTGGCGCGGGGCGTCGCTGATCGTCGCGGATGCGATGACCATCGGCGCACTGACGGTCTTTCTCGCGTATCTGACCAAGTTCTTCAAACCGGTTCAGGATCTCGCCAAGATGACCAACGCCATCGCTCAGACTTCCGTGGCGCTGGAAAGGATCCAGGGCATCCTCGATGCCGACAGCGCGATTCCAGAACGCGTCAACGCGCGCGTTTTGAGCGGCGCACGAGGCGAGATCACCGTCGAGAACGTGGCTTTCGGCTACGATCCGAAGAACCTCATCCTTCGCGACGTGAACTTCCGCATCGCACCCGGCCAGATGGTAGGCATCGTCGGCACGACCGGCGGTGGCAAGTCCACCGTCGTGGGGCTCATCCCGCGCTTCTATGACGCCCACGCAGGGCGCGTCATGGTCGACGGGGTCGACGTCAGGGACTACAGCAAGGCTTCGCTTCGCGCTCAGATCGGTTTCGTTCTGCAGGAGACGGTGCTGTTCAGGGGAACGATACGCGAGAACATCGCTTATGGGCGGTCCGGAGCCACCGAAGAGGAAATCATCGAAGCCGCCAAGCTCGCCAACGCGCATGACTTCATCACTGCAATGCCCGGCGGCTATGGCACCCTTGTCGGCGAGCGCGGGCTGACGCTCTCGGGGGGCCAGCGCCAGCGCATCGGCATCGCCCGCGCCGTCATTCGCAACGCGCCCATCCTCATTCTCGACGAACCAACCGCAGCGCTGGACACCGAGTCCGAACGCCTGGTGATCGAGGGCCTGGAGCGGCTCATGAAGGGCCGCACCGTCATCACCATCGCGCATCGGCTGTCGACGATCCGCGACGCCGACAAGATCATCGTGCTCAAGGATGGCGTCGTGGCGGAGGAAGGCAACCACGACGAGCTTCTAACAAAAAACGGCGTGTATGCGGAGCTTCATCGCATCCAGTACGAGCAGCCTTCCCAATCTGCCCCCTCGCAATCTCTACACTGACATCACCATGCCCCGCTCGCTCATCGTTCTTCCCGACGACTCTTCCCAGCCGATACTCGACGCGATCGCCGCGGCGAGGAAGTCGCTGCGCATCAAGATGTTCCTCTTTTCCGATCCCGCGCTGCTTGCCGCCGTGTCGGCCGCCAAAGCACGAGGTCTCAAAGTGCAGGTCATGCTCAATCCCGCCCGCCGCAGCGGGGAAGCCGAAAACGAGGCCTCGCGCAAGCACCTGCTCCAGGCTGGCGTCGAGGTGGAGGACAGCAATCCGGCGTTCGATCTCACCCATGAAAAGTCAATGGTCATCGACGACTCGATCGCGTTCGTCAAGTCGCTCAACTGGGACCCGAAGAATCTCACCGAGACCCGCGACTACGCTGTGGTGACCGACGATCCGGAAGAGGTCTCCGAAATCATCGAATGCTTCGAAGCGGATTGGTCACGAAGCCCGTTCGACCGCGGCGATCAGGCCCGTCTGATCTGGTGCAACACCAATGGCCGCGAGAGGATCGCGCACTTCATCGACAAGGCCGAGGAGAGCATCTACGTCCAGAACGAGCGCTACCAGGATCCGGTGATCATCGAGCGCCTGGTGCGCGCCAGGGAGCGCGGTGTCAAGGTCCACGTGATGGCGCGTCCGCCGCACACGCTCAAGAAGGAAAAGTTGATCGAGGGCGTGAGCGGGTTGCGCATCATGCACGACGTCGGCATCAAGGTGCACAAGGTCAAGCATTTGAAGCTCCACGCCAAGATGCTTCTCGCGGACGGCGGCCGGGCGATCATCGGCTCCATCAATTTCGCGCCCGGAAGCTTCGATGCGCGCCGCGAGCTCGCCATCGAAGTTCGCGACAAGCACGTCATTCAGCGACTCGACAAGGTGGCGCGGCACGACTGGGACCATTCGCACGCGCTCGACTTAAGCGACGAAGGGTTGCTCGCCGACCTGGAAAAACGGCATACGGCGAGCGTTGGAGCCGACAAGCTGGTGCTCGA
>VBCY01000491.1 GCA_005882995.1 Betaproteobacteria bacterium
CCTCGATCTCCGGTCCGTCGGCGACGCTGAAACCGAGCGAATGGAACAGTGCTTCGATGCGTTCGAGCGTGCGCGTGATCGGATGGAGAGCGCCGACTCCGAGGCCGCGACCGGGCAACGATATGTCGAGCGCTTCAGCCGCGAGCTGCCTGGCGAGTCTCTGATCGGCGAGTTCTTCGCGCCGGCGAACAAGCGCCGTCTCCAGAGATTCCTTGGCAGCATTGATGCGCGCACCTGCCGCCGGCCGTTCGGCAGGAGAGAGCTTCCCAAGCGACTTGAGCAATTCGCTGAGCCTGCCGGACTTGCCGAGATATCTCGCCTTGCTGTTCTCCAGCGCTGCAGGATCGTTGCAGCCAGCGAACTCGGCCAACGCGGCGCTAACGATCGATTCGAGTTCCAGCATCGCGATCCCGCCCGTTTGAAGCCAACGGCTCATCGCCGGCCCAAGCCGGCGGTGCAAATAAAAAAGGGAGGCTCACGCGGCCTCCCTCGTTGATATTCGATCCTCAGGCCAGAGAGGCTTTGGCCTGCTCCGCGATCTTGCTAAAGGCCGCCTTGTCATGAACCGCCAGATCGGCAAGCACCTTGCGATCGATGTCGATCGACGCTTTTTTCAGGCCGTTCATGAACGCGCTGTAGCTCAAGCCGAGCTCGCGTGCAGCGGCATTGATGCGGGCGATCCACAGCACCCGGAACTCGCGTTTTTTCGCGCGACGATCACGGTACTGGTATTGCCCCGCCTTCATCACCGCTTCCTTGGCGATGCGATAGACATTGCCGCGCCGGCCGCGATAGCCCTTCGACTTGACGAGAACTTTCTTGTGCCGCGCCTTGGCGGTCACCCCACGCTTGACTCTTGGCATGGCGAGGCTCCGTCAAGCGTACGGCAGCATGGCCTTGACCGAGTCCGAGTTGGTGCTGTGGACTCCGGTGGGACCGCGCAGGTGCCGTTTGTTCTTGGTTGACTTCTTGGTGAGGATGTGGCGCTTGAACGCCTGCGAGCGTTTGATGCTGCCGCCGGCGCGAACGCGGAAGCGCTTTTTCGCGCCGCTCTTGGTCTTCATCTTTGGCATGACTAAAGTTTCCTATTTGCTGCCCACAGCGGTGCTCTCCGGGGGAGAGGCTTGTGCACTCTTACCGTCCTCGGGCTTGTTCGGGTGATGTTTGACGGGTGCCACCTTCTTCGGAGCCAGCAGCATCACCATCTGCCGACCTTCGAGCCTGGGAAACTGTTCGACCACGCTATAGGGCTCCAGGTCGCCGCGGACGCGCTCCAGAAGGCGTATGCCGAACTCCTGGTGCGCCATCTCGCGTCCTCTGAAACGCAGCGTGACCTTTGCCTTGTCACCTTCGCCGAGGAAGCGGATCAGGTTCCTCAGCTTGATTTTGTAATCGCCTTCGTCGGTGCCAGGCCGGAACTTCACTTCCTTGACCTGGATCTGCTTCAACTTGAGCTTGGCTTCATGCGCACGCTTGGCTTCCCGGTACTTGAATTTGCCGAAATCCATGATCCGGCAAACGGGTGGTTCAGCCAGCGGCGCAATCTCCACCAGATCAAGCTCCGCAGCTTCCGCTCGCCCTATCGCGTCCGCGATCGACACTACACCGATCTGCTCGCCTTCTGCACCTATCAAGCGAACCTCCGGTGCGTTGATCTCGCCGTTGATCCGCTGCGCTTTGTCCTGGGCTATTGTCTAGTCTCCTCGAATCCAAAAAATCGGCCGTGCTGACCCCTGCCAAGTTCTGGCAGTCGTCAATGACGGGCTGCCACTTCCTCTGCGAGGCGGCGCATGAAGCCATCCAGAGGCATCGCCCCCAGATCCTCGCCGGCGCGGGTTCGCACGGCCACCTGATGCGCCTGCAGCTCCTTGTCGCCCAGGATCAACTGGTACGGCAACTTCTGCAGGCTATGTTCACGAATTTTATAAGTTATCTTCTCGTTGCGCAAATCGTGTATCACTCGGAATCCCGCCCCGCGCAGCTGCATCGCGACTTTCTGCGCGTAAGCGGATTGGCGGTCGGTAATCGTGAGGACTGCCGCCTGAACGGGCGCCAGCCATAGCGGCAGCGAGCCGGCGTAGTGCTCGATCAAGATGCCGATGAAACGCTCCAGGGAGCCGACGATGGCTCGGTGCAGCATCACCGGGACCTTGCGGGTGTTGTCGTCGGCGACGTATTCAGCGCCAAGGCGCTCGGGCATCTGGAAGTCGACCTGCATGGTCCCGCATGTCCAGGACCGACCAAGCGAATCCTTGAGGTTGTAATCGATCTTCGGGCCATAGAATGCCCCGTCGCCCGGCAACTCGGTCCATTGCAAATCGCAGGCCCGCAAAGCAGCGCGCAGCGCCGCTTCGGCGCGGTCCCAGGTAGCGTCAGAACCGATGCGCTTCTCCGGACGAAGCGCCAGCCTGATGGCGATGTTCTCGAAGCCGAAATCCTTGTAGACGCCGAGCGCAAGCCGATTGAATGCAGTGACCTCGGGCTCGATCTGCTCCGGACTGCAGAAGATGTGCCCGTCATCCTGCGTAAAGGCGCGTACGCGCATGATGCCATGCAGGGCGCCCGAGGCTTCGTTGCGGTGGCAGAAGCCGAACTCGCCATAGCGCAGCGGCAGCTCGCGGTAGCTGCGTAGGTCGGCGTTGAAGATCTGCACGTGGCCCGGACAGTTCATCGGCTTGATCGCGAAGTCGCGCTTCTCCGACTCGGTGAAAAACATGTTCTCCTTGTAGTTTTCCCAGTGGCCTGAGCGTTCCCAGAGACTGCGGTCGAGAATCATCGGGCCGCGCACTTCCTGGTAGCCGTTGTCCTGGTAGACGCGCCGCATGTACTGCTCGATCTGCTGCCACAGTGCCCATCCCTTGGGGTGCCAAAACACCATCCCCGGCGCTTCGTCCTGCAAGTGGAACAAGTCGAGCTGCCGACCCAGCCTGCGGTGATCGCGCTTTTCCGCTTCCTCGATGCGATGCAGATAGGCGTCCAGATCCTCTTTCTTCGACCACGCGGTGCCGTAGATCCGCTGCAGCATCTCGTTGCGGGAATCGCCTCGCCAATAGGCTCCCGCAAGCTTGGTGAGCTTGAACACGCGCAGCCTTCCGGTCGACGGTACGTGCGGGCCTCGGCACAGATCGGTGAACCTGCCTTCGCTGTAGAGGGAGATGTCCTCGTTCGCGGGAATGGAGGCAATGATTTCAGCCTTGTAGTGCTCTCCCAGCGATTCGAAGTACTTCACCGCGTCATCGCGAAGCATCAGCTTGCGAACTACCGGCTCGTCCTTTTTCGCAAGCTCGGCCATCTTCTGCTCGATCGCTGCAAGATCCTCCGGCGTGAACGGCCGCTTGTACGAGAAATCGTAATAAAAGCCGTCCTCGATCACCGGTCCGATGGTGACCTGCGCGTCGGGGAACAACTCCTTCACCGCGTAGGCGAGTAGATGCGCCGTCGAGTGCCGCAACACCTCCAGACCCTCGGGATCACGGTCGGTGACCACCGCGAGAGTCGCGTCGCCGTCGATGACGAACGAGGTGTCGACGAGCTTCCCGTCGAGCTTGCCGGCGAGAGCAGCCTTGGCAAGCCCGGGCCCGATCGCTGCCGCAACGTCGGCGACCGTCACCGGCGCGTCGAAATGCTTGATGGCGCCATCCGGTAATCGTATGTCAGGCATAATTTCTCTCCGGGGTCAGAGACGATTTTCCGCGAGCCTCGCGACTCCGCGTCGCCAGTGTTGGAAAGTCGTCTCTGACCCCAAAAAAAAGTGCGGTCGGAGCCGCACTTTTTTGCGCAACAGCCGCGTGCGAACTCGCTCTTCGGTCAATCGGTCTCCGTACGCGTTCGCGGTGTCATAACCATGCCTTTCGGTGATTCCTGTCTGGTCCGCGCGGGACTCATGGTAGGCGCGATTGGACTCGAACCAACGACCCCCACCATGTCAAGGTGGTGCTCTAACCAGCTGAGCTACGCGCCTATTCGTTGCTTCAGTATACCGGAGGCGCTCGGCCACCGCCACGCCGCTGTCTCGATGATTGTCATCGAATCAACACGCGAAGTATCCCCGGCAGCACTGGCTGATGCACCATGTGGACGAGCAGGCTGTGCCTTCCCAGCCAGTTGAGCAAACGGGGGGAGGAGCGCGAAAGTGGTTGCAACGAACGATAGTCTTTGCGAGCGAGCCACGCTCCTGCAGCGACGCCGAGCAGAACGACGCCGAGCCATGGGAAGATTGGAACGTAGTCCTCAGTCGCCGGCTTGTGGGTCATCATCCCGATCCAGTTGAGCCATCGCGCGTCGAAGAGCGTCAGGTGTACCTGCAGTCCAATTCCGACAACCGCAAGACCCGT
Source organism: Betaproteobacteria bacterium (assembly GCA_005882995.1). Classification (GTDB taxonomy): domain Bacteria; phylum Pseudomonadota; class Gammaproteobacteria; order Burkholderiales; family Casimicrobiaceae; genus PALSA-1003. The sequence continues at coordinate 4,335 of VBCY01000491.1, forward strand.
GATCAGCGCCGCTATGAAGCTCTGCGGAAAGGTGAAGTAGCTTCCCGCCGTGACCAGCAGCGCGCACAACACGATAAGCGCGATGCGTTTCCAGAATCGGTGCGCGCTGATTCGCGCGAGTCGGGCGAGCACCAGACTCACTCCCACCAGCAGCAGAAAGGCGCTCACGATGATTGCTCGCAAGCTGAGCCACAGTGCGTCGTTGTTAAAATCCGCGCGAAACACGCCGAACCAACTGAGATCGAACGCAAAGTGATAGCCGATCATGGCGAGGATCGCTGCACCGCGCAGGGCGTCGATCGCCGAGATGCGCGTGGGCCCTTGGTGATGAAAGCTTGGCGCGGCCTTGAGCGTCGCGCCGTAGCGCCTGCCCGAGGGGCGGACAGGGCTTTTGAGCCGCTGGCGCCTGCGCCGCTCACTCATAGCAGTGAGCCCGACCAGGCGAGGCGGTATCCATTCGCTGCTTCGGGCTGGCCCAGCAGAGCAAGCGCTGCGGCGATAGCGCGGGCGCGCTCCGGAGCCAGCTCGCTGCGCGGACGCACGACCAGCTCGACGCGTGCTCCTTGTGCCGAGAGACTCATGCTGCCTGAAATGTCGACGTCGCCGCCGGCGTTTCCCACTTTGCCGCTCAGCGCATTAGCCTGACCTATCCCATCGAGACGCACCTCGCCCAAAGAGATGCGGCTGTCCGGTGTCGGTCCGGCCAGGCTTGCGCCGTTCCAGCGCAGCGCGACACGTCCCTCGACAACGTCTTCTCGCCAGATGAGCGTATCGGCGCTGAGCGAAAGCACGCCGCTGGCACTCGCGAGCGGCGCGAGCGCACCGAAGACGCCCACCAGCGCGTCTGCTGGCATGGACAGGGCAACGTCACGCAACGCGAAGCCCTTGTTGCCTAGCGCAAAGTTGGCGCGTGGCTCGCCGCCTGCGGCGATGAGAGTGCCGCGTGCCTCTCCCCAGAGCAGAGGCCAAGCGGCGAGATGCCAATCGACACGACGCGCAACAAAACCAGGAGCTAGCCAGACTTCGCCGCTGCCGCCCCAGAGGGTGCCGCTGGCATCGGCGAGGCGCACCCGCCCACCGGAGATCGCGTTGAGGCGCACATCGATCAGCGTAGCGGGGGCATTCACCGCAAGCCCGAGCGCGAGGAAGAGGACGCCGGCGGCTAAAGCGATCCCGATGCGCATCGCCTCAAGGCGTAAGGATTAGTTCGGCACGCACTTGTCCTGGTTCGACTCGTGCCGTTATCGTCGCATCAACCGCACGAAGTCTTGCGTCGCGCTGCAGACGGTCAAAGAGTTCCGTCAGGGCGTCGAAGGACACCGCGTCAAAGCTCACGCGCAGCCGATCATTATCGATCCGGTCGATCGCCGTCGGCTTCAGCCCCTGACGATTCAGCGCGGCCTCGACGTCGGCACGCGCGTCGCGCGGTGCCGGTACCGCGGCCTTGCTTGACAGATTGGCGATGTCGTTGGCCTGGCGTTGGGCTTCGGCAAGCGCTAGCCGCTGCGTGGCCACTTGCTGCGAGAGTCGCGCGATGTCGCTGGTCAAGGGCCTCCACAGCGCCACCCAGGCGAGAGCGATGGCGACGATACCCGCAGCGATTGCCAGGGAAATTCGCTCCTTCTGCGAGCGCAGCTGCCACCACTGCGCAAAACGCTCGTTCGTCCCCGGTCTAAGCGTGGTCGCCATCAATCAATTCCCACGCGAAGGCGTGCGCCGGATGCGGTCGGTGCAGCGATCGCCACCAGTCCTTTGCGCTGCAGGTCGCGCTGCATCTCCGATAGCCGCAGCGGATCGAGCTTCTGCAGTTCGAGCACCAGATGCCCGTCGGCGTAGCGCAGCGAACGCATCACGCCAGGGGGAAGCGCGGACAATACCGGGGAGGCGCGTCCGAGCAGAGGCAGGAAGTCATCCGCGGCGGTCAAACCGGCGTTGTGTCTCAGCGTGGCATCGCGTCGCGCGATCGCTGTCGCAGGCGCGAGGTCGCCGGGAGCCTCCGGCACAGCGATGCGGGCGATGTCCTCAAGCTGATTACGCAATTGCGCAGCCTGCCAATGCAGCCAAAGCCACTGCCCCATGGTCGCGACCACGTGGATGCCAAGGGCGCATGCCGCGATGACGAGCGCCGGACGCAACTGTCGCACGACATCGAAACGTGGCGCCGCCGGCGCCAGACCGAAGGCGCCGGTCTGCAAATCGATTGCTTCCTGAAACGCCGACGACGGCACTGCGTGCCAGCGCCAAGCCGTCCCCGGGGAAAATTCCACGCCCGTCAGCTCGTGCGCCCGAGACATAAGGGTGGATGTGGCGCCGGCGATGTCGACGCGCACAGCGCGCGGACGTTGCGTTCGGCTGTTGATCAGTGCGAGCACCAGCTCGTCGGGCGGCGTGTCGTCATGAATGGCGCCCACAGAGATGCTGGCGCCGGTCGCGGTCCGGACGAAGCCCGGTTGATCCTGAGCCAGGGCGCACCAGCACCAGCCAGCCGCGGGTGGCCGGGCCAGATCGCTTTCCAATATGACCCTGCGCCAGCGAAGGCCGCTCTTCGCGGACGCCGTCGCGAACGCGCGCATCCAGACCTGGTCCATGATTGCGACATGCACCGATCCATCGCTGCGTTGCGCGGTCGTCGCAATGTGGATGTCTTCGGTGGCTCCGGCAAGCTGATCCTCAAGGGCGTAGCGCGCCGCTGCAGCAACCCGCGCCGCTGGCAGCGGCGGCAGCTCAAGCGTCGCGAGCCGTCCATGGCCGGCAGCGATCACAGCTTCGAGGGCATCTGCCGCGGGCCAGTTCG
>VBCY01000492.1 GCA_005882995.1 Betaproteobacteria bacterium
ATGGCGGTTACCTGCATTTGATCGCCGAGGACTACGGCATGCTGCATTTCCAGCGCGCTGCCCCGGACCCGCGCGAGTTCTGGCATGTGGTGCCGGCGAGCTTCGGGGACGCAACGCAGACGGATTTGTTCGTGGGACGCAATAGCTTCGGGATACTCCATGCGTTGGGGCTCGAAGCGATCACGATGGACTATATTGTGGTCGATACGCTTCGTGTGCCTCGCGAGACATTCGCATCGATCCTGGAGGCGTGGCGCGACGGTTATGTCGACGTCGTCGGTGAAATAACGCCAGTGTCACGCGACTCGGCCCGCGCGTATTTCGAGCAGATGATCGCCAACATTCGCGACCCGAACGGATACGCTGCGTGGATGGTTCCGGTGCTGAGCGCGCGCGTCCCGCAGAACCGGGGCTGACCGCCGCAACCAGGCCGCGATGAAGGCGATCGGGGACCATACTGGGTGTGGCGCCATGATGAATATCTACCAAGCAGCCATAGATGATCATCTCGTTACGCGATTAATGGGTCCTGCTCGGAATCACACCTGGCGGACACTGTCCGCTCGATTGAACCGTCAGCGACGTGGAAAGCGGTCATCTCTTTGTGAGTCGCGGGTGGCCGCTATCCCAAAGCGGAACTTGAGAAAACGCAGACCCGACTGTCAGCGCCTAGGACATGGGTCGATCTTGCTGCAAATATTGATGCGCCAACGCGATTGCCATACTGCCTTCACCGACCGCGGATGCGACACGTTTGACCGGGCTCAACCGCACATCGCCACAAGCAAAGACACCGGGGACACTCGTTTCAAGCAGGTACGGATCCCGGTTATGAGACCACCGGCCGGCACTCGCAACCTTATCACCGGTCAGGACATATCCGCGGGGATCGCGCGCGATCTCTGCGGGTAGCCACGCGGTATCGGCGTCGGCCCCGATGAAGACGAACAGGCCGCCGCATCCGTGTCGAGTCACCGCTTCGTTGCCGCGATCACGAATGTCGATCGCGGTCAGATGTGCATCGCCGTAAATTGCGGCCACCTCAGACTGCAGCGCGACGGTGATGTTCGATTTTGCGCGCAACTGCTCGACCAGGTAGTGAGACATGCTCTTCTCCAGTGCGTCACCACGGATGATCAGCGTCACAGTGCGTGCATGGTTGGCGAAGAACAAAGCCGCCTGACCGGCGGAGTTCCCCGCGCCAATGAGATGGATGTCGGCCCCGTGGGTGGTACTCGCTTCGCTGCGTGCCGCTCCGTAATAGATCCCTTTGCCGATAAGGCGCTCGACGCCCTCGATGGCGAGCTGACGCCACGTTACGCCGGTGGCAAGAATGACGGTCCGAGCCCGGATAACATCGTTTCCATCGAGGAAGATCTCTCGCGTCAGCGGATCGATGCGCTCGACGGAGCGCGTGACGAGGATCTCTGCGCCGAGTCGCCTGGCTTGCTGGAGCGCACGATTCGCGAGTTCCTCACCGGAAACTCCATTGGGGAAGCCGAGGTAGTTCTCGATCCGCGAAGATGTTCCGGCTTGGCCGCCTGGCGCCTCGCGTTCGATCACCAGCGTTCGCAATCCTTCCGATGCTCCATACACCGCCGCTGCGAGTCCGGCCGGCCCGCCGCCGACGATGGCAGTGTCGTATTCAACTAAACCTGCGTTTGTTTGGAGCCCCAACAAATGAGCGAGATCCCGCGCCTTGGGCCGACTGACCACGGTTCCGTCTGCCATCCGGAGCACGGGCCACTCGTTATCGGCGGGCGGCGTTCCGGGCCAAGCTGTGTCCAGGTTCGGTGCATCAGGCGTCACCCAGTCATACGTGATCTGATTGCGCGCGAGAAATCGCCGCATGTCGCTGCAAGCAATGTCCCACCGGGGACCGAACAGCGTTATACGTGCCTTGGGTGCGTCCGCGGCAATTCCCTGAAGCCCTCCGATGCGCTGGCGCGCGAGCGCGCCTATTTTCAGAGCGATTTCCGGGGATGAAGCCGCGATAGCGTAGTACTGCCGCGGCTCTACACGCATGACACGCGAAGGTTCCGCCGCCCGATAGCCCCTCGGAAACGGCGATCCGAGGGTGAGGGGTACTTCACCGAAGATGGTGCCTGGTGCGCGCCAACCCAGCCTGCGCTCGATGCCGTCGAAAAACTTCACGACCTCGATCTTGCCGCTTAGAACGGCGAACAGTGCGCGCTCGCCACCCTCAGGCACGGCCCATTCTCCGGCAGCGAGGTGCATATCGGCAGATGTCTGCGCGAGACGCTCAAGATCGCTCACCGCCAGCGCCGAAAACAGCGGGATTGTGCGGACATCCTCAACCGTCAACATGATGGGCAAGGGCTATACATAAAGTGGGCGATACTCCGCGAGATGACTACGGGGTCATGGTCGACATCATTCGACGGGCGTCTCTCGGCCGAGTCAGGTGAGCACGACTGTATGTCGCCCGCGCCCGTGCAGGCCACGAAGCTCGCTGAGTCGTCGAACCACTTGATGCGCATTAGTTTCTGATGACCTCACTGGCAATGACAACGGCAGCGTTACTACCGAGCTTCGTGCCGGCTGACTGACGTAAGCTAACGATTCGCGGAGGGACCTTACAGCGCCAAGACTTCACTGGCAATGTCCAGGGATCGGATTAGCGGCCTAGCGCGTCAGATGACCGACCCAGCACCCAACGATCCGCGAATACTGCCGGGTCGAAAGATGAGGCGACTCCGTAATGCGGCTCGGGAAGAGGAACTGCTCCGGCTTGAGATGGGCAGTCGTTGATCCAGGCGCCGACCGCGT
>VBCY01000009.1 GCA_005882995.1 Betaproteobacteria bacterium
CAGTCGAATGAGCTCACGCCGGAGCCTTGCGCGACGGTGCGATTGATCACGAACTGCCCGCCCGCGGGTCCCAATCCGACTTCGCTTCCGCGCGGCAGGCCGGGATACTCGTTCGCGCCCGTGGTGGGGTTTGTCGGTCCCTGATAGATCTTGCGCACAGCGGCGACTTGCGCGGCCGTAAGGCATGTCGGCGCGTCCGCACCCACGCATTGCAGCACACCCGGATCGAAGTTGCAGGTATCTGGGTTCGTCAGGAACGCGTCGGTCGGAAGACCTCCTCCGCCATTGTTCCCGCACGCCGCGAGGACCGCGTTGTTGACGATCGGAAGCTTGGCGGTCGGCAGGTTGTTCGCGCCGAAGGTCACCTGTCCGTCCCAGACTTCGGACGCCATCTGCATGGTCCAGTAGTTCGCCGGGTCACCCGCAACGATCCCGTCGTAATCCTCCGGGAAACGCTGGGCCTCCATCAGCCCCTGCTTTCCGCCCGTGGAGCAACCCGTGTAATACGAGTAAGCTGGTCCGGACGCGTAAAGTGCGGCGATCAAAGACTTCGCGTACTGTGTAGTGAGGTGGAATCCGCGATAGCTGTAATCGATGATGCGTTCTCGGCTCAAGAGCCACGTTTGCGGCTCGGTGGGGACGTGGCCCGTGTCAGTGCTCGCCGCGGCAAATCCCTGCTGAACGGCGGGCGCCATGGCGCTGTAGCTGATCGTGCCGGCGAGGGCGCCGTTGCCGACACCGTTGAAGCGGCCGTTCCAGTTTGCGATCGGAATCCACACCTCGAAATTGATCACCGATTCGGAGGTCGGTGCGGCGACGCCGTGGACGAGGCAAAAGCTCGGCATGTTTGCGAAGATCTGGCCGTTGGCCGCTGTAAACGAGCCGGCCGGAACCGTCCTCGCGACGGTAATCGTCACGTCCTGCAGGGGCAGAGCGGCAAGTGTTTCGCAGGACGTCACCGGCGTGGCGGCGTGCGCGGCACACCCCACCACGGTCGCGAACGTGAGCGCGGAATACTTCAATGTTCGTACCATGAATTTTCCTCAGTGTATGGCGCTCGGTCCGCGCGGATGCGACGGCCTGTCAGTACGATTTCGCGAACTACTTGATGGGTTTTCATTGTGCTTATGCTCCTGCAGCCATCAGTCCTCGCACCGCGCTTTGTGCAGCGACGACGGAACAGACGTCATGCCATGACGCACCCAGCGAACGAAAAGGGGGAAAACACACGCACATAGACAGCAGGGGCGTCGCGTCATATTTGCAGGCGTGGCGCCTAGCGATCAACGTGCGCTTCCATCGCGAAAACTGGGCGGCCCAGCCGGATGTCGTGTGCTAATAGGCGCCGAGGCTCCGCGCCTTCGGGCACGCGGACGCCTCGGCCGACCAATGAATCAATGCACCAGGACTCCAATGTTTACCGCGTTTCCCATCGTCAAGTACCCGGCGCGGTTTGGATGCACGTGATCGCCTGCTCCGCCGATGCTCGTATTGGGTATGAACTGGGCCTTCATCGCGCCAGTGACAGGATCGGTTGTGACGGCATAGAACTCGGCAACGTCGTCGAACAGTCCGCTCGTCTTGATGAATTGGTTGAGTTCGATCCGCTCGGCAGCGGCTGCGGCAGTCCCACCATTGCCCGCGGCGCCCACTTCGCTCGTGATTGTCGTGCCCACGATACGCACGCCCGGAATCGCCGCACGCAAGCGCTGGACGACATTCACGATACCGGCTTCGATTGCGGCCGCGCTAGTTCCCGCGGTGACGTCGTTGGTGCCTTCGTGCCAGATGACGGCGGTGACTCCCGAAAGCCCTATCACATCGCGGTCGAGACGCTCCAATGCGGAAGGACCACCGGCAACCGGATTGTTAGGGTCGTAGTGCGCGGGCCCGACGATCTGGTTCCCACCGATGCCTTCATTGACCAGCACCACCCTGTTGCCGTAAGTCGCCTGGAGTCGGCGCGCGACGACATCGGGCCAGCGATCATCGCCGTTGATCGTGGAGCTCGTGCCATCGGTGATCGAATCTCCGAGCGCAACGACGAGTTGCGTGCCTTCAGGGGCATCCATGTCTATCTTGTCCATGAAGTACCAGGACGTGGTGCTCGTGGGAAAAACGTCTCCCTCCGTAGCTCCGACGGAGCCCGCTCCTCGGTCGGTCACATAGGAAGTAGTCATTGCCTTGGCGTGCCAAGTCATCGGACCTGTGGAACCGACCGTATGGAAGCTAACCGCAAGCTTCCTGCCTGACATGGCCAGGTCGTCGAGTGCGGCGCTCTGCCCCTCTCCATTCACGTACCGCAATTTCACCGGGTCACTCCACACGCTTTCTCCAGGCTGCAGGGTGAGCCTCGTCGAACCGCCGTTGAAGTTAACGGGCTGATTGGTACCTGGCACGATCGCCGCGCCCGTCTTTTGTATTCCGACAAAGGCGCCATCCAGGGTAATCGGCTGGTTGCCGAACAAGTTCGTAAAGTGAATGCGAACGAACCTTGACCACATGCCCGGACGCACGATGAGACGGAAGGTCTGGTCGTTCGCAGCGTTATCCGGGAACGCAAATGAGAGGTCCGGCTGCGCTACCGCAGCACCGCTCGGATACGGCCCCTGGGGAGACGCCGCCCAGGAGGTTATCCAGTTGGGTGCGGCCGTTGCGGTTAGCGACGTCGCCATGGTCAGCGCTAGAACGCACACCGCTAGTGCGCGGGCCCAGCGAAGTTCGCGAGCTACATTCTGAGTGGCAAATGTCATTGTCAATGTCCTCCAGTCAATGCCCCGCCCCACTACGCCTAACGGGCCTCGAGTGAGGCCAAGGGTCCCGGCAATAATCCCACAGCGCTCTTACGTGCTTCTTGGCACAGGCGTGAGGTCTCCGGGCCCAATCTTAACGCGGGAGCTGGCCTCGTAAATTCTCGCAGACGGAAATAAAAGCAAGATTGAGAAACATTTTGCAATTTCACAAAGCAACACGATCGGTATTGTTATTCGCTCGTATGCGCGATGTAGTGGCGCAACGCCGCAAGTCGATTCGTATGGGCAATTGTCGAGCGTAGCGATTGCCCGGGTGCTGGCACCCGTTAGGAGAACGCGCGCCGTCGCGTGAAGTTCGACAGTGACTTCATTGGGGGACGGTGCTGCGAGTTGACCGCTAAGAAGCGATTTCTGCTTGTGGCGTGACCGCCACTTCTTGGCTGGTCAGCGACGGTCGCGTTGCGACACCAAAGTGCTCGGTGCGAAGATATGACTCTTGGCTTATTGGTCACGCGTCTTTGTTGACGCTGCAGTAATTACAAGGGATGGCGTTCGAGGCTGGACCCGCCAAGCTCTTGCCGGCGAAACACCTTGTCCTTTCGGCGGAGTCGAAGTTGGTTTGTATCCGCGCGATGCTCGCGCCGAACGGTCGAGTTGCACTTTGCAAGCTACGGACTTGTTTGCCGGCGCTGCCTTGAACTGACGTATGCATCCTAAAGAGAAGGGCAATCGGATCGCGCGAGGCGGCGGCGCAAGATTCGCGCACCCCTCGGCATGGTGACCGGTTATTGGCCGATTGCGGTGATGACCGATGCACCTGTCCGCAGCACTTGGTGCTTTGTACGGCGGATCTTCTATTTTCCACTGCATATTTTTTGGAAGATCGCATCAGCTCGCATCACACAAGCGCAGCCCGCCCCGTCTGCGACCGTCGCGACAGAATTTCGCGACGGGCTCCCTTCGACCAACGGATTTTTTCGGCACAATTTAGTCACACTCCGAACTGGAGGTTGGCGTCTGCTATCTCGAAGAGCCTCGTGCAGATTAGTGAGCCGCGTACGCGCGGAGTCAACGATCAGACGTTGGTATGATTAATTCATACCGCTCGCGCTCTTCAACCAGGGTTCGTATGACTTCTGCCGTCAAGAAAACCATCTCGCTTCCCGCGGATCTCGCGCGCGAAGCAGAGGCACTCGCCCGGGCCGAGGGGAAGACCCTCAGCGCCGTCATCCAGGATGCGCTGCGTCGGGCCCGCATCGAACGGCGGCTACAAGAACTTCAGGGCATCCAAGGGTACTGGAGCCGCAAGGCACGCGATCAAGGCATCCTTACCGAGAAGGACCTCGAACGCTACCTCGCTGAGTGAAGGTCGTCTTCGACACCAACATTCTCGTTTCGGCTCTGGTCTTTCCGGGGGGCCGTGGCGACGCAGCCCTGCGGCGCATCCTCGAAGAGCAGGACCAACTCATCATCTCCAAGCCCATCCTCGACGAATTGCTCCGTGTGCTGGGCAGCAAATTCTCGCGCGACTCCGAGGAGCTCGCGCATGTTGCGGTGTTTCTGTCCGAGCTCGCTCTCACAGTCCATCCGCGGCGACGCCTGCGCGTGGTCAAGGACGAGCCCGACAATCGCATCTTGGAATGCGCGCTCACCGCCCGCGCCGAAGCGATCGTCACCGGCCATCGTGCTCTGCTCACGTTCGGCGAATATAGGCGCGTGCGGATTATCAGCTTGAGAACCTATTTAGGCGACTTGTAACGTAGTGGGGGTGCTGCGCCATGGAAGCTATCGACGTTCTCACAGGGCGAGTATCAGGCAGCGCGTTGGTCGATCCCGCGCCGGACGACCTTGAGTTGCACACGATGCTGTCCGCGGCCGTGCGCGCCCCAGACCACGGGCGACTTCGCCCTTGGCGGTTCATCGTCCTGAGGGGCGCTGCCCGTAAGCGGCTCGGCAGGTTGATGGGCCAGACCTACCAACGGCGTCATCCCGACGCGACGCCGGCGCAAGTCGAAAAAGAAGCGAGCAAGCCGCTGCGGGCACCGCTGGTCGTGGTCGTGGCCGCAAAGATCAACCAGCAGTCGAACATTCCCGCCATCGAGCAGATCTTGTCAGCGGGAGCGGCTGCTGAGAATTTCATGGTCGCTGCTTTCGCGTTAGGTTTTGGCTGCGCGTGGAAGACCGGCGATGCCGCATATGACCCCGAGATCAAATCCGCCGTCGGTCTGACGCCGGCCGATGCCATCGTCGCCTTCCTGTACCTTGGCACCAATAAGAATCCCCCTGCTCCACCCGCGGCCCTGGCTCTGTACGATCATGTCGTTCAATGGCCGGACGACGAGTCACCATAATTTGCCGTAACGGTTGACGCGATCTCGCCTCGGCCGTGCGCAGTATTACATCGACTGGTAGTATCTTGCCGTCGCCCATCGAACGCGCGTGACGGCGCACGCAGCGTGAAACTTCTCACCTTCACCCGCAAGGAACCCGGCCGAGAATCCAGAATTGGCGCTTGGCTGGACGGCGACATCATAGACCTCCAGGCCGCGCAGCGTCGCGCGTCCAGATCTACTTGCGACCGTCTTGCCCTGCAGTGACGGGTCAGTCGATTCGATGGAAACCGTTCACTAGGCATCCGGCACGCTCAGCGCGTACCCGATTGCGTCCTCGAGTGTCATCGCGCGGCCCTCGTGCCATGCCGAATCGAACGCCGAGTCGTCGCTCATCGCGGCACGGGCCGAGGCAATGTGCCGGTCGTAATGGCCCCGTTCGCTCGGTGGCAGCGGGCTACCGGTTTCCTCGCGCAGTCTCTCCGCATGACCCCAGATGCGCGCAGCCCGGCCGGGCGAGCCCAGCGCAAGCGCCACGCGCGCGAATCCTTCGAGCGACAATGCGATGCCCCACTGGCCGCCCAACTCGCGCCGAATCAGCAGGCCTTTCCTGAGCAGGGCGAGCGCGTCCGCAAAGTCGCCTTCGGCGCTCGCGACCTCCCCTAGATTCGTCACGCTCGTCGAAATGCCCCATTGGTTTCCAAGCTCTCGATAGATCGTCAGGCTCTCCTCGAGGCGGGCGCGAGCGGTTGCGTAGTCGCCCTGGAGGCGGGCCATTTCGCCCAGGTTGTTCAACACCTGGGCAACGCTCGCCCGATCGCCCAGTTCGCGCTGGATCGCCAAACTTTCCTCCTCCAGTTTCCGCGCGGCGTCATAGTTCCCCAACTCGAGCGCTACCGCTCCCAGACTGCCTAGCGCCAAGGCAATGCCGCGCTGGTCGCCAAGCTCGCGCCGGAGCGTCAGGCTCTCGCGGTGAAGCGCTTCCGCAGCCGCGTAGTCTGCTTGCTCCCGGGCCAGCGCGCCGGCCCCGCGGAGCGCCTTCGCACGGATCGCGAGAGCTTCCGTAGCCGGTGCGGCAGCGAGTAGCCGGGATAGCCACTGCCGCCCTTCGCGCAGGTGGCCGCGCGTCTGCCAGAACCACCAGATCGCGGCGGCGATTCGCAGCCCCGTCACTGAATCTCCGCGACCCGACGCAGCCCAGTCCAGGGCCAGCCGAAGGTTGTCGTGCTCGGTCTCCAATCGATCGAGCCCGACTTCGAGATCCGGGCCCTTTAGCAACGGCTCAGCTTCTAGCGTCAACGCAAGAAAGTACGCGAGATGCCGGTCGCGCCAGTGCGCTTCGCCACCACGCTCCCGCAGCCGCTCCCGGGCATAGTGGCCCACCGTCTCCAGCAGCCGGTAGCGGGTCACGCTGTCTCGCTCTTCGGCGACTAGCAGGGTCTTGTCGGCGAGCGACGTGAGGTGCTCGAGGACCGCCTCTTTGTCAACGCTTTCGTCCGTGCAAACCTGCTCCGCAGCTGACAAAGTCCAGCCACCCGCAAAGACTGAAAGCCGGCGAAACAGCGCCTGCTCGGCGTCACTTAAGAGGTCGTAGCTCCAGTCGATAAGCGCGCGCAGCGTCTGCTGCCGTGGTAGCGCCGAGCGCGAGCCGCCGGTTAGCACGCGGAACCCGTGCTCCAACTGCTGATTCACCTCTTCGATGGACATTGAACGGCCTCGGGCCGCCGCCAGCTCGATGGCGAGCGGGATGCCGTCGAGACGGCGGCAGATACTGGCGAGCGCAGGCGCGTTTTGATCGGTGACGGCGAAATGCGGCCGGTGGAGACGCACCCGCTCGCTGAAAAGCTGGACAGACTCGAATTGCGCGAGGTTCTGCGCCGATATGTCGAGCCCCGGGTCCGGCATGGACAGCGATGGCACCCGATAGGTCTGCTCCCCCTGCACGGCGAGCCGCTCCCGACTCGTAACCAGCAATGTGACCTGCGGACATTGTCGCAGCACCGTTTCCGTCAAACGGGCGCAGGCCGCCAAGAGGTGTTCAGCATTGTCCAGCACCAAGAGGAGACGCTTGGGCCGGAGGTACTGGGTCAGTCGTTCGGTCAGGCTCTTACCTTGCTGCTCTTTGAGTGCGAGAACCTCCGTCACGGTCTGCGGCACGAGGCCGGGGTCCGACAGAGCCGCCAACTCGACCAGCCACACGCCATCGCTGTAGCTGTCGATCACCGTCGCAGCGATACGCATGGCGAGGCGCGTCTTGCCGACGCCGCCCGCTCCCGTCAAGGTCAATAACCGGTGGTCCGCCAATAGCTTTTGAAGCTCTTTGAGTTCCCGCTCGCGGCCGACGAGCGAGGTGAGGGGCTCGGGCAGATTCGAGCGCGGACTCGTGCCGACAGTGTCGCCTGGCGTCTTGTTTGGGAGCTTGCTGACAGGTCCAACGAAACGATAGCCGCGCCGGGCCAGCGTCTCGATCCAATACTCGCCACCGGGGGCCTGAGCGAGTGCGCGGCGGATTGCCGAAATCTGCACGCCGAGATTCGCTTCCTCGACAATGACGCCTGGCCACGCCTCGTCCATGAGCCGTGCCTTGGGCACGTACTCCTGGGCCGACTCCACGAGCAAAGCAAGAACCGCGACGGCCCGTGGACCCAGCGCGATCGGCGTTCCCGCATGGGTAACCGCTTTCGCAGCGGCATTGAGCCGGAACGGGCCAATCTCATAGGTGATACCCAAGG
>VBCY01000493.1 GCA_005882995.1 Betaproteobacteria bacterium
CGAAGGTGTGACCTGCCTATATTGGCTGTGCCGTAACCGTGCCTTGCTGACATCGGACCAACAGCACCAGTCCAGCGAAAAGGCCCGAGTACCCTCACTTGCGGGCTCAACCTCCACAGCCATACTTCGAGCACTTCGAATTGGGCTCCAAGGTCGACATGCTGCCTGCGTTCAGCGACCTAAGCGGCGCGGTTTATATCCATGATGGAACCGCAAAACTGGTGTTATTGCATCACGAAGCGACGGGCCATCATCTCTTTCTTTTGAAGAGCAATCCGGTTTCCTAACCAACATGTCGGCCTCCGGACACACGCCTCGTTCACGTTTCAGCTACTGGTTGCCGCTCGTACCAGTAGCGATCGTCTTTGCGATTGCTGCAGGGTGGCGTATGTCGCTACCAGGCTTGTATATGGATGCAGTCGACCCGGACTATCTGGTCGTCCGCATTTTGAATTCGAGCGGCTATGAGGTCCCGGCATGGATCCTTCCCGGCAATTATCTGGGGGAGCGATTCCCGATCCTGACGTCGCTTTATCACAGTACCTTGCAACTCTGGCTCAGCCTTCCGGGCTTCCTGCTCTTTGGCACGTCGCTCGTCGGGCTGCGCACGATCCATGCATTGTTTGGATTCGCGATCATATGGTCGATGTACGCAGTGTTGAACGATCGTGAGATATCGCATGCGTGGGCCGCCGCAGCATGCGCCGCACTGGCGGTCGACCCCGCCTTCGTGTATTCGTTTCGGACACAGAATCAGCTGAGCACGGTTCCCGTGCTTTGGATCTTCCTATCCGTGTTGCAGATAGACAGAGCGATGCTTGGGCCTCAGGACTCGTGTGCTCGCCATTTGCGCCTCAGCGGATTTTTCTTCGGATTGGCTGTGGTCGGTTATTTTACCTTCCTCTTTTTCCTCCCAGCCGTGGTCGGCGCGCTCTTCACTTGGCACCAGCGCGATAACAGCGTCTCCCGACCAGGAGTTCTTCGCTTATCGACACATTGGGTTACAGGACTGTGTTGCGGGTTGAGCTTCTATATCGTTGGGTATGTGTTGCTCGCGGTAAGCCAGGGAGGCTTGGGTGGCCTGTTCACCTATATCTCGGCCATGCAATCCAGGCTTGGAGCATTCGCCTCTCAGCTGACTTTGATGGAACGGGTGGGCTTTGCGTGGCATCAGATCGTCGCCGTATTCTCGAATTCGTGGAATTCCGCATTGATGTTCGGTGACTTCACTCCGGTCCCTGCGGCCCCATTGAAGCTCGCAATCCTGCTCATCCTTCCCGTCGCGCTGTGGGTCGTTTCAGAATATCGCAATATCGCGAGCCGCTTGCTGCGCTTGCTGCTGGCGCTGCAGCTTTCTTTTTTCACAATATCGCTAATCTTTGGCAGCCGTCTTGGCGGCCATCACTATGTCTGCCTTCTGCCCTTGAGCTATGCGGCGCTAATCGTTGGGCTCGACTGCATGATAAGGGACCCCACTGCAGTGCCCGCATCGCGGTCTCTGTGGATGGCATCTTCAGTGGTGGTGCTTGCCTCGCTCATCGCCATCAACGTCGCGGGTGATCGGCAAATGACTGCTAAATTGGGCGAGACGCATGGCGTTGGCCTCTATTCGGACGCGATCAACCACTTCGCCGAGGATCTGCTTCAAAGCAAGCGCGATCACTTTCTCATTCTGCCGGACTGGGGCTTGTATATGCCGATAGCGTTCCTGACTGGGGCGAATATACAGATTTCAACGGACGAGGACATAAGTGCCGCTAAGCACTTCCTTTGCCACAAGCGCAATGTGTCTGTGGCGCTGATCAGCGGCGATCGGGCAGCACGTTTCAGCGGGTGGCAGCAGCGTCTCGCCTGGAAAGCGCCGATTGTCGAAGACTACCGTCAGTTCCACGGCAAGGTGGTGTTTCAAGTCGGTACTTTCGTCGCGGATTCCGCAAGCTGCGTCCAATAGGCCGCGTCGGCATCGACCGGCGTCACCGAACGAGCGCAACGACGAACGCGCGCAACGACGAACGCGCGTGCCCAATGGCCTGGCTGATTCTTGGGCAGATCCGCGAACGGAGAACCATGGTAGCGGCGTGTCATCGGCTGGCGATGGCGATTCCGCCGAGAATCGCCATCGCGCCGACGAACGTTCGCCAAGATAGAGGGTCGCCAAGGAACTGCCAGGCGAGAAGAGGCACGATGAAGAAGGTAAGGCCGAAAAAAGGAAACGCCAAAGACAGCGGCACGCGCCCGAGGATATATAGCCAGATCAGGACCATGGCCGCATACAAGCCGACCGCGCTTATCAGGGGCCACGAAGTGACGCGCTCGACCATGCTCAATTGATTGTCCGCAAGGCGAATTGCGGCGACCCGAAAGAGCAATTGACCGAACGATACGCCGGTGACACACACAACGCATAGTATGACGTCGACAAAACGCATTGCGCTATTGCTCTCGCACGCTGAGCTGCGGGGAAATCGGCGCGTTCGGACTCATTGACGCCGCGGGCGCGGCGGCGCCGTCTCGCTTCGGCTCGACGGCAAGCAATGCGAGCACAAAGGCGTTCATGACGAGCTGCCCACCGATGATCATCAAACCGACCGACGGAATCACCAAACGCATGACGCGCGAAGGGTCCAGCGCCTGCAGTCCGGCTTGCGACCATTGCTGAACGGCAATGACACCCAATATGAGACCTGCAACGAAGAGGACCGTACCGGCGGCGATGCTCCACTCCAGCGACAGTGAAGCCAGGTGCTCAGCGCGGCGCGTGGTCGACGGCAGGATACCGATACTGCGCGCGTAGCGCTTGACGATGATCGCGAAAAAGATCAGCTGCACGCCGATCTGCACCGCCGCCATGCCATAGAGCAGAGTATGTACGTCCAGCCGGATCACGCCGATTTGCATCGGCCCGTTCAGCAGGGCAAGCGACACGGTCAGCCCGAGGATCGACACGACGACACCGGGGTAGAGGAATAGCCAGTCCGGCGAATGCAACAGGAGGAACCGCAGATGACGCCAGCCGTCGCGCCAAGTGCGCAGGTGCGGCGGTCTCGAACGACCATCCGGCGACAGTGTCGTCGGCACCTCGCCGATGCGAAGTTTGGCGAGCCCGGCACGAACGATCATCTCGCTCGCAAACTCCATTCCTGGTGTGGTCAGATTCAGCGATTGAATGGTGGAACGCTTGAAGCCACGCAGGCCGCAATGGAAGTCTCCGATTGGCACTGCGAAAAAGAGCCTCCCGAAAAAACTCAAGACCGGATTACCGAGATATTTGTGTAGGAGCGGCATGGCGTGCGGTGCTATGCCGCCGCGAAAGCGATTACCTACGACCAGATCATAACCTTCCCGCAGCTTCGCGACGAACGGCTCAAGCCGACTAAAATCATACGAATCGTCTGCGTCGCCCATGATCACATATCGACCGCGCGCGGCGTCGATGCCTGCTATCAGCGCGGCGCCGTAGCCGCGGTTTGCAACGCTCACTAGCCGCGCTCCGGCGGCTGCGGCAAGAGCACGCGAATCGTCGCTTGAGCCGTTGTCAGCAACCAGAACTTCGGCGGCAATCCCCGTCTCATCGATGAACTGTCTTGCCTTGCGAATGCAGGATTGAATCGTCTCGGCCTCGTTGAGACAAGGCATCAAGATCGTCAACTCACAGGGATCCGAAGACATTATTGATGATGCTTCCTCTTCCATGGCCAAGCCAATCGACGATATCGTGGCCCCGATGATCGCGCTCATTTCCGCGCCCGCTCCGCGACATCTGCAGAATACGCGAGACAGGCCAGTATCATTGCTGCCATGCCCGACTGAAGAAGCGCACCAACTTGAAAGCCACCGAGATTCCACATCCCCGTGAGACGCGCACCGAACGCGACAGCACAGACCAGAATTCCCAATACTCCTGCGAGGCGACCGATCCAAAGCAGCAGATTTTCCATGCGCGTTCCCTCCACGTTGCTTGCGTCCAAACTTAATCCATTGTCATTGCTGACGCGCCAAGAAACGATAGCGCTTCAGAGTTCTCCTTGGCGGCTCGATCGCTGAAACCGGCCGAGGTCCCGCTGCCCGGATTCACGTAAGCGCCTGCGTGTGTCAGTGAAGCCCAAGAATCGTCGACACACTTTACAAGCGGTACGATACAGCCCTTCTTGTTGCCGATAAAGCATCTGATTTGCAAACTTATTTTAATTTGGCCTGATACATGCTTTGTGTCATTAGTTTTTTCCAACCTGGGGGGCGGGAGATTATGAACCGGATTTTAAAACTGATCGTCGCGGTCGCTGCGCTTTCGCTGTGCAGTGTCAAGACCGCCTCGGCGACCTTTCTTTATGACTTCACCGATGCTAACGCTCACATCGAATTCACGGTTCCGACGATCCTTACCTCGCTTACCACTGAAACGACCTTCCTGCTTGCAACATTTTCGGGTGGGGGTGGTGGAACCATCAACGCCTTTACGCTGGACCCGGTGGCAGGCGGCACCTGTCCTCTTGGCCTTGGGAGTCCCTGCGCCGACTACCATGTCCTTTTAACCGGAGGGGGAACACTTACGGTGGAATATTCCGGTTTCCCCACTTTCACCTCAATCGGTACCTTTAGCGCAGGAAGTGCGAGGATTACGATCAGTCAGGTGGTTCCCGAACCGTCGCCACTGTTGCTCGTAATAACGCCGCTGGGGGTATTCCTGTTGCTGCGAATTCGCCGGCGCCAAACGGGGTTCTGAACGAATCGTCAAATGGTTTCCGGACTCGGCCCGCGCAAATGCGGGTCGTTTCGTTTTCATCTGCGCGAGCCCGCTGGCGGCCGCCGAGTGCAGGTGATAGCTGTGCGCTGGAATCGATGGAAGGGAGCGAGAAGAGTTACAATCAGCGAGTAATCGGACCCGCGACACTAAGGGGGCGGGCGGACAGACAGCGAAATGTTTGATGCTCGTGCGAGGAATGCGCTTTGCCATCATCGACGACCATCCGTTCGTGCTGGATGCGTTGTCGCACATCATCCTGTCGATGGAGCAGAGGCCGTCGGTAAGCGGCTTCGCTTCGCTTCAGAAATTCGAGCAGGCGATCGCGGCGGGCGAGTCCTTCGATCTCGTCCTACTTGACCTGGGCATACCGGGCTACAGCCATCTCGAGTCGCTGCACCACTTTCGCGCGCTGGCCCCAATCACGCCGGTCGTCGTCATTTCGGGTTCTGACGAGCGCGAAACCATCCTCGAGGCGCTGGACCTGGGAGCCATGGGTTTCATTCCCAAGACCTCCCAGCGCGAAGTGCTGATGCGAGCGTTGGAGCTGGTCATTGCAGGCGGCATTTACATTCCTCCCCAGGCATTGCAAAAATCCGGCGCACATCCTGCGCAAGAATTGCGGCAGTCGGAGACTTCACTCCGCGAACCGCAGGCGAACATCCGATCC
>VBCY01000494.1 GCA_005882995.1 Betaproteobacteria bacterium
GCGCTGAATGCGACTAACCGCACCCAAGCCGTGATCGCCGCGCAGAGCAGCGGCTTCAAGGTCGACTACGAACGCAGCGTTCCCGGAGAAAGACCGTAACGGAGCAGGCGGCGGGATGTGTCAGGTTCGCGAATGTGCCGCAGCGCCGCCCTTCAGCTTGAAGCTCACCAGCGTGCGAAGTTTGGCGGGCATCACCGGCTTCAGCAGATAGTGAAAGCCTTTTTCCTCGGCCATCGATACGATCTGCGGATCGGCGCTGCCGGTCACCAGGATCGCAGGCACGGCACATCCGAATCGTTCGCGAATCGAATCGATAGCGTCGAGACCGTTGCCGCTTCCCGGCGGCCGGTAATCCGCGATGATCAGATCAGGCGCGCGGGTCATGGCGAAGCAAACCG
>VBCY01000495.1:0-1152 GCA_005882995.1 Betaproteobacteria bacterium
CGAATCGCCCGCCGTCGGTGACCAGCATGCCCTCTGCGCCGCCCTGCGGAATCTCGACCTCGGCCGTGATCGTGTACGAGCGGTCGAGCAGGCTCGGCGCACTGCCGGTGTCGGGGAATGGCACGTTGCTCACCTCGCCCGAGTAGGTGAAGAGGGTGCGGCCGGGGGTGTAGCTCGGCTTGTCCGAAATGAACCGGAGAAGGCGGCTGTCGTCGAGCGGAAAGACCTGGTACTTCGCCGCTTCCATCGAGAACAACTGCTGCATGTCGCGCAGCTTGTCCGGCATCCGGGCCGCGAGGTCGCTCGCCTGCGTCCAGTCCTCGTTGAGGTTGTAGAGCTCCCAGCGGAAGCCATTCATGACGTCCTTGGGGAGCTCTGCCAACCCGAGGTCCCAAGGCGCGTGGATGGGAGACGCCGAGGCGATCCAGCCGTCGTGATAGATCGCGCGGCTACCAAACATCTCGAAGTACTGGGTTGTATGACGCCCCGGCGCGTTTGCGTTCGCCTTCGGGCTCAGGCACCGGCCGCCTCGAGGATCGTCGGCACGATGTCGATCACGTGGTGGAACTGGTTGCGGACGCCGCCGGCGTCCTTGATGCGCGCGGGCCACGCGATCGCCATGCCGTTGCGCGTGCCGCCGAAGTGCGACGCCACCTCCTTGGTCCACTGGTAGGGCGTGTCCCAGGCCCACGCCCAGCCCACGGCGTAAAGCAGGTACGTCTGGTCGGTGCCCCAGACGTCGTAGAACTTCATGTTCATTTCCACCGTCGGGTTCACGCCGTTTGCAACGGCGAACTCGCTGTAGAGGCCGTTGAGCGTGCCTTCGGCGCTCGAGCCGTTGTCGCCGCTGATATAGATGACGAGCGTGTTGTCGAGCTTGCCGGCGTCCGCGACCGCCTGGATGACACGACCGATCTCGTTGTCCGTGTACGCGAGGAACGCCGCATAGACGTCGGCCTGGCGGATGTAGAGCTTCTTCGCCTCGGGCGAGAGCGTGTCCCACAGCGGGAGGTCTTTCGGCCAAGCCGTGAGCTTCGCGTTCTGCGGAATGACGCCGAGCCTCTTCTGGTTGGCGTAGATCTGCTCGTGCAGCTTGTTCCAGCCTTGGTCGAACAAGTGCATGTCGCTGATCTTCTTCACCCACTCCGGCGT
>VBCY01000495.1:1252-16953 GCA_005882995.1 Betaproteobacteria bacterium
TGTCGTGTTGCGGAACAGGTTGTTCGGCTGCCACTGGCTCGTGTCGTCACCGATGAAGCCGTAGTAGTAGTCGAAGCCCTTGACCGGCCCGGTCGGCCAGTTGTGGAACGGACCCGCTTGGCTTCCCTCCCATTGCGGCACGTTGTGATCCTTGCCGTACCACGACGTGTCGTAGCCGCTCTGCCGGAGGATCTCGCCTATGGCGACGGCGTCGCGTGGGATGACGCTGTTGTAGCCGGGATAGCAGATGATCCGCCATGTCGCCACGCTGAGTTTGGGATCGCTATCTCGCGGAACCGCGTGGGGACTGGTGCCGGCACCAGGAATCGAACCCGGGACCTTCGGTTTACAAAACCGCTGCTCTACCAACTGAGCTATGCCGGCGTTAAGGCGAGCGACGCGACCATGAACGTCGCGGTCCGTCCATTATCGCGGCGTTATTTTACAACCTGGAGATGTTTGGGCCGCTTGCGAGGCTTCTTGTCCGTCGCAGAAGCGTCGGGGGCGGATGGTGTCGGTGCGGTAGCTGCATCCAAAGAAGCGGCCGGGTCTGTCGGCACCGTAAAGGCGAATCCATATCCGGATTCTTTGGCGAAGACGCCGGCTACCGCACCCATGGGCACCGCAACCTCGGACGATGCGCCGTTGAAGCGCGCCGAAAAGTGCACCCAATCGTTGTCGATGGTCAGCTTGTGGGTCGCATTGCGGCTGATGTTGAGAACGATCTCGCCGTTCTTGATAGGCTGTCGGCACGCGAGTCTGCGCGTTGACCTTCACCGCGAGATACGGCGTCAAACCGTTGTCCGCGCACCACTCGCAAATGGCGCGGATCAAGTACGGCTTGGCGGACTGCTCGGACATGGGGAGAGGATACTACAGCGCGTCAGGCGAGAAAATCAACGCGTCGAACGAGACTGGATCCCGGGCCTCGCTACCGCTCGCCCGGGATGACGCATCCGTTTCCAATCGCAGCCATCCTGCGGCCGGCTGCTCTTGGACGGCCACGGCCTCCTACACACGACCGTGCGAAACGTTATGTTCCGTGTCGGCCGCCGCGGCGTCGGCCTCCTTGTACGCGAATCGACCTGTGCACGATCAGTGTCGGCCTCCTGCTCGCGACTCGTCACGCGCGATCCCGCGCTTCGCGCGGGTCCCTCGCTGCGGGCTCGCGCGGCTACGTCGCGGGCGCTCGCACCCCACTCGCTTCGCGAGCGGGACCTGGCTCGCTGCTCGGGCCGCAGCCTCCTTATGCTGCTTGCGCATCACCAAACGTATCGCGTCGGCTGCCAGCCGCGACTCGCAATTCCCCGTCGATCCCCACGCTCGCGTGGGGCCCCTCGCCGGGCTCTCGCGCGGCTACTTTCTCATCCCTCTCTCGGCGCTGGTCAGCGCCTCGATGAACGCCTGTCGCGAGAACAGCCGTTCAGCATATTTCATCAGCGGCGCCGCAGGCTTCGGCAACTGAATTCCATAGTAGTCGAGCCGCCACAAAAGCGGCGTGATCGCGACGTCGAGCATGGAGAACTCGTCACCGAGCATGAACTTGTGCTTGGTGAACACCGGCGCGATTTGCAACAGACTGTCGCGAACCATTCCACGCGCCTTGTCGAGCTGCTTCTGGTTGTTTCCCTCCAGCGTATCGATGTGCGAGAAGAGCTCCTTTTCGAAACGATGCAGGAACAGCCGCGCCCGCGCCCGCATCACCGGGTCCGCAGGCATGAGCTGTGGATGCGGAAAGCGCTCGTCGATGTACTCGTTGATGATGTTCGATTCGTGCAGCACGAGATCGCGCTCGACCAGCACCGGGACCTGGTTGTACGGGTTCATCACCGCGAGGTCCTCGGGCTTGTGGTCCAGATCGACGTCGATGATCTGGAAATCCATGCCTTTTTCGTGCAGCACGATACGGCAGCGCTGGCTGAACGGGTCGGTGGTCCCGGAATAGAGGGTCATCATGATGGTGTTCTCCCGAGCCGGTACAAATGGGGATGTCCGGCACAAATGCAAGGGTCAGGAGAATCCCTCCTGCCCCGCTTCTCCTTGTGCCGTCAGTGGACGTCTTTCCAGTAGTTGCGCTTCAACGCGTACGCGAATGCGAACAGCACTCCGAGGTAGATCAGCACGACGATGCCGATATTGATGCGCTCGTTTCGCACCGGCTCGGCCATGTAATCCAGGTAGTTGACGAGATCGGCCACGAACGTCTTGTACTCCACCGCGGAAAGTGTGCCGGGGGTGCCGGGCGCGACCATCTTCACGACCCACTTGCCGCCCTTTGCAGGTTCGACCAGCGCCAGTCCCTTGACGGCAATCGCCGCAGCCTCCGCCTTTTCCTGGTCGTCGTACTCTGTCTCGACAAGCTTCTGCGTTCCCGACAGGTTCCACAACACGTGAGGCATGGCGACTCTGGGGAACACCAGGTTGTTCCAGCCGGTCGTCGACTGGTCATCGCGGTAGAAGGCGAGTAAATAGCTGAAGAGCCAATCCGCGCCGCGGATGCGCGATTCCACCGACAGGTCCGGCGGAGGCGCGCCGAACCATGCCGTTCCGTCGCCACGCGAGATCGGCGCCGTCATCGTCGACCCGATCTTATCGGTGGCGAACATCAGGTTGTCCTTGATCTGCGAATCGGTCAGTCCAAGATCGGTGAGCCGGTTGTAGCGCATGTACTGAGCGCCGTGACAACCGAGACAATAATTGACGAAGTTGCGCGCGCCACGCTGCAGCGATTCCACATCGAGCCGGTTGACCAGCGCCGGCTCGAGCCGCAGACCAGCCTCGCTCGCGGAGGCGCTGCTCGCCGCCGCGAGAAGAACGGCGGCGAGCAGCCGTGTCAGCGCGGGCCTCATCACGTCACCTGTTCAGGAACCGGCTTGGTCTTATCGCGCGCGGTGTACCACGGCATGAGGATGAAGAACAGGAGGTACACCACGGTCAGCACACGCGCCAGGACGGTCGCCTTGTCCGCTCCACCCAGGAGGGGCACCGTGTCGCGGAACTGTCCCCATACCGTGACCGGCACGACACCCAGATAACCGAGGATCAAAAAGCTCACCACGAACGCAGCAAGCCATCCCTTGTACAACCCGCCCCGGTAGCGGATCGACTTGACCTTGCTGCGATCGAGCCACGGGAGGAAGAAGAGAATCAGCACCGCCGCGACCATGACCAGCACGCCCCAGAACTGCGAATTCAGGAACGACGGCACCGCGCGCAGCATCGCGTAGTAGGGCGTGAAATACCACACCGGCGCGATGTGTTCCGGAGTCTGCAGTGGATTCGCCGGGATGAAATTGTTGGACTCGATGAAGTAGCCGCCGACATCGGGCCAGAAAAAGACGACGATCGAAAACACGATAAGGAAAAAGACGACGCCCACAATGTCCTTGACCGTGTAATAGGGGTGGAAGGGGATGCCGTCGATAGGGTGGCCGGTCTTCGGATCCTTCCTGTCCTTGATCTCGACCCCGTCCGGGTTGTTCGAGCCCACCTCGTGCAGCGCCATCAGGTGCACCACTACGAGGATCAGCAGCACCAGCGGCACGGCCGCCACATGAAAGGCGAAGAATCGGTTGAGCGTGACGTCGGAGATCGTGTAATCGCCGCGGATCCAGGTGCCGAGGTCATCGCCGATGATCGGCACCGTCGAGAAAAGGTTGACGATCACCTGCGCGCCCCAATACGACATCTGCCCCCAAGGCAGGAGGTAACCGAAGAACGCCTCGGCCATCAGCATGAGGTAGATGAAGCAGCCGACGATCCACAGCAGCTCGCGCGGGCGGCGGTAGCTGCCATAGAGCAGCGCGCGGAACATATGCAGGTAGACCACGATGAAGAACGCCGACGCGCCGGTGGAATGCGCATAGCGGATGAACCATCCGCCGGCGATGTCGCGCATGATGTACTCGATCGACTCGAAGGCCTTGGTCGCGTCCGCCTTGTAGCTCATGGTGAGGAAGATGCCGGTAACGATCTGCATCACCAGAACGAGCAACGCGAGCGAGCCGAAGTAGTACCAGAAGTTGAAGTTTTTTGGCGCGTAGTACTCGGAGACCTGCGACTTCCACAGCGCTGTCAGCGGGAAGCGGTCGTCGATCCAGGTGAGGAATTTTTCCATGCTCTAAACGCTCCGCTTACGCCGCCGCGCCGGCGGCGCCCACTTGAATCTTGATATCCGAAAGGTATTTGTAGGGCGGGATCACCAGGTTGGTCGGTGCCGGCACGCCGCGGTAGACGCGCGCCGCCAGATCGAACTTAGACTGGTGGCAGGGGCAGAAGAAGCCACCGAGCCAGTCGGCCCCGAGGTCCGGGGGTGCGACTTCCGGCCGGTAAGTCGGCGAACATCCGAGGTGCGTGCAGATGCCGACGGCGACAAAGATTTCCGGCTTGATCGAGCGATGGCCGTTCTTGCAGTCCGCAGGCTGCTGAGAATAATTCGAGGCCGGATCGGCGAGCACCGGGTCGAGCTTCGGTAAAGCCTTCAGCATCTCAGGCGTACGGTTGATAACCCACACGACCTTGCCGCGCCATTCGACATTGATCTTCTGGCCGGGCTCGAGTTTACTGATATCGACTTCGATGGGGGCTCCTGCCGCCTTGGCGCGCTCGCTCGGCCAGAAGCTCATCGCAAAGGGCACGGCTGCAGCGACCGCGCCTATTCCGCCGACGGCCGTCGTCGCGCCGATCAGGAAACGGCGTTTTTTTTGGTCGACGTTCGCGTCCTCTGCCATCTCCCTCGTCCGGCGAATTCTCAAACCGACGGATTATAGGGGATTCGAGACCCGCGCCGGAAGCGCTGCGCCCGGTTGCCGCCGAAATCTCCGTGATTACAATGGATTGCAGCTCGGCCTTTGGCCACGTGGCTCGACGTGTAAACGAAAGTCTCCCGATGGCGTTATAATTTTCAGTTTTCTAGCCTTGCGTTTAGGCGCTTTTCGGGGATGTTGCGCCGTTTCTGGCTTCTTTTCGCTCAGGTCACCACGGTATGTGTCGCAGCCCTGTTTGTGGTTGCGACCCTGCGGCCGGACGTGCTTGCCCAGTACACGGGCAGAAACAACGTCGTCCTGCTGGAGCAACCGCAGCCGGTGGCTACGGGAGCCAGGATCGAGAACCTGGCCGACGCCGCCAAGAAGGCGATGCCTTCGGTGGTCAATATCTACAGCAGCAAAGAGGTGAAGCAGCGCGGTCCGCTGGCAGACGACGCGATCATGCGCCGCTTCTTCCCGGGGCTACCCCAGGGGGCACCGCGTCGCGAGACGAGTCTGGGATCGGGGGTGATCGTCAGCAGCGACGGCTACGTGCTCACCAACAATCACGTAATCGAGGACGCCGATGACGTGCAGATCGTTCTCGCCGATGGGCGCCGTCTCGGCGCGACGCTGCGCGGCAGCGATCCGGAGTCGGACCTGGCCGTGCTCAAGACCGATGGCAAGGATTTGCCGTCGATCACCTTCGGCAAGCTCGATAACGTGCAGGTCGGGGACACGGTGCTGGCGATCGGCAGTCCTTTCAACTTCGGCAGCACAGTGACCCACGGAATTGTGAGCGCGCTGGGTCGAAATCATCTGGGCGTCAGTCCCTTCGAGGACTTCATCCAGACCGACGCCGCCGTCAACCCCGGCAATTCCGGCGGTGCGTTGATCGATGCCAGCGGCAATCTGATCGGCATCAACAGTGTCATCTATTCGCAAAGCGGCGGATCGCAGGGCATCGGCTTCGCGATTCCCGTATCGATCGCCAAGGACGTGCTCGAGCAGATCATCCGTGACGGAGAGGTGACGCGAGGTTGGCTCGGCATCGAACCGCAGGAGCTCACCCCGGACCTTACCTCCGCGCTCGCCCTTTCCTCCTCTGCGGGCGTGCTGGTTCGTGCGGTCCTCAAGAGCGGCCCGGCGGATCGTGCGGGCATGCTTGCGCGCGATGTCGTCCTGGAGATCGACGGCAGGCCGACACACGACGTCGCGGCGCTGCTTGCGCAAATCGCAGCGCTGACGCCAGGCTCTCAGACGAAGCTCAAGGTCCTTCGCGAAAAGAAAGCGGTCGAATTCGACGTCACCGTCGGCAAGCGTCCGAAAGCCCGCGCGTCGTAGAGGCTACGCCTGTTGACAAGCCCTATGTGAGCTTTTGCTCCGCCGGAGCAGCGCTTTCACGCTTGGTCACGCTGACGAAGCGCGAGACCAGCAGGCCCAATTCGAACAGCAGCCACAGCGGCACTGCCAGCATCACCTGCGACAGGATATCGGGCGGCGTGAAGACCGCCCCGACGATGAACGCGCCGACGATCACGTAGCCGCGCAGCGAGCGCAGCTTCTCCAGGCTCACCACGCCGAAACGCACCAGCACGATGACCACCACCGGCGTTTCGAAAGTGACTCCGAAAGCGATGAACATGGTGAGCACGAACGACAGGTACTTGTCGATGTCGGTCATCATCTGCACGCCAGCCGGCGCATAACCAGCGAAAAATCCGAACGCGACAGGGAAGACCACGAAATACGCGAACGCCATGCCGAGCGCGAAGAAAAAAACGCTGGACACGATGACCGGCAGCGCGAGCCGCTTTTCGTGCTGATAAAGCCCGGGCGCGACGAACGCCCACATCTGGTAGAGCACGTAGGGTAGTGCCAGCAGAAATGCCGCCATCAACGTCACTTTCAGAGGCACAAGAAAGGTGCCGGTGACGTCGGTTGCAATCATGGTGCTTCCCTTGGGCAGCGCTCTCAGCAAGGGCGCGGCGAGTGTTGCATAGATTTCCTTGGCAAAGGGGAAGAGACATACAAGCACCGCGACGACGGCGACGATCGAGCGCATGAGACGGCTTCTCAGCTCGATCAGGTGCGAGATGAAGGTTTCCTGAGTGGCCTCGGGACCGGAAGCGGGATCGTTCATCGCCACGCTACGTCAGATGCGGTCGATCCCGGGCAGCGTCGATTGTCGCGGCTCTTCCGGTGCGGCCGTCCCCTGTTGCACAGCCATGCCGGTCGGCGCTGCATCAGCCGCCGAAGGACCCGCCGCAGACGCACTCGCCCCGGCAGCGGTGTCGGCAGCGTTGAGTTGCTCCTCTACCGAGCGAATTCCGGTTTCCGCATTCCGCGCCGCCTGCGACACCGAGTGCTCGAAATCGTGGGCGGCGGTTTGCACCTCGCTCTTGAGCTTGCGCAGTTCGTCGAGCTCCATTTCGCGGTTGATGTCGGCCTTGACTTCGTTCACATAGCGCTGTAGCCGCCCGAACATGTGGCCCATCGTACGCGCGACCTTGGGAAGTCTTTCCGGCCCGATGACAATCAACGCCACGACGGCGATGAGAATCACCTCGCTGAAAGCAACATCGAACATTCAGGAATCGCGCATCGGGCGTTCAGCGAGACGCGAACGCGCGACATTGACGCTCCGGCGTACGCGGCAAGCGCACTAGGGCGTCTTCTCCTTTTTCGCTTCGCCCTCGATGGTGCGTCCCGCGATCTGTTCCGGCTGACCGGCAGCCTTGTCCGAATCTGCCGTTTCTTCAGTCTTCATTCCCTCCTTGAAGCCCTTTACGGCCCCACCGAGGTCCTGACCGATGTTGCGCAGTTTCTTGGTGCCAAAGATCAGCACGACGACCAGCAGTACGATCAGCCAGTGCCATATGCTCAATCCGCCCATGATCGCCCTCCTTCACCCTGTCGCTTTAGGTAGCATCCTGCCCAACGGCTGGGGTCCGCCGATGATATGAATGTGCAGATGCATAACGTCCTGATGCCCGATGCGGCCGGTGTTGATGATCGTTCGATAACCATCGGGCGAACCCTGCTCGCTTGCGAGTCTTCCGGTTAGTGCAAGCATGCGACCGAGCATGCCGGCGTCCTCGCTCTTCACCTCAGCGAGCGAAGCGATGTGCCTCTTCGGTATCAGCATGAAGTGCACCGGCGATTGCGGATTGATATCTTGGAAACCGAGGATCTCCGAATCCTCGTAGACCTTCCGCGAGGGAATCTCGCCTTTCGCAATCCTGCAGAAGATGCAATCGTCCATGGCGTCGGTGTCTCGCAGCATCGGCGAGCGGCCGCCGCGAAGGCGCATCGACGCTAAGCCGCACCGTCAGTGGCGGGACGCCTTTTCCTCCAGTCCCGAGATGCCCTCGCGACGCTCCAGTTCGGCGAGCACCGCCTCGGGGCCGATGCCATGCCGCACCAGCAGCACTAGGCAGTGAAACCAGAGGTCAGCAATCTCAGCCGTCAGACGAATCTTATCACCATCCTTGGCGGCCATGACCGCTTCGGTCGCCTCCTCACCGATCTTCTTGATGATGGCATCGTCGCCCTTGGCGAAGAGCGTCGCGACGTAGGACTGCACCGGATCGGCTTTGCGATGCGCCCCTATCGCCGCGGTAAGTCGTCGAAGGATATCTTCATTCTTCGCCATAGATCGCTTTCGGGTCCTTGAGCACCGGTTCAACGGCGCGCCAGGTGCCATCTTCGAGCCGTTGAAAAAAGCACCGCCGCCGGCCGGTATGACATGCGATTCCTCCGGACTGTTCCACGACCAGCAGGATCGCGTCGTTGTCACAATCGAGTCGAATTTCGCGGATTTTCTGGACGTGACCGGATCGCTCTCCCTTCTTCCACAGCTTGCTGCGCGAGCGCGACCAGTAGTGCGCGAAACCGGTTTGCGCGGTCCGGTCAAGCGCTTCGCGATTCATCCACGCCAGCGTAAGGACCTCACCGGCGAGAGCGTCCTGCGCGATCACTGGCGCAAGTCCGTCGCTGTTCCATTTAACCGCATCGAGCCATTCACTCATCGTTGCGCAAAACTGGAGTTGGCGTTGCGGATTTCAATCCCTGCCGCCGCCATGGCAGCTTTCGCCTCGCTCACCGTAAACTCGCCATAGTGGAAGATCGACGCGGCAAGCACCGCGTCGGCGCGTCCGCGCACGATACCATCCACGAGGTGCTCGAGCGTTCCCACGCCACCCGAAGCGATCACCGGAACATCGACCGCATCGACAACGGCACGCGTCAATTCGATGTCGAAGCCGCTCTTCATCCCGTCGCGATCCATGCTGGTGAGCAGGATTTCGCCTACACCCATGTCGACGACGCGCCGCGCCCAGGCCACTGCATCGAGCCCCGTCGCATTGCGCCCGCCATGGGTGTAGACCTCCCAGCGATTCGGACCGGTTCGGCGTGCGTCGATCGCGGAGACGATGCACTGCGCGCCGTAATGACTGGCCGCATCTTCAATCAGCGAAGGATTCTTCACCCCGGCCGTATTGATGCTGACCTTGTCTGCGCCCGCATTGAGCAGCGCCCGGATATCGTCGACGTGAGTTACCCCGCCACCGACGGTGAGCGGGATGAACACCTGGTCGGCGACCGCCTCGATCATGTCGTAGAGCAGACCGCGCGTCTCGACGCTCGCCTGGATGTCCAGAAACGCGAGTTCGTCGGCGCCCTGCTCGTCATAACGGCGCGCCACCTCGACAGGGTCACCGGCATCGCGGAGGTTCACGAAGTTGATGCCCTTGACGACCCGACCCTTGGCCACGTCGAGACAGGGAATGATGCGTTTGGCGAGCATGGGGTCAGAGACGATTTTCTGCGAGCCGGACCGCGGTACAAAGCCGTAGCATCGAAAGTCGTCTCTGACCCCGCTTCTACTTGCCCTTCGCGGCTTTGAGCGCCGCCTTGAAATCGAGCGTTCCCTCGTACAGGGCACGCCCTGCGATCGCGCCGCAGACACCTTCGGATTCGTAGGCAGCGAGCTCCTTGATGTCCTTCAGGCTGTTGATACCGCCGCTCGCGATGACCGGAATCTTCAACTCGCGCGCGAGCTTCACCGTCGCGTCGATGTTCACGCCGGTGAGCATTCCATCGCGTCCGATGTCGGTATAGACGACTGCCTCCACGCCGTAGTCCTCGTACTTCCGGGCGAGGTCGACGACATCGTGGCCTGTGAGCTTGGACCAGCCATCGGTCGCGACTTTACCTTCGCGGGCGTCGAGCCCTACGATGATGTGCCCGGGGAAGGCGTAGCACGCGTCGTGCAGGAAACCGGGGTTCTTGACCGCGGCGGTGCCGATGATGACGTAGGTGATGCCGTCGTCGAGGTAGCGCTCGATGATGTCGAGATCGCGTATGCCTCCGCCCAGTTGCACGGGAATCTCTTCACCGATGACACTCACCACTTCGCGGATCGCCAACTCATTTTTAGGCTTGCCCGCGAAGGCTCCGTTGAGATCGACCAGGTGCAGGCGCTCGGCACCTAATTCGAGCCAGTGCTGTGCCATCGCCGCCGGATCCTCGGAGAAGACGGTCGCGGACTGCATTTCGCCCTGCTTCAAGCGAACACAGTGTCCGTCCTTGATATCAATCGCTGGAATGATCTGCATGGCGACGTGCGCGACCAGGGCCGCTGCCGTGGGGACCTGCGCAATTGCTTCAGACGCGGCCGTTCCAGGCGACGAAGTTGGCGAGCAACTGAAGACCGGCGCGGTGGCTCTTCTCGGGATGGAACTGCACAGCAAAGATAGTATCGCTTGCGATCGCGCAAGTAAACGCCATTGGATACTCGACCGTCGCTGCTGTCAACGTGGTGTCACCTGGCGACGGGTAGTAGCTGTGCGCGAAGTAAAACCGCGTCTCATCGTCGATGCCGCGCCATAGTGGATGCTCCCCGATCTTCCTGACGGGACTCCAGCCCATGTGCGGAACCTTGAGCCTCGTACCATCGGAGGCGACCATCGCCTTGTCGCGAAATCGGACGACTCGGCCCGGCAGCACGCCGAGACAGGAAGTGGGCCCTTCCTCGCTCTCGTCGAAGAGCATCTGCAGTCCGAGGCATATACCTAGAAACGGTCGGTCGCGAACAACGCGGAGTACGAGCTCGCGCAGCCCGCTCTGGTTCAGAGAACGCATGCAATCCGGCATGGCGCTTTGTCCGGGCAAGACGACTCGCGACGCATTGGCAATCGTTTCGGGATCCGCGGTCACCACAATGGTGCGCCGCGGTGCGACGTGTCGCAGCGCCTTGGCCACCGAGCGCAAATTGCCCATGCCATAGTCGATGACGGCGATGTCGGACATCGAGATTCGTAGCCTGGGTTGAACGAAGTGAAACCTGGGACATCCGGATCGATCACCCTGGTCCCGGATTTAGCGCTGCGCGCAGGCCCCCTGCTCACTGCTCACAGCGCCCCCTCCTTGCTCTGTCGCCGCACTACGTGACGACGCGTGTCGGCGTCCGGCGCTGATTCGCGGACGCTCGCATCCCCGCGCTGCGCGCAGGGCCCCTGCTCACTGCTCACAGCGCCCCCTTCGTCGACGGCACACCGCCGCCGGCGCGCGGGTCGACGGCGACCGCCATGCGCAACGCTTTGGCGAATGCCTTGAATATGGTCTCGGCCTGGTGGTGGGCGTTCTGCCCGCGCAGGTTGTCGATGTGCAGGGTGACGAGCGCGTGGTTGACGAAGCCCTGAAAAAATTCGTGCATCAGGTCGACGTCGAAAGCGCCGATCATGGATCGAGTGAAGCTGACGTGGTAATCGAGCCCGGGTCGCCCGGAGAGGTCGATGACGACCCTCGACAAAGCCTCGTCGAGCGGGACATACGCGAATCCGTAACGTGTCAACCCCGCCTTGTCGCCCAGCGCCTGCTTGACCGCCTGCCCGAAGGTGATGCCCACGTCCTCGACCGTGTGATGGGCATCGATGTGCAGGTCGCCCTTGGCTTTGACGGTGAGATCCAGCGCCCCGTGGCGCGCGACCTGGTCGAGCATGTGATCGAGAAAGGGGACGCCGGTCGCGACTTCGGCGCGGCCGCCACCATCGAGGTTAATCGTGACCGAGATGCCGGTCTCGCGCGTCGCACGTTCAACGCTGGCGGCGCGACCGCCAGGGGCGGCCTTGGTGGAATCGTTCATGGTCGGTCCGTCAATTCAGCCAGAGCCGAGAGGAGCATGTCGTTCTCACTGGGGGTGCCGACGGTGATTCGAAGGCAACGAGCCAGAAGCGGATGCCAGCCGTCGAGGTTCTTGATCAGTATGCGCTTCGCCTTGAGCCCTTCAAAGATGTCATTCCCCTTGCTGAAACGCGCCACGATGAAATTGGTCTGCGTCGGGTACACCTGCACGCCGGGCAAACGCGCCATCGCAGCTTGCAGCCTCGCGCGCTCCGCACGTATTGCAGCGGCTTGCTCAGCGATCCAGGCTGTATCGGCAAGCAGCGCACCGATGGCGGCCTGCGTGAATGCGTTTACATTATACGGAGGGCGCAACTTGTTCAACTCGTCTATCCAGTCGCGAGGAGCAACGGCATAGCCCAGACGAATCCCGGCCATGCCGACCTTCGACAAGGTGCGCAGTACCAGGAGGTTGCGAAACTCTCCGACGCGCGACAAGAAGCTCGCCTCGGCAAACGCGTAATACGCCTCGTCGACGACAACCAGGCCGGGAGTGGCGCGCAGGATCGCCTCGACCTCCGACGCTGCGAAAAGGTTTCCCGTGGGGTTGTTGGGATAGGCCAGAAAAACGAGCGCCGGGTGCTCGCGCTCGATCGCGTCGAGCATGGCCTGGAGGTTGAGGCTGAAGTCCCCATTGAGCGAAACACCCGCCACGCGCAGGCCGGTATTGAGCGCGCTCATCCGGTACATGACGAACGATGGCTCAGGGATGAGCATCGTTGCGCCGGGCCGTGCCAGCGTCGATGCGATGAGTTGGATCAGCTCATCGGAGCCGTTGCCGAGCAACAGTCCGTGCGCATCGGGGATCGCCAATGCCTGGCGCAACGCACGCTTGGCATCCTCCGCTGCACCATCCGGATAGCGATTGATCGGAACGCGAGCCAGAGCGTCGCCAAGCCGTGCCGCCACCGCAGCCGGCAACGCATACGGGTTTTCCATCGCGTCGAGCTTGATCATGCCCTCTGCGCGCGCGACAGCGTAGGCCGAGAGCGCGCGAAGCTCGGAACGCACGAGTTCCGCAACGATTTCAGCGGTTGCAGCGGTGGGTGCGCGTTCGTTCACTTTGCCTCGCCGGTCGCCTTGGCGCAGGTCAAGCGGGGGCTGTCTCTGCGATAAGGAGATCGACCCCCCCGGTCGCAAAATTGGCAAGGTCGCCCGCCGTCGCTTGCCCCTGGGGCGACGCGAGGGCCGCGTCGATCGCCGCTCGCGAATCGAAGGTCAGCGTTGCAATCAGGTAATAGGGCGTCGGATCGCCCAGCGCCGTTATCGTCCCTCGCGTTATTTCGTAGCTCCGCAAACCCGGCATCGTTTTAGCCAGGGGCATATGACGCTCGGAATAATAGCGGTCGAACGACTTCGGGTCAGTCGGGGTGCGGTACAGCGCGTAAATCTTGGCCATGGCGAGTGATTCTCCTGTCGGTGGATTTCAGTCGCAGTTCAGACGATACTCCGCGCTCTGCGCGTGGGCCGGGAGTCCCTCGCCTCGCGCCAGTGTCGACGCAATGCGCCCCAGCTTCTGCGCCCCGGCACGCGAAACCGAAACCACGCTGGTACGCTTCTGGAAATCGTATACGCCGAGCGGCGACGAGAAGCGCGCGCTCCTCGCGGTGGGCAGCACATGGTTGGGTCCCGCGCAGTAATCGCCGACCGCCTCGGAGCTATAGTGGCCGAGAAAAATGGCGCCGGCATTGCGGATCTTCGGGAGCAGGGCCTCAGGGTCAGCGATGGCAAGCTCAAGGTGCTCCGGCGCAACGCGATTGCTGATTGCGCACGCCTCTTCGAGGTCACGCACAAGAACCAGCGCGCCCCGCTGGGCGAGCGCCTTGGCGACGATTCCGCGCCGCGCCTGCAACGGAAGCTGACGCTCGATGCTTGCGGCAACGGCATCGACGAGCGCGGCATCGGGCGTGAGCAGCATCGCGCGCGCGGCCTCGTCGTGCTCGGCTTGAGCGAAGAGGTCCATGACGATCCAATCAGGATTCGCGGACGCATCGGCGATCACCAGGACTTCCGAGGGCCCGGCGATCATGTCGATGCCCACGACACCATAGACTCGCCTCTTCGCAGCAGCGACGTAGGCATTGCCGGGGCCGACGATCTTGTCGACCGAGGGAATCGTCGCGGTGCCGTAGGCGAGCGCAGCGATAGCCTGCGCTCCGCCGATGGTGAAGACCCGCGTCACTCCCGCGAGGCCGGCCGCGGCAAGCACGAGAGGATTCCGGACGCCGCCCGGAGTCGGTACGACCATCACGATCTCGGCTACGCCGGCGACATGTGCAGGCAGAGCGTTCATCAGCACCGTCGAGGGATACGCTGCTCGTCCGCCGGGAACGTAAATGCCCACGCGGTCCAGGGGCGTGATGATCTGCCCGAGCCGCGTACCATCGGGCTCGGTAAACGACCACGACTGTGCGCTCTGCCGCTCGTGATAATCCCGGATGCGCGCCGCGGCGGTGCCCAGCGCTTCGCGTTCAGCGGCCGGGATCGCGTTCAGCGCGGCGCTGACCTCATCGGGTTTCAACTCCAGCGAGGCGACGCGCGACGCCTTGAGCCGATCGAAAAGCGCCGTGTATTCCAGTACCGCAGTGTCGCCTCGTGCACGCACATCGGCGATGATCGCCGACACAGAGGTTTCGATCGCTTCGTCCTGCGCCGTGTCGAAGGCGATGAGTCGTGCAAGCGCGAAATCGAAATCCGAGGCCCTGGAGTCTAACCTGCGGATGGCAGGCGTCTTAGCCATCCGCGCGCTCCTTCACGGCACGGGCGATCGCTTCGACCAGAGGCTGCATGCCGTCACGCTTGAGCTTCAGCGCGGCCGGGTTGACGATCAGGCGCGCGCTGATCGGTGCGATGTCTTCGACGGCGACGAGATCATTTGCCTTGAGCGTATTGCCGCTGCTCACCAGATCGACGATCGCTTCAGCGAGCCCCACCAGCGGCGCAAGCTCCATCGACCCGTACAGTCGGATCAGATCAACGTGCATGCCCTTTTCGGCGAAATGCTCGCGCGCAGTCGTCACATACTTGGTCGCCACGCGCAGGCGCGCGCCACGCTGGATCGCGCCTGAGTAGTCGAAGTCGCGCCGAGTCGCGACGACCATCCGGCATCGGCCGATGTCGAGGTCGACGGGTTGGTAGAGTCCTTCGCCGCCATGCTCGAGCAGCACGTCCTTTCCTGCGACGCCCAGATCAGCGGCACCGTATTGCACGTAGGTCGCCACGTCCGCCGGACGGACGATGATGAATCGCAGGTCCGGCCGGCTGCTGCCGATGATGAGCTTGCGCGAAGTTTCCGGATCCTCGTCGGCGACGATGCCGGCCGCGGCGAGAAGCGCAAGCGCTTCTTCGAAGATCCGTCCTTTGGAGAGCGCGAGGCTGAGCATCGGTAGCTGTACGGCGGAAAAAAGTGATTTTAGCAGTCCGTCGGGACGCGACTCGCGTCCAACTTCAGGCCACGCGTCGTATGCGCGCACCCAGTGAACAGAGCTTTTGCTCGATGCGTTCGTAGCCGCGGTCCAGATGATAGATGCGATCGATAACGGTCTCTCCGTCGGCGACCAGCCCGGCAATGACCAGGCAAGCCGAAGCGCGCAGATCTGTCGCCATGACTTTGGCGCCCGTCAGTTTGGGCACGCCCTTGACGATCGCGGTATTGCCCTCAACTTCGATGCCGGCGCCCATGCGACGCAACTCCTGGACGTGCATCATCCGGTTTTCGAAGATGGTTTCGGTAATGACCGAAGCCCCCTCGGCAATCGTCACTAACGC
>VBCY01000495.1:17080-22409 GCA_005882995.1 Betaproteobacteria bacterium
GTGTCAGCTCGCGCGCCCGTGAGTTGGACGCTGCCTCCGGTAGCGGCTGCAGCCGCGAGAAACGTCGCGCTCTCGATCCGGTCCGGCATGACACGGTGCCGCGCTCCGTGAAGGCTTGCGACGCCCTCGATGAAGATGCGGTCGGTTCCGGCACCGGTGATTTTCGCACCCATGGTGTTGAGGCAGTCGGCCAGATCGACCACCTCGGGCTCGCGCGCGGCATTGTCCAGCACCGTTGTTCCGGAAGCCAAGGTCGCGGCCATCATCAGATTCTCGGTTCCGGTCACGGTAACCACTTCGAAGACAAACCGGGTTCCGATAAGCCGTTTGGCTTTGGCATCGATGTAGCCGTGATCGAGATCGATCTCCGCACCCATGGCCTGCAAGCCCTTGATGTGCTGATCCACAGGCCTGAGGCCAATGGCGCAACCGCCGGGCAGCGACACTCGGGCCTCGCCGCAACGGGCGAGCAAAGGCCCCAGCGCGAGGATCGACGCGCGCATCGTCTTGACCATTTCGTAGGGAGCGAGCGGCCATTCGATAGCCTCTGCGGCCAGCGTCACTTCCCCATCACGAGACTCCGAGCGCACGCCCATCTGCGCGAGCAGCTTGCGCATGGTGCGCACGTCGTTCAACTCGGGCACGTTCGCCAGCGTGAGCGGCTCGCGAGTGAGCAGCGCCGCACAAAGAATAGGAAGCGCCGCGTTTTTCGCGCCAGAAACGCGGACCTCTCCGCTGAGAGGGATGCCCCCCTCTATCGCGAGCTTATCGATCGCCGCTTCTCCATTCCTGCGGCGTAAGCGTCTGCATGGACAGCGCGTGGACTTCCTCGCGCATCCGCTCGCCCAGCGCCGAATAGACAAGCTGATGACGCTTGACGCGCGACAGCCCGGCAAATTCCTCGCTCACGATCACCGCCTGGAAGTGCTGGCCGTCGCCGGCGACTTCGACGTGCTCGCACGCGATCCCCGCTTCAATCGCATGCTTGATGTTCTCGGGTAGGGTCACGGCAGGAATAGCCCAGGCATCAATGCCGCAGCTTGTAGCCGCTCTTGAGCATCCACAAGGCGAGCGCCCCGAGCCCGAGGCAGCAAGCCGCCACGAAAGCGAGACTCGCCGCCGGCGCCACATCCGATAAACCGAAGAAGCCGTAGCGGAAGCCGTCGATCATATAGAAGAACGGGTTGAAACGCGACAGCGCCTGCCAGAACGGGGGCAGCGTGTGAATCGAATAGAACACGCCCGAAAGGAAAGTCAGCGGCATGATCAGAAAATTCTGGAACGCGGCGAGCTGATCGAATTTGTCGGCGACGATGCCGGCGATGACTCCCAGCGTGCCAAGGATGGCACTCCCGAGGAGCGCGAAGGCCAGCGCCCAGATCGGATGTGCCAACGACAGCGGCGCGAACCAGAGCGTGACCAGTAGAACTCCGACGCCGACGACCATGCCACGGATCACCGCTCCGAGCACATAGGCGCCAAAAATCTCCAGCGGCGAGAGCGGCGGCAGCAGCACGAAGATGAGATTGCCAGTGATCTTCGACTGGATCAGCGACGAGGAGCTATTGGCGAACGCGTTTTGCAGCACGGACATCATCACCAGACCGGGGATCAAGAACGAGCTGTAACGAACGCGTCCGTCGAACACTGAAACATGCGCCTCCAGCACGTGCGAGAAGATCAGCAGGTACAGCAGAGCGGTGAGGACAGGCGCGAGGATCGTCTGAAAGCTCACTTTCCAGAAGCGCAAGAGCTCCTTGTAGAGCAGCGTAAGCCACCCCGAACCCAGGACAGGAGCCATGTTCATGCGGCACGTTTCATGATGCGCAAGAAGACCTGTTCCAAGTCCGCCTCCTGGAGCGACAGCTCGCTGATCGCAGTGCCTTCTCCTCGCAGCGCCGCGAGCAGCGTCTCGAGCTCGGCGTAGTCGGCGAGAGAGAGCAGGTAAGTCTCTCCCTCCTGCCTCTGGACGCGTGATCGCCAGGCCTCCGGCAGCATGGGTGCGGTCAGCCGCACCGTCAACCCCGCGAAGCTTGAAAGAAGATTCTGCGTCGTGTCGAGCGCGACGATTCTTCCGGCTTTGAGCATCGCGATGCGACTGCACAATGCCTCGGCCTCCTCGAGATAATGCGTCGTCAGGATGATTGTGTGGCCGTCGCGGTTCAACTTGCGGATGAATGCCCACAGGCTCTGGCGCAGCTCGACGTCGACACCGGCGGTCGGCTCGTCGAGAACAATCACTGGCGGCTTGTGCACCAGCGCCTGACCGACCAGCACTCGGCGCTTCATTCCACCCGAGAGAGCACGCATGTTGGCGTCCGCCCTCGAGGTCAGGTCGAGATGATGGAGAATTTCGTCGATCCAGTCGTCGTTGTCGCGAATGCCGAAATAGCCGGCCTGAATCCTCAACGTCTCTCGGGCGGTGAAAAAGGGATCGAACACCAGCTCCTGCGGCACGACCCCAAGCATTCGCCTTGCCATGCGGTAATCGGCAACGACATCGTTGCCAAGCACGCGAGCAGTCCCGCGATCCGCTCTGGTGAGCCCGGCGAGGATCGAGATCAGCGTCGTCTTCCCCGCGCCGTTGGGGCCGAGGAGCCCGAAGAACTCACCCGGCTCGACGGCAAGATCAATACCGGAGAGCGCCTGCACCGATCCAAAGCGGCGTGCAACATCGACGATCTCGACGGCCGGCGTCATGGGGTGACGGGAGCTGGCACGATGCGAGGCGCCGATGCGAGGATCTGCGTTCTCGCGAGGGGTTTAAGGAAGGAGCAACTCCTCGACGCCGTAGAGACCGGCGAGCGAAGTCATGCTTGGCGAGACGCTGGAGAAAGAGAGGCTCCTTCCTTCCGCGGCAGCACGACGCTTCCATTCGAGCAGCAGGGCGACCGCCGCGGAATCCACGCGTTGGACGTGTGCGAGATCGATCACGCCGCTCGCAGGCAGTGGCTGCCCGGCGCTCGCTTTCAGCAACGTCGAGACGTTGTCCATGGTGAGCGAGCCGCTGACCGACCAGCGATCGCCGCTCGACTCGAGCCGGGTTTTTTCTTCGGTCACTTCACTGGGGGCGGCGGCGCAGGCCCACGGTTCTTGTTGGTAAGCGCCTTCATGAGGCCGTCGACCCCGGAGCTTTTCACGGTGTCGTTGAACTCGTCGCGATAGGTCGTGACCAGGCTCACGCCCGCGACCACAACGTCGTACGCCTTCCAACCCTCGGGGGTCTTCTCCATGCTGTAATCGATCTGAACCGGCGCCTGCCCCGAGCGCTTCACTTCGGTGCGCACGACGACTTCGGTGTCCGCAGGATTCATTCGCAACGGCTTGTAGTCCATGGTGTTGTCGCGGTAGTTCGACAGCGCCCCAGCATAGGTACGCACGAGCAGCGTCCGAAAGTCATCAGTGAGCTGTTTCTGCTGTTCTGGCGTTGCAGTTCGCCAGTTGCGTCCCATGGCGAGCGCGGTCATGCGCACGAAATCGAAATTCGGGACCAGCTTCACTTCCATCACCTGGCGGATTTTGGCGATATCGCCCGCCTGAATGTCCTTGTCCGAACGGATCGTCGTCAAAACGTCCTCTGCCACGCGCTTCACCAGCGCGTCGGGCGACTCCTGGGCAAATGCCGGAGCAACGCAGAGACCCAGCACCAACGCGGTGATTGCAGGCAAACGGATCATCGTCATCCTTATCGTAGGGCGCGGTTTGCTCAAGCTCGACAGACATCGCGCGCCAACCGCGGTTCCCGCCGCCGAAAGCTTGGGCCTCACTGTCCTTCGTCGTCCTGTTCCGGCGGAGGCTTTCCGTCGTAGACCTGGAATCGTCGCGCGCGCAGATAGGCGTTACGTATGAAGCGGTACTTGTCGATGGCCGCGGTGTCGACGACGCCTTCGGTGTCGAGCGCCTGTGCTCGCTGATTGAGATACCCGATGCCGTAGATCACGTTGCGCACCGGAACGTCGGTGACGATGTAGGTGATAGGACCGAGGAATGCCCGGACGACGGTTCCGGTTCCATCGCGCACCGTCGTCGGACCGAACAGCGGCACGAACAGGTAAGGCCCCTGGTCGATCCCCCATTTGCCGAAAGTGATGCCGAAATCCTGGTTATGCTTCTCGATACCCATCATTGAAGCGAGATCGAAGATGCCGCCCAGGCCAAAAGTGGTGTTCAGAAGCACCCGGCCGAAATCGTCGCCAGCGCGGTTGCCGTTGCCTTCCAGCACGTTGTTGATGCCGACAAAGAGATCCTCGATGTTGCCGAAGAAGTTTGCGACGCCGCTGCGAACCGGTTCCGGTGTGTACTTGACGTAGGCTTGCGCCACAGGCTTCACCACATTGCCGTCGACGACCTCGTGTACCGAAAACATCGCGCGGTTCCACGGCTCCAACGGATCGATGCGCGAGGGCGTCGCGGCGCACCCCGCGAGCAGCAGGCAGGCTGACGCAAGCAGCGTCATACACACACGCAAAGCCGCGCAACGAGTCATTTCTTGGATCCTCCGTTTTCGGCCGCCTTGTCGAACAGGAACTGACTGATCAGCTTTTCCATCACAACCGCTGATTGCGTCTTGCTGATGCGCTCGCCGTCCTTGAGCATCGCCGCATCTCCGCCGGCGTCAAGGCTGATGTAAACCTCGCCCAGAAGACCGGAGGTGTTGATCGCCGCAATTGTGTCCTTGGTGAACTCGTAGCCTCTATCGATGCGCAGGTTGACAACGGCTTCATAGCTCCTGGGGTCGAGCCGCACCCCTTCGACGCGACCGACCACGACGCCGGCGGCTTTTACGGGAGCACGCAGCTTCAGCCCCCCGATGTTGTCGAAACGAGCTTCCAGCCGGTAACCCGGCTCGTTGCCAAGTGTAACCAGGTTGCCCACCTTGAGCGCGAGGAAGACGATCGCTCCCAATCCGATGGCGACGAAAATGCCGACCCAGAGGTCGATTGCAGAGCGGTTCATGTGCCCGCACCGCGGAACATGAAGACGGTCATCACGAAATCGAGCGCCAGGATCGCGAGAGAAGAAATAACCACCGTGCGCGTCGTCGCCGTGGAGACACCCTCCGCGGTCGGTTTCGAGTCGTAGCCTTCGAAAACGGCGATGAGCGACACGGCGACCGCAAACACGACACTCTTGATGATGCCGTTGGTGACGTCCGGCCAGAACTCGACCCCGGCCTGCATCTGCCCCCAGAACGCGCCGGCGTCGATGCCGATGAGGCTCACGCCGACGAGGTAGCCGCCAAAGATTCCGAAAGCCGAGAACAACCCGGCAAGCAGCGGCAATGAGATCACCCCGCCCCAAAAGCGCGGTGCGATGACCCGCGCCAGTG
>VBCY01000496.1 GCA_005882995.1 Betaproteobacteria bacterium
TTACGTAACGAGAGCATTGCCATCAGCTTCCATTTCGCATCATCGGCTTTCTTCGCTCGCGACATCCGGCTTCTGCCGAGGGAAATGCAAACGCACCTCTGTACTAATGATCCGGGCGGATCCGCAATTGACTAAAATTTTAGGTAATTTTTCTCTACGTTTGAGAAGTGTTTTCGACATCTTTGTTTTAATTACGCCCACCAAACTCTACTCAAGCTCAACACCTACACTCTATGACTACCAAGCATCGAAGGGTTGATGCTTGATTGGCGCTGGTGGAGGACTTGATGCCGCGTTTCTATTTTCACCTAACATCTAAAGACAGCCGTATATCTGATGAGCGTGGAAAAGAGCTAAATAGCTTGAATGATGCTCATGACCACGCGCAAAGGCTCGTTGAAAAGATCTGGCTTTACACGTGTCATGAAGACACAGAGGAGTGGAACGTTACCGTATCAAACGATGACTTTGATGCGCTGCTAATTGTGCCAATTCCGTTCACGTATTTATTTTCCGAGCGGCGGAAGATAGGTACTGAGAATGGTGATCTTCAATTGAGGGATGATGAAAAAAGAACTCCCGACCTTGCCGTTCCGCCCGAGCGGCCTCTTGTCCGGCAGCGGCAATGACGATCGCCGCCACGAGAAGCGCAACTGCAATCCAATCGAATCCCGACCGCCACGAAAGGCCTGACATGACCGTTAGCCGGTAATTGTTCTTAAACCGATCTTCTCGCTCTAGGAGCCCGTCCAGATAGGCGTCGCGACCGGGCATTTGTTGTTAGAGTAGCCGCCTCAGGCGGCCTTTGCGAGGGTGAACAGCTTCAGGAGGTTGTGGGC
This sequence comes from Betaproteobacteria bacterium, assembly GCA_005882995.1. Lineage (GTDB taxonomy): Bacteria > Pseudomonadota > Gammaproteobacteria > Burkholderiales > Casimicrobiaceae > PALSA-1003. The sequence goes on from VBCY01000496.1 coordinate 840, forward strand.
GGTGCAGATCATGGCCCACTCGGCACGCACTTTTTCGATACCCCGCAACAGGAACTGGCGGAAGCCGCGCGCCTGTTTGATCTGTCCGAACACAGGTTCCACCACTTGCTTTCTCAATCGGTAGGGTGTTTCGAAGCCGCCGTCGTCGATCTTTTTTCGCATCCGTTGGGTCAACGGTCCACCAATTTTTCCGTTCGCGGCTGTCGGGTGCTTGGCGCGTCCGGGCGCGACGTAGCCGTCGATACCGTGTGCTTCGAGCGCTTCGAGATTGGATTCGCTGCAGTAGCCTGAGTCCGCAGAGGTCTGCTCCGGCTTGCGGCCGAGATTGTTCTCGATGGCCTCGACCAGGGGCACCAGCTGGCCCTGGTCGCTGCCGCACTGCGTCAGTTCGTGCGCGACAATGATCTGGGCGCCTGCGTCGACGGCGGCCTGGGCATTATAGGCTTGGACGAAGCCATCCTTCGACTTCATAATGCGGCTTTCCGGATCGGTGAAGTTGCGTTGCGCCTTGGGATCAGGTTGGTCCGACGGCGGCGCCGCCGGTTTGCCCGGTTTCTTGCGGCCTTCGGCTTGGCGCTGCTGTTCTTTTTCGGCCTCGATGCGACGCTCTTCCGCCGCCGCCAGCCTGGTGTCCGCCTCCAGCGCCGCCATCGCCTGCTGGATCTTCGCCAGCCGTTTCTGCTTGTCGCCAGCCCAATCCGGCAGTTCGTCGCCGCGCTTGTCTTTGCCGAAAGTCTCGTCCTCCTGGGCATCCGCCGCCTCAGCGGCCGCCAGCATGCGAGCGACCTCGGCCTTCAATTCCGCCTCGCGTTTCTTCATGCGCTCATAACTCATCGCTTTATGTTTCGAGGCGTTCGCTTTGATCTTCGTGCCATCAAGCGCGACATGGCCGAGTTTGACCAGCCCTGCCGTCTCGCACAGCTTCAGAACCTGCAGGAACAGCGCGCCGAGCGCCTTCAAATGCCGCTTGCGGAAGTCGCTGATCGTGCGGAAGTCCGGCGGATCCAGCGCCACAATCATCACAAAATCGTTCCGCTCGCGGCAGGCCTTCGCAATCCGCCGCGACGAATACAGCCCACTCGCATAGCCGTGCAGCAGAAGCGCCACCATCATGCGCGGCTCGAACGGCGGCTGCCCAAGCCCGCTCACATAGCTGCCCGTGATCTCCTTGAGATCGAGACCCTCCCGCACCAGCTCAACGATAAACCGGCAGACATGGCCTTTCGGCACGAAGTCCTGCACATTTGGCGGCAGAAGCAGCGTCTGATCGATATTCCAGGGGCGAAAATACTTGCTCATAGCCCACGGTTGAAT
>VBCY01000087.1 GCA_005882995.1 Betaproteobacteria bacterium
ACGTCAGCGCGGAGTAGCGAAACAGGAGCACGTCGTCCGGTACCCAGTGGCGTAGCCAGCTGCCTTGCGAACGTGCAGCTTTGGGCGGTGGGGTCGCTTCATCCGGCTTCGGCGCCTCGCGATAGACGATATCGTGGAACTCGATGATCGCGGGTGATGTGTCGTCGTTTGCCCGGATTTCGTGGCGAACCTTCACGAACACGAGCGGGCCGCTGCGACCCGACTTTTCGGTCACGTCGGCGATCGTCGATACGCGGCTGATGCGGTCGCCGACGTGAAGAGGGCGATTGAATTCGAACTGGCTGCCCGCCCACATCCGCCGCGGCAGCGGGACCGGCGGAAGAAAGCCGCCGCGCTTGGCGTGCCCGTCGGGTCCTACTTCGGATTGCCGGTAGAGCGGCAGGAAATAGAGCCAGTGCCACAGCGGCGGCAACGCTGTTCCAACTGGCGGTCGCTCGGGGGCGCGATCGAGCGTCGCGGAAAGCGCCGCGTAAGGCGTGGCAGTCACGCTGTCGGTGACGGTCTCCGTCTTGCCGATCCACCGTGCGAGATCGGCGCTTGCGATTGCGGTCATGTCGAATCTCCTATTCGCGTTCAGTGAGCGCGTCGATCAGATCGGCTTGGCGGCTGCCGGCTCAGTCACGGCGAGTGTCGCGTCGACGAGCTTGCCTTCGTCAAGCGCCTGTTCGGTCTTCTCGAAATTCACGTCGAGCTCGGCGGTGAGCACAACGCGATCGCACGCCTTTTCCCAGATCGCCACCACGACGCTCGCTACGCAATTGCTCATGATGCTTGTGAGCGCCCGCGCCTCGGACATGAAGCGGTCGACGCCGACGAGGAGCGCGACGCCGGCCACGGGCAGATCCGGCATGACGGTCAAGGTCGCAACCAGCGCCACGAAGCCGCTCCCGGTGACGCCCGCCGCACCCTTCGACGTCAACAGCATGAGGCCGAGCATCGCGACAATCTGGCCAGCGGAAAGATCGATGTTGCAGGCCTGCGCGATAAAAATCGACGCAAGCGTGAGATAAATCGCGGTGCCGTCGAGGTTGAACGAGTACCCGGTCGGCAGCACCAGACCCACGACACCCTTCTTGCAGCCCAGCTTCTCGAGTTTCAGCAGCACTCGCGGCAGCACGGGCTCGGTCGAGGACGTTCCCAACACGATCAGCAGCTCTTCCTTGAAGTAGCGGAGCAGCTTGAAGAGGCTGAAGCCGTGCAGCCGCGCAAGCAGCCCGAGAACGACGACGACGAAGAAACCGCACGCAACGTAGAACGTGGCGATCAACTGGCCCAGCGAACCGATCGATTTGATGCCGTAGCGGCCGACGGTGAACGCCATCGCGCCGAACGCGCCGATCGGCGCCAGCTTCATAATGAAGCCGAACGCCGCGAACAGCATGTGCGAGAACGCATCGATCGCTTCGAGTGCCGCCTTGCCGGCGCCGCCGATGCGCGACAGGCCGAACCCGCTCAGGATCGCAAGCAACAGCACCGGAAGTACCTCGCCTTCGGCGAATGCGCCAAAGAACGAGTTGGGAATGATGTGCAACACGAACTCGGCGAAGCCCTTGGGCGCCGCGTTGTTCGCGAACCGCTTCGCGACCGACGGATCAAGCGTCGCAGGGTCGATGTTCATGCCAGCGC
>VBCY01000010.1 GCA_005882995.1 Betaproteobacteria bacterium
CCGATTGGTTCAGGCTAGGCCAATTCGATCACGGTGCCGCAGCGGGGACATTGCGCGGAGAAGAAGCAGCCACAGCGCAACCAGGGCGACGTCAGCGAAGGATCGTGTTGTCGCGACTGCCGGACCGCCAGATCTTGTTCTGCAGCTGGATGATGCCGTAGATCAGTTGCTCCGCAGTCGGCGGGCATCCCGGCACGTACACATCGACGGGGATGATGCGGTCGCAGCCGCGCACCACCGAATACGAATAGTGGTAATAGCCACCACCGTTTGCGCACGAGCCCATGGAAATGACCCAGCGCGGCTCGGCCATCTGATCATAGACGCGACGCAGCGCAGGAGCCATCTTGTTGCACAGCGTGCCCGAAACGATCATGAGATCGGACTGTC
>VBCY01000011.1 GCA_005882995.1 Betaproteobacteria bacterium
ACCTTGCCTTGATTGGCGACGGCCTGCGTCGCCTTTGCCACCTGCTCGGCATCGCCCAGGTAGTAACTGCGCAGCGGCTTCAATGGGTCGGTGAGCTCGTAAATCAGCGGTATCCCTGTGGGAATATTGAGACCGACGATCTCGTTGTCGCCGACGCCGTCGAGGTACTTGACCAGCGCCCGCAAGGAATTGCCGTGAGCTGCGATCAGTACCCGCTCGCCCGCCGACACCCGAGGCGCAATGACCTCGCTCCAGTAAGGAAGGAAGCGCGCGACCGTGTCCTTCAAGCACTCCGTGAGCGGCAATTCCGCGGTGGCAAGGTGTTTATAACGGGGGTCGCGACCGGGATAACGGTCGTCCGAAGCGTCGAGCGCCGGCGGCCGGATGTCGTAGCTTCGCCGCCAGATCAAAACCTGTTCGTCGCCGAACTTTGCGGCAGTCTCTGCCTTGTTGAGTCCTTGCAGCGCGCCGTAATGGCGCTCGTTGAGCCGCCAGTTGTTGTGCACGGGGATCCACATGAGATCGAGCTCATCGAGCGTGAGCCATAACGTCCTGATCGCGCGCTTGAGCACCGAGGTGTAAGCGACATCGAAGCTGAATCCGCGCTCTCGCAATACTCGACCGGCGCTTTTTGCTTCGTCGATGCCCTGCGGCGAAAGATCGACATCGGTCCAGCCGGTGAAACGATTCTCACGGTTCCACACGCTTTCTCCGTGGCGAAGCAATACGAGCTGTTTCATGACGTGATCTTCGCGTTAGAAGCCCGGGCGCTGTTTCAGATGTCGATCCGGCGCAATCGGAGGGCGTTGCTGATCACCGACACCGAGGAGAGCGACATCGCGGCGCTGGCGATCATGGGGCTCAATAGCACGCCCAGCCACGGATAGAGCACGCCCGCCGCGATCGGCACGCCGAGGAAGTTATAGATGAAGGCAAAAAAGAGATTCTGGCGGATGTTTCGCATCGTCTTCTGGCTCAAGGCGCGGGCCCGCGCGATGCCGCTCAAGTCCCCCTTGACCAGCACGATGCGGGCGCTGCTCATCGCGATGTCGGTGCCCGTTCCCATCGCGATGCCCACATCCGCCTGCGCCAGCGCCGGTGCGTCGTTCACGCCGTCTCCCGCCATGGCGACGATGCGCCCAGCCTCTTGCAACGCCTGCACTTCGCGATATTTGTCCTGCGGCAGCACACCTGCCTTGACGTCGTCCAGTTGCAGCTTCGAGGCGATCGCCGCTGCTGTCTTGGCATTGTCACCGGTGAGCATGACGATGCGAAGCCCAAATCCTCGCAAGACCCGAATCGCCTCGGCAGCACTGGACTTCACCGTATCGGCGACGCCGACGTAGCCGGCGAGGCGCTCGCCAATCGCGAGATACATGACCGTCTGTCCTTGCGCCTGCAATGCTTCCACCATCGACGCCGATTCGGTGAGATCGATCCCGTTCTCCTCCATGAGCTGCGCATTGCCGAGCAATACCGCTTCGCCGGCAATTGATCCACGCACGCCTTTGCCGCTCAACGACTCGAAGTCCTTCACTTCCTGCAGCGCTACTCCCTCAGCCCTCGCGCGTTCCGTGATTGCCTGTGCGAGCGGATGCTCCGAGCGCTTCTCCAGGCTCGCGGCATACCCGAGCACCCGACCCTGCGCAACGCCAACGACTCCGACGACGATCTGCAAACGCGGTTTGCCTTCGGTCAGCGTGCCCGTCTTGTCGACAACGAGCGTATCGACCTTTTCCATGAGCTCCAGCGCTTCGGCGTCCTTGATCAGTACGCCTTCCCTGGCGCCGCGCCCGACGCCCACGGTGATCGACACCGGCGTGGCGAGGCCTAGCGCACACGGGCAGGCGATGATCAGTACCGAGATCGCCACCAGCAGCGCATTGCCCAGGGCTGGCGGCGGGCCGACCAGTGCCCATGCGACGAACGCCACCGCTGCCACCGCAATGACGGCCAGCACGAACCACCCAGATACCTGGTCGGCGAGCTTCTGCACCGGGGCCCTGGAACGTCCTGCTTCGCTCACCATTTGCACGATGCGCGCGAGCAGCGTTTCGGACCCTACCTTCTCGGCGCGCATGTCGAAGGACCCGGTCTGATTCAGCGTCGCACCGGTCACCTTCATGCCAGCGCCCTTCTCGACTGGAATCGCTTCGCCGGTGATCATCGATTCGTCGACGCTCGACTTCCCTGCGATCACCACGCCGTCAACCGGAACTTTTGCGCCCGGCTTCACACGCAGGATGTCTCCCACCGAAACATGCTCCAGTCCAACCTCTTCGGTCTCGCCATCGCGCCTCACCCGCAACGCGGTATCGGGTGCGAGAGACATCAAGTCGCGGATCGCACCCGAAGTTCTGGCGCGTGCACGGAGCTCGAGCACCTGGCCGATCAGTACCAGGGTCACGATCACCGCGGCCGCCTCAAAATAAAGGGGCGCACCGTGCGCGTCGCGGAAGGCTGCGGGAAGCGTCGCAGGAAAAAGGACTGCGTAGACGCTGAAGAAATAGGCCGCGGCGACGCCCAAGCCGATCAGGCTGAACATGTTGAGCTGCCAAGTCGCAAAAGAGCGCCAGGCACGATCCAGAAACGGCCATCCGGCCCAGAGCACCACCGGGGTGGCAAGGATGGCTTGCACCACCTGCGCCCATGAAACCGATTCGAGATGCGGCAGGCCCCAACGGCTCGCCATGGCTTCGATCGCCGCGCCGAAATCGATGGCGCCCATGCCGGCGCTCATCGCCAACACAAGCACCGGCACCGACAGGACGAGCGCCACCCAAAACCGTCGCGACATGTCGGCGAGCTCGGGATTCTCTTCGCCTGCCACAGGCATCGTCGGCTCGAGCGCCATCCCGCAGATGGGACAATGGCCCGGCCGCGGCTGCCGAATTTCGGGATGCATGGGACAGGTGTAGATCGTGTCGGGCGCTGCGGCGGCCATCTCAGCCGGCTTGATGCTCGGCTGCAGATACTTGTCGGGATCACTGCGGAACGCTTCGCCACAATGGCGGCTGCAAAAGCGGTAGAGCGTGCCCTGGTGCGTCGCCGAATCGGCGGCATCGCCGCCTACGCGCATGCCGCACACAGGGTCGATCGACTCGCCAGGCCCGGGAGAGACCGACGCTGCGGAATGTGCATGGCCGCCATGGCGAAGATCCAGCACCTTGACCTTGTGTTCCATCAGCGTGCTTTCTGGAGGACCATCCACACGCGCTCTGCGGTGAGCGGCATTTGCAGGCGCGCCGCGGCGTCCTCACGGCCGGCGCGAGCAAGGGCATCCAGCACCGCGTTAACCACCGCGGGCGTGGCGCCGATCGTTCCCAGCTCGCCTACGCCTTTGACGCCCAGCACATTGTTAATGGACGGGGTCGACTCGTCCATCGTCGTGTCGAAATTCGAAACCATGCTCGCGCGCGGCAGAGCGTAATCCATGAAGGTGCCGGTCAGAGCCTGCCCTGAATCCTTGTCGTAGGCGAAACGCTCGCACAGCGCCTGGCCGATGCCCTGAACCGCGCCGCCGTCGAGCTGGCCCTTGACGATGAGCGGATTGACCACGCGTCCGACATCGTTGACCGAGGCGTAGGAGACCATCTCAACGCGGCCTGTCTCCGGGTCGATCTCGACTTCGCAGACATGGCAGCCATTGGGCCAGGTCGGACCGGCGACCGAGCTTACCGAGTCGACCACAAAGCGACCCTGAGGTTGCTGGCGCGCGACATCGAACAAGCCGATGCGACGATCCGTGCCGGCCACCTGGAATACTCCCCAATACGGTTGCAGCGAGATCCTGGCCCTTCTCCACAGTGCGTTCAGCGGCAACACGTACGGCGGAGCCACCCACGAACAACGAGCGCGATCCCGCGCTGCCGAAGCCCGTGCCGCGGTCGGTATCGCCCTGAACGATGCGAATGCGTTCGATGGGAACCCCGAAGACATCGACCGCAAGTTGCGCGTAAGTTGTTGCCAGTCCCTGCCCCATGGCCTGCGTTGCCGAAAAGATCTCGATGTTGCCGTCGCCGGACACCATGACGGTGACGCGCTCTTCGAAAACATCGGCGCCGGTCCATTCCAGAAATGCCGCCATGCCGCGTCCGCGCAGCATGCCGCGTCGTTTCGAATCGGCAAGGCGCGCCTCGAATCCCTTCCAGTCAGCCAGGGCCATGCCCCGTGCATCTGTTGCGGCCCTATCAGGTTGCGCCGGCGCAGCTCGGCAGGATCCATGCCGAGTGCGCGAGCGGCCGCGTCCATCAGGCGCTCGATGATGTAGATCGCCTCGGGTCTGCCGGCGCCGCGATACGCCGCAGTCGGCGTCGTATGGGTGAGGACGCCCTTGATGCCGATATCGATGGTCCGGATGTCATAGATGCTGGTCGACACCCAAGGTCCGATCAACAGCTGAATGACGGCGCCTGCCGGTGTCGCGTAGGCCCCAAGATTGGCAAGCGACGCGATGCGCAATGCGAGGACGCGTCCCAACGCGTCGAGGGCAAGCTCGGCGCGGCTGGTCAGATCGCGACCATGAGTAGCGGCAAGAAATTCCTCCAGACGCTCCGCGCGCCATTTGATCGGTCGCTTGAATTGCCGGGCGCTAAAAGCGACGACGGCATCTTCGGGATAGATGCCTGTCTTCATGCCGAAGCCGCCGCCGACGTCGCCGACCAACACTCTGACTTTCTCATGCGGGATGCCGAGCACTTCGTCGCACAGCGAGTCGCGTAGGCCGCCGGGCATCTGGCTGCTCGCACGCAGAGTCAGACGATCGCTCGCAGGATCGTAGCTGGCGAGGAGCGCCCTCGGCTCGAGGGGAGATGGAGCGAGGCGCTGATTGACGAGATCCAGCGAAACGACATGCGCAGCGGTGCGGAATGCGGCGGTCGCCGCGGCGCCATCGCCATAGTGCGCTTCGGCGGCGATATTGCCGGACGCCTGTTCCCACACCAGCGGGGACCCGGGCGTCACCGCGTCGGTCGCTTCGGTGATATGCGGCAGCACATCGTAGCGAACATCGATCGCTTCGACCGCATCACGCGCCTGTTCGCGAGTATCGGCGAGAACCGCAGCGACGGCCTCGCCGACGAAGCGCACGATTCCCACGGCGAGGCTGTGCCGAGGAGGCGACGCGGCGGGTGAACCATCCGCGCGTTTGAAGTCCGCTGTGTTGGCCAAAGGTTTCACGCCCGCACGCTGCAGTTCTTCCCCCGTCAGGACAGCGACTACACCCGGCAGCGACAACGCAGCGCGAGCGTCGATACTCGTGATGCGCGCATGCGGATACGGCGAGCGCAAGAACACGAGGTGCGCCTCTCCAGGCAGCGAAACATCGTCAGCAAAGCGTCCTGCTCCTGCCAGCAGGCTGTCATCTTCGATGCGGCGTACCGCGTTTCCACTGCCGAAGCGCCCGTATTGCGAGGGTGCGGTCAAGAAATTCTCCGTAGAAAAGTGTCAGCTCGGGAAGGCTCTGCTGCTCACGACATCATCGCTCGGAAAGAGCATCGTTGAGCGCGCGCATGAACGGGCCTAGCTTCGGTGGATGCGATTCGACGTCGACGCGGACCTCGTGTTGCCTGAGCGCCGCGCTGCATACAGGGCCGATGGACGCGATCAAAGCGCTGTCAAGGCCCGCTCTGAGCGAATCTTCCCGTCCCAGCGTTTTCGCCACGGTAAAAAGGTTGTGCACCTGCGAAGCGCTGGTAAACGCGACCGCATCGATTTCCTTGCGTCCCAGTGCATTGACCAGATGGGCGAGCGGCGCGGTATCAGCCGGCAGCGCCCAACGATAGGTCGCGATCTCGATGACCTGCGCGCCCTTTTTTTCAAGAGCTTCGTGCAGTTCGCGATTGGTCTCACCGTAGCGCTGCACGACGACACGCTTGCCCGCAAGGTTGTTGTTGACCAGTTCAGCGAGCACCTCGGTGGTCGTATAAGGTTCCTGGGCGGCGAAGTCAATGCGAACGCCGCGCGAACGCAATGCCGCCAGCGGTTTCGGGCCGCGAACGGCCACCTGCGAAGCGGCGAGTATTTGCAGCAACCGATCGCTCAATCCAAGCTCATCCGTGGCGGCGAGCAACGCCCTGACGCCTACGCCGGTCTGGAAAATGAACAGATGGGGCGGCTCTGACGCCCATTGCGACAAGAGCCCGGTGATTTGCTGGGGATCGATGTCAGGAAGCTCCGAGAGTCCCGGCGCAGAAATAGGCGTTCCCCCATACTTCCGCACGAGATCCGCCATCTGTTCACCGGCGCGTGCCTCTAGGATCGCAACTCTCTTCGCTTTCACGTCGTATCCCGAATGTCACGCCTGATTCGCACGTGCTTGATCATGTAGGAGCAAAGCTTACGAGGAACGCACGAGGAGATCAGGCCATGGGAATGTGAAAAGTATGCCAAACCGCTGCCAAAGCCCGGCCTGGTCGGAACGGATCAACGCTTCTTGCGCTCTATTGTGGCATGACCGCCAGGGGTGTCGCGAGCTTTCTGATCCTCGCCGCGGGCGTCGCCGCCACATCGTGGGCAGCGGATGTCGCTCCGACGGCGAAGCCGGCGGCGGATCAGAGCATGGCCGACTCAACGCTGATCGCACGCGGTGCCGAACTCGCGGCAATCGGCAATTGTGCCAGCTGTCATACGCATCCCGAAGGCAAGTCCTTCGCCGGCGGGCGACCCATCAAAACGCCCTTCGGCACCCTTTACTCCACCAATATCACGCCTGACAACGAAACCGGCATTGGCAAATGGTCGGCGGAGGATTTTCTGCGGGCGATGCATGATGGAGTGGCTCCCGGCAGACGCAATCTGTATCCCGCCTTTCCGTACGACCATTTCACGCGCCTGACCGACAATGACGTGGAAGCGATCTACGCCTTCGTCATGACGCGTGAACCCGTTCGGCTGACCGCCCCTCCGAATCAACTCGCCTTCCCGATGAACTTGCGCTCGGCATTGTCGGTCTGGAAAGTCTTGTTCCTCGAGCGCGGCGCGTATCGTCCGGACCCGCAGCAGGACGCAGAGTGGAACCGCGGCGCTTACCTGGTAGAAGGACTGGGGCACTGCGGCGCCTGCCATACACCCCGCAACGCGATGGGCGCGGAGGAGCACACGCGAGACTTCGACGGCGGTCAGTCGGAAGGATGGGACGCGCCCGCGCTCAATAGCTCGTCCCCGGCGCCCTCTGCATGGACGGCGGAGCAGCTCTACGCGTATCTGCGGCAAGGCCGGGATGAAAATCACGGCACGGCGGTCGGGCCCATGAAGCCGGTGGTCGATAATCTCTCGCAAGTTCCGGAATCGGACGTAAGGGCCATCGCGCGCTATGTCGCTTGGCGAATGAACCGAGGACAACTGGTGCGCGTCGCCGCGACCTCTTCCGATTCCGCTCAAACGGTCATCGGCGATGGCGAGGCCATCTTCAGAGGAGCGTGTGCGAGTTGTCACGAAGCGGAAGCATCGGGCGGTCCGATCCGATCGGGGCGTACGGTTCCGCTCAGCTTGACAACCTCGGTGAACGCTCCGGATGCGCGCAATGCGATTCACATCGTTCTTGAAGGCATCTGGCCGGATGCCGGCGAGAAAGGCGCGTTTATGCCGCCCTTTGAAGGCGCCTTCACCGAACAACAACTGGCCGCGCTGCTTGGCTACGTGCGTTCCCGTTACGCGCGTGGCCCCGCGTGGAGCGATCTCCCGAAGCAGGTGCGCGCTATCATGCACACTGGACAGAAGCAATGATCGAACTCGACATCAACGGCACCAAGCGCAGCGTCGACGCGGAAGCCGACACGCCGCTGCTTTATGTGTTGCGCGATCACTTGGCGATGAACGGCGCCAAGTTCGGATGCGGGCTGGGACAGTGCGGCGCATGTACCGTCATGGTCGACGGCGAGGCCGTTTTTTCGTGCATGACCCCCGTGTCAGTTCTCGCAGGACGAAAGATCCGCACGATCGAAGGCCTAGGAACAGTGGAACAGCCCGGAGCGCTGCAGCGGGCATTCATCGATGAGCAGGCCGCCCAGTGCGGGTATTGCATTGCCGGGATGATCATGCGCGCCCAAGCGCTGCTCGAGAAGAACAGCTCTCCTTCCGACGCCGAGATTCGCCGTCACATGATGCCCAACCTGTGCCGCTGCGGCACTCACATGCGAATCGTCAAGGCCGTTCGACGGGCTGCGCAGACGATGCGTGCCGAAGCCGATAAGCCAAAAAGCGCGGGCCAGACGTGAGCATCAAGGTTGTTCGCGCCCTTTCCGTCTCGCGGCGCCGATTCCTCGCCGCCGGTGGCTCGCTCGTGATCGGCTTTTCGCTTTCGCCGAAGGCGCTCTTTGCGCAGGGATCGCCAGCGGCGACGAAATTACCCGGGAGCCTCAACACGACGCCGATGATCGATTCGTGGATTCGTCTCGGCGCCGACGGCAGCATTACAGTTTTGACCGGCAAGGCCGAGCTGGGACAAGGCGTTCGCACAGCGTTGATACAGATCGCCGCCGAGCAACTTTTCGTCCAGCCCGGAAAGATCCAGTTGATCACAGCCGATACGCGGCGCACGCCCGACGAAGGCTACACCGCTGGCAGCAACTCAATGAAGGACAGCGGTACGGCGATCATGAACGCGGCGGCACAGGTTCGCGAGATCCTGATTGCACGCGCTGCCGTCCGGCTTGGACTCTCTGCCGATAAACTCAAGGCCGAGGACGGCGCGGTGATCGTGAGTGACGGCCGGCGCATCGCTTTCGGCGATCTGGTCGGTGGTGAGCTCACCCGGGTGCGCGCCGAATCGCAGATCAAGCTGAAGGATCCGGCAAGCTACACGGTCGTAGGTCACTCCATGCAGCGGGTGGACATTCCCGCCAAAGTGACGGGAGGCGCGGCGTATGTGCAGGATCTTCGCCTGCCGGGAATGGTCCATGCGCGCGTCGTTCGCCCACCGGCTTACGGCGCACAACTTCGTGAATTGCAAAGCGCCAGCGTCGAAAAGATGCCGGGCGTGCTCAAAGTCGTGCACGACGGCAGCTATGTCGCGGTGGTGGCGGAACGCGAGTTCGACGCCATCCGCGCCATGCGAGCGCTGGCGGCCGCAGCACGCTGGGATGAGCGCGCGCTCCTTCCCGAACCCTCAGAACTGTTCGACTACCTCACACGTCTGCCCTACGACAGCTTCATCGATGCCGATAACCATGCGACCACCGCCGGCGTCACCAAAACCGTCGAGGCCAATTATCGTCGTCCTTATCAGATGCACGGTGCCATCGGTCCTTCGTGCGCGGTCGGACTGTACAAGGACGATTCCCTCACGGTTTGGACGCACAGCCAGGGCGTCTATCCGCTGCGCAAATCGATCGCCGAGATGCTCAAGCTTCCGGAAGACCGCGTGCAGTGTATCCATCCCGAAGGCGCGGGATGCTACGGCCACAATGGCGCCGACGACGCGGGCGCCGATGCCGCGTTGATCGCACGGGCCTTCCCCGGACGGCCGGTACGCGTGCAATGGATGCGCGAACAGGAACATCTCTGGGAACCCTACGGTCCGGCGATGATGACCGCCGCGAAGGCTTCGCTCGACGGCGGCGGCAATATCGTCGACTGGGAATATGAAGTCACCAGTAACACCCACAGCACGCGACCTGGCGGCGCCGGCAACCTCATGCCCGCGTGGCATCTGGCCATACCGTTTACACCGCCTCAACCGAAGCCCATCCCACTGCCGGAGGGCGGCGGCGATCGTAACGCGATCCCGTATTACAAGATTCCGAGCGTGCGAGTCGTCCATCGCTTCGTGCCGTCGATGCCGATACGTGTCTCGGCGTTGCGCGCGCTGGGTGCGTACGCAAACGTTTTTTCGATCGAGAGCTTCATGGATGAACTGGCTTTGGCTGGCAGAACAGACCCGGTGGAATTCCGGCTGCGCCATCTCGAAGATCCACGCGCGCGCGAAGTCGTGACACTCGCCGCTTCACGCTTCGGGTGGTCGTCGTATGCGCCTGATAAGGGTCGCGGGCGCGGATTCGCCTTTGCCCGCTACAAGTCTCTCGGCGCTTACCTTGCCGTTGCGCTCGAGGTCGATGTCGATCGTGAAACCGGGAAAGTACGCGTGGTGCGCGCTGTCGCCACCGTCGATAGCGGTCAGGCAGTGAACCCGGATGGGATTCGGAACCAGGTCGAGGGCGGCGTGCTGCAGTCGATAAGCTGGACGCTGCTCGAAGCCGTGAGCTTCGACAAGAAATCGATCACCAGCGCTGACTGGAGCCAGTATCCGATACTGCGCTTTCCGGAATTGCCGGACACAGTCGAAGTGCACGTGGTCGATCGTCCCGGCCAGCCGTTTCTCGGGACCGGCGAAGCGGCCCAGGGTCCGACCGCTGCAGCGATTGCCAACGCCGTGGCGGCGGCCAGCAATGTCCGCATTCGCGAGCTTCCGCTCGATCGTAAACGCGTCAAGGTGGCGCTGGGGGTTTAGTTGTACCGCTCCTGCTGCGGAATTGACGCGTCGCAGGCGGCACGCCACACTTCGCGCGCAAGGCTTCTATTGACTTGCCAGAAATAGCGACACCCGGTGTTCGCATCCACCGCCAACGGGAATGGGGAATGAGAGTTAAAAAGGCAAGCATCTATCGAGGCACGCTCACTGCGCTGGCGCTATGCATGTTGTCCTTTATTGCGCTTGCGGAGGACAAGCTCAAAGTCGCGGCCGGGCAGCGAGGCAATTGGGACACGACGATCGCCGAGGTGGGTCAACGCGGCGGCATCTTCAAGAAGAATGGTCTCAACCTTGAGATGCTGTGGACACAGGGCGGCGGGGAAACGCAGCAGGCGGTCATCTCCGGCAGCGTGGATATCGGCGTCGCTCCCGGGATAATGGGTGTCCTGTCGGCGTTCAGCAAGGGAGCTCCGGTGCGAGTCATCGGCGCACAGACAACGGGAGCCAGCGACATCTACTGGTACGTGCCCGCGAATTCGCCTATCAGGTCGCTCAAGGATACCGATGGAAAGACCATCGCCTACTCGACCAACGGTTCGTCGACGCACGGCATCGTGAGTGCATTCATGAAGCAGTACGATCTCAAAGCGAAACCGACCGCGACCGGAGGCCCGGCGCCGACGCTAACCCAGGTCATGTCCGGTCAGATCGACGTCGGATGGTCGGCGCCGCCGTTCGGATTGCAGCAGCTCGATGAGGGCAAGATCCGGATCATCGCAACGGGTGACGACGCGGCAGCTTTCAAGGGGCAGACCGTTCGACTCCTCATCACCAACGCGGCTACGTTGCAGAACCGAAAGGACGTCATCGATCGTTTCATGACAGCTTACCGGGAGACGATCGACTGGCTCTACTCGAACGATCCTGCTCCGCTCCAAATCTATGCTGAATTCGTCGGCATCTCGGTCGACATGGCCAAACGGGTCCGCAACGATTTCTTCCCGAAGGCATCCGTCGATCCCGATAGGATCGTCGGGCTCGAGACAATCGTCCAGGACGCGGTCGCGCTCAAGTACACTGCCGCGCCGCTGAGCAAGGAGCAGCTCGCGGAGCTGGTCCAGATACCCCCGCGGCGCTAGGCGCCTGTCGGCGTCTTGGTCGGCGACGAAAGTGACTGCGGCCGATCCGATGACGCCTCCTTCACCATGCGTTGCTGCAAGCGAAGGGTCAACGCGGGTGCTGGAGGTGAATCGCATCAGCAAGCGGTTTACAACCAGCGACGGAGTGATCCCGGCAGTCGACGACATTTCATTCGCAATCGCCGCCGGCGAATTCGTTTCAATCATCGGGCCCTCGGGGTGCGGCAAGTCGACGCTCTTCAACATCATCGGCGGTCTCGTGGGCGACTACGAGGGACAGGTAAAGGTCTCTGGAGACATCATCCACGGAACGCATCCCGCGATCGGCATGGTGTTCCAGGAAGAGTCAACCTTTCCCTGGCGCACCGTACTCGACAACGTGGCTTTTCCGCTCGAGATCTCGGGCCTCGCGACGAGTGAGCGGCTGGAGCGCGCGCAACACTTTGTGTCGATGGTCGGGCTGGAGGGCTTTGAGCGGCGGTATCCTGCGGAGCTCTCCGGCGGGATGCGTCAGCGCGTGGCGCTCGCCCGCACGCTCGCCTCGGAGCCGCGTATCCTGCTCATGGACGAGCCCTTCGCAGCGCTCGACGAGCAGACTCGGCTGCTGCTCGGCGACAGAGTGCTGCAGATCCAGCAGCAGCTCAGGCAGACGACGCTGTTGATCACCCACAACCTCACCGAAGCGGTGCAGCTCTCCGACCGCGTCCTGGTGATGACCTATCGGCCCGGCAAGCTCAAACGCGAGATTGACATCGATCTGCCGCATCCTCGCGATTCCGAGGTGGTGAGCAGCGACGCATTCGGCCGTTACGTCGCGGAGATCTGGCACGATCTGCGCGAGGAGGCGAGCAGAGGAATCCGTGACGACGAAAACCGTGTTCTACGCGCTCGGTCGGATCGATGACCCGCGCGCGCTTCGCGAACTCTGCCATGGCGGCCCGCGCCTTCGGAATCGGCAGCGTGGTGGTGGCCTTGGGCGTTGTCGAGCTGCTCATCCGGGCTGGGCTGATCAATCGATTCATCGTGCCGCTTCCCTCTGAGATCGCGGCCGCCGTGCCGCGTATCATCGCCGAAGAAAACGTCCTGCATCGTTTCTGGCAGACTACCCAGGAGATCCTCTGGGCCAGCCTGATGTTGGCCGGAATCGGCATCGCGCTGGGCGCTCTCCTCTACCGCTTTCGTGTTCTTCGCCTGGCCTGTGAAACCTGGGTCGCTGCCATGGCGGCCGCGCCCATCGTGCTCATGTACCCGCTATTCCTGGTGATTTTCGGAAGAAGCGCCACGACCATCGTGATGATGGGATTTGCGGCGGGACTCGCGCCGGTGATTTTGAAAACCGTCGAGGGCCTCTCGGGAACGCGTAAGGTGCTGATCGATGTCGCTCGCAGCTTCCGCCTCAACCGCAGTCAACAGTTCTGGAAGGTCCTTCTGCCCGCCGCTTTGCCGTCGGTGTTCGTGGGGCTCAAGCTCGGATTGATCTTCGCCATGATCAACATCGTGGGAGTCGAGTTTCTGATCAACTTCGGCGGACTCGGACAGCTCATCAACGAGTTGGCCGAACGCTACGATCTGCCCGGGACTTACGGAGCGATCTGTTTTGTCGTTGCAGTGAGCATCGTCTTCTTCGATCTAACGGAGCGGATCGAGCGCTGGCTGAGGCCGATCCAATGAATCAGGCGCATGCCGCTGCCGCTACGCGAAGTGTGACCATGGTGCGTACCGTCATCATCGTCGCGACGCTTGCGGCATGGGAGGCGCTCGCGCTATCCGGACTGCTGTTCCGCGACGTCGTGCCTTCGCTCCAGGCGATATGCAGCGCGGTCTTCCGTCTTCTCACTGCCGCGGATTTCTACTTTAACCTTGGGGTGACCGCGGCTGAAATCGGTGTTGCGCTCATTATCGGCGGTGCTGGCGGTCTCGCCGTAGGTATCCTGCTTGGAGCCAATCGCTTCCTGTCGCGCGCCTACGAATCGCTGGTCTACTATCTCGGACCGACGCCGAAGATCATTTTCTTTCCGGTGATGATCATGTGGTTCGGCGTAGGCTCCGGGTCGAAGATTGCCATGGGAGCGATTTCCTGCTTCTTTCCGATCGCGATCAGCGCCGCATCGGGCATACGTCAGATCGACCGCGTGCTCATCCGAGTTGGCTTGAGCTTTCGCGCCAGCACCTGGCAAATGGCCACCAAGATTTACCTGCCGGCGATGCGTGGACCCCTGGTGAACGGAATGCGCCTCGGGCTTGGCGTCGCGATCATCGGTACGCTGCTCGCGCAGACCAAACTCTCCAACCGCGGGCTCGGTTACCTCATCATTCAGGCCTATTCGACTTTTGACATGCCGCGCATGTATGCCTTGATCATCGTGTTGTTCATGCTGGCTGTCGCCGCCAACGCATTGATCGGCCGGCTCGCGCGCTCGCGCAACTCGTGAATTCCTCGTTGCCGCTGCCTTCCCATTGCGGCGTCTACTACGGCGGCGATTGGCATGAGCCGATCTCCCGGCGCTTCGTGACGGTGATCAACCCCAGCACGGGTCAAGCACTGGTCGATGTCGCCGTCGCCGGCGCCGATGACGTAAACGCGGCCGTTGCCGGGGCCCAGCTTGGCTTTGAAACGTGGCGGGCGGTGACGCCACTCGAACGTTCGCGCATCCTGCGTGAAGCTGCCACGCGAGTGCGCCGGCACGGCGACGAGCTCGCGCTCATCGATGCCGCAAGCTGCGGCAATCCGGTGCGGGAAATGGCGAGCGACGCGAAAGTCGCCGCCGCGCAAATCGATTTCTTCGCGGGACTGGTGACCGAGATCAAGGGCGCATCGATCCCCATGGGTCCCGATGTCGTCAACTTCTCGGTGCGCGAGCCCGTCGGCGTGGTGGCTCGCATCGTGCCGTTCAACCACCCGTTCATGTTTGCAGCCGGGAAATCCGCCGCGCCTCTCGCGGCCGGCAATGCCATCGTGCTCAAGCCCCCCGATCAGGCGCCGCTCTCGGCACTGCGCCTCGCCGAGTTGATCGGCGATCTCTTTCCGCCAGGGGTGTTCAGCGTGATTCCCGGAGATCGCGATACCGGCGCGTCGCTTGCATCGCATCGCGATGTTGCCATGGTGGCGATCATCGGCAGCGTCGCCGCGGGGCGTGCGGTGATGCGAGCCGCGAGCGAAACCGTCAAGCCATTGTTGCTCGAGCTCGGCGGCAAGAACGCGTTGATTGCCTACGCTGACGGGGAACCCGATGAAGTCGCCGCTGCGACGGTCGGCGGTATGAACTTCACGTGGTGTGGCCAATCTTGCGGTTCGACCAGCCGCGCCTTCGTGCACGAATCGATCCATGACGCCGTGATCAAGCGGATCAGATCGCGCGTCAACTCTTTCAAACCCGGCATCGCGACCGATCCAGCGACGACTATGGGCGCAATCGTGAGCCGCGAGCAACTCGAGCGCGTTGTGGGATATATCGAAATCGGCAAGAGTGAGGGGGCTCGCCTTCTTTGCGGAGGCGGCCGGCCCGCCGACGCGCGGCTTGCGGGCGGCTTTTTTATCGAGCCGACGGTCTTCGTCGATGTGACTCCCGACATGAGGATCGCAAGAGAAGAAATCTTCGGGCCGGTGCTGTCAGTGCTCCGGTGGTCGGATGAGGCGCAGATGCTCGCTGCCGTCAACGCCGTCGACTACGGGCTCACTTGCTCGATCTGGACCAACGACCTGTCCACGGCGCATCGCGCCGCGGCCGCGGTCCGTGTCGGTTACGTCTGGATCAATGAGGTCGGCAAACATTTCCTGGGTGCGCCATTCGGAGGCGTGAAGCGTTCGGGATTCGGGCGCGAGGAGTGCCTCGAAGAGCTGCTGTCGTTCACGCAGCAGAAGAACATTCACATCAAGTTCGGTCCGAGCCGCCGTTGAGCCGCACGCAACTTGGCAAAGCCAATAAACAGGGACAAAAAAGCCCCGCAGGTTGAACCCGCGGGGCGAGGCTGTATCTCTTAGGAGGAGGAAAGAGACACAGAAGGCGTTACCCTTTCAGGAGCGGGTCGATCCGCTAGTCGCGGGCCGCACCGGTATCGCCGAGTATTCCTTAGGCGACCTTGCGTGCCTTGGTCGTCGCCTTGGCGATGCTTTCGGCGTTGGCCGTTGCAGCGCGCACCGAGGCGTCGGCAAAGCTCACCACTTGCTTGGTCGCCTTGGAGAACTGGTCGAAGGCCGCGGTCGTCGCCGCTACCGTCGATTTCAGCGCCGTCACCGCCACGTCAGAACCGGCAGGCGCATCCTTCGCGGCCTTCTCCACCCAGGCCGCAAAGCCCTTGGTGTACGCAGCCCATGCTTCCTCGGCCAGCGCCGAGATGTCGGCTTGCGCTTCCGAGACGATCTGATAGACGCCACGCGAGTACCCCAGCGCGCTTTGCACGCCGGCTTCCGTGAGCTTGGCACGCACCGCTACCAGCTCCTGCACGTCCTTGATCCCGGCGACCGTGTTGGCCGCCTCCACACCTTGCTCCAGCGCCACCTTGGCCGCTTGCAGATTGAGCTTGGTCAGCCGCTCCGCCTTGTCCAGCGACAGGGAAGCCAGCTTGACCGCATTGGCGTATCCCGCTTTGTTGATTTCGGCAAACTGCTCAGTTCCTTTGTACATGATCGCTCCTTTCGTCTTGGGTTGAGTCACATTGCGGCCGTCTGTGGTTCCAGCGACAACCGCTTCATGGATTGCTGCATTGCACAATTGGATTATGAGTTGCGCCCAAGGCGGTGTCAACGGGTTTTTTGTGCAATGCAATATGAGCGTTTTGTGCAATGCAATATGATCCGGCACCGAAAGTCTTAATATGTTCTTTTAAATCAAAGGAATGAATTGCCCAGCAGTTCTGAAAACACATAAGAAGCAATTGAATATTAAGACTTATAAAACAAACCGTTATAAGGACGACCGCGCGGATAGTTCACAATAGCCCACATCCTAGGGTCGGCCGCTATGTGGCTGGCTAAGTGGCTGGCCCTACCGCGCTGCAGCATGGTGTCTTTAGAAATGCCCCTGGCGCTCGGGGCTTCTCAGGGCCCCACACAAGGACGCCTTCAGCGGGCATGATGCCCGCGCAAGCGGCGATAGGGGCGACGTGGCCGTCAGCCGTCCGATCGTAGGACCTTTGGATCAGACGGGCTATTTCGAATACCACGAGCGCGGCATTTTTGTCGCGATTGCCTTCCTGTCCGTGCTTCTGCTCTCAGGTTGGGTCATGTTCAAGTCCACGCTCGCGGAGCCGGCGGCGCACCCTCCCGCGTTGCGAGCAGCCGCTTATGGGTCTTCTCACCGGGCGCTCCCGCGCACGGAGATCATGGACGCTCTTGCCGCAGCCGTCTCCAGGAAATACAGGGTCTCGGAGGAAGCGACCCGTGGCGTGGTCGCAGTGGCGTACGGGGAAGGGCTCAAGAACGACGTCGACCCACTGCTGCTTGTGGCCATCATCGCAGTGGAATCGCGGTTCAATCCGATCGCGCAGAGCGACGGAGGCGCCGTCGGGCTGATGCAAGTCATCCCGCGGTATCACGCCGACAAGCTGGACGCCGCGGAACGGGCAGCGGTGCTCGAGCCTCACATGAACATCCGCCTCGGCGCGAAAATCCTCAAGGAATACATTTCTCGCGGCGGGAACGAGATTGCCGGTTTGCAGCTCTACAACGGCGCTTCCAGCGATGCAAGCAACGCCTATGCGAATCGGGTTCTCGGCGAGAAACTGTGGTTGCAGGAAGCAATCAGGCGCACCAAGCAACGGGCAAGTCTAAGCTCACTCCAAGTTCTGCGAAACGCGGGTCGCTATCGGCGCGCTAGAATGGTGGCGGCCCGGGTGGTGAAACAGGTAGACAC
>VBCY01000497.1 GCA_005882995.1 Betaproteobacteria bacterium
CGTAGTCGTGGGCGTCGAGTATGTTTTGGTGCTTCGCGCCGCTCGCCTTGCCCGCGCGGATCAACCGGCCGTAGCCGCCCTTGCCGATGATGTCGGCCACCTTCTCCGACACCTCCGCTCGCGTGTCGAGCACCGGGTCGGTCGCGATTTGGTGGAGCACGATCAGGATCGCCTCGAACACGGTGGCGCCGATGGCCAGGTGTTGCTGCGCGATGTGCTCGATCTCGTCGTCGAGATACCACTGGAGCCGCTCCCACTGCTCGCTGTGCGTTGCCCAGCCGAGGCAGTCGAGAACCGGATCGATCTCGAGCTGGGATTTCAGCGCGTCGACGACCCCCGGCGGGTTCTTCAGGTTCGCCTTGATGGCCTTGGTGAGCTCGTCGGCAGGGTCAGGCTGCACCTTGAAGTCGCGCACCGGCTCGGTCCGCTTCCAGCGCCTGCGCACCCAGCAGCGCCCGGGGCTCGGCAGCGCAATCGCGATGTTCAGATGGTGCAGCGGCATCACCGCCCCGCCGCGCAGGTCGTCAGCGAGCCCGCTCAGCCCGAGCCGGCCGAGCAGCGGCGCATAGATTTCGGGGTGCGCGGCGAAGTAGCCCGGCACGTTCGGCCAGCCAGGCCCAGCCACGTAGGTGAACTCGGGGTTCTGCACCACGGCTGGGTACTGGGTGCGGCGCAGCACCTCGGTGCGAAAGAAGCCACCATCCAAGTCCTGCAGCGGCTCGTGGAAGACGCCGGTCTCGCCGCTCGGTAGCAGGCGGCTGGTCGCCAGCTTCGGCTTAAGTTCGCTCCAGCGGTACTCGAAGTTGGTCTCGATCAGCGTGTACTGCTCGACGACTTCCAGAACTACCGAATACACGACGCCCATCCGGCCGACGCCGAGGCGCACCGCGTCGAACGCATCGTCGTCGGCGATCAGGCGTGCGTCGGGGCACCAGCCGGGCAGGGCGGTGACGAGGGCGGCGGCGCCGAATGCGCTCTTAGCCGGCGTCACCCACCACTCGCGGCCGCTCGCGCTCACGAGGTGCAGCGCGCGGATCCATTCGACCAGCGGCGGCACGCGCAGGTCGCCGCCGTGGGTGCCGGTGGAGATGGCGCCGATCAGCGACTGGCCGGCGCCATCTCCCATTGTCGGAGTAGTGCCGGCCGATCGTCTCGGGGCGGCCAGTGCAGGCGCGTTGCAAGAAGTCGGTGCCGTTGTCGCGCAGCCGGTTCCACGCCAGCGGCCGCCCCGACGGCGGGTACGGCCGACTGACGTGCAGCGCCAAGCCGCTGGTGTCGACCACGTCCTGCGCGACGCCGGCCTCCGAGAGCGACCAGTTCGTCCCCTGGGCGCGCATGCTATGGCCGGCGCGCGCTGACTGCACGACCGCCGAGACGAGCTCGGGCCGGCTCGCGGGGCGATAGAGCGACGCGCTGCGAAACGGGTGCACGAACAGCAGGTCCTCGACCAGGGCATTGGCCTGCCAGCTGACCACTCCGCCGGAGCAAGGCATGGCGTCGCGTCCGCCTACAGGAACAGCTCGATGCTCTGGACGGAGAGGTCGCTCGCGATGACGAGCCGCACGGTGTGGGCGTTCGTGAACGCACGCTGTGCCGCGCCGAGCATCGCGCCGCGGCGCATCCACTCGGTGCGGTCGACCGCTGCCGACGGGGCGTCCACGGCGTCGAAGTACAGCGTTGCGCTCAGGCTCGAGGCATGGCCGTTGAGCTGCGTGTCGAGGTTGACCCAAGCGCCCTGGCCCAAGCCCCACGGGTTGCCGGCCGTCACGCTCGTGATCCGGCCCTGATAAGTGCCCGGGCGAAGCGTCGGCCCCTCGACTGGGCTGTCGGGGAGCGGGCCGAGCGGGCTCGGAAAGTCGACTGCCACCACTGAGTAGGCGGGCACCTGCGATCCGGCGCCAGGGATCTGCGCCGAAGCGCTGCCGTCGCCTCCGGCGGAGAACGGAAACCTCGCCATGTGGCGCAACAGCTTCGCGTCGAGCGCGGCTTCGGCCGCCGTGCGGCCCATGCCAATGACGTTAGGAACAGTGACGGACATCGATGACTCCTGCGGCGCCGGCGAACTAGGTGCGCGCCGTTCCTGTCATCATAAATAAACCGGTCGGGCCGCGAAAGGTCCGCTGCGCGTGACGCCGCTGCAGCTACTCGACCGCCTCGCCGCTGTCGTGCTGCCGCCGCCCCACGTTTACCGCCACCGTGAACCGCTCGAGTTTTTCCGGAGAGCTCCGGGTTTGAGTCAAGCCGCCATTGGCAACTGACCCCTTGACTCATAGTACGACCTCTTCAGTTCGACCGTTCGCGGCAGCCAACTACGTACTGGCCCGCGCCGTCGCAAGCCAATACTCGTGATGCAATCCTCCCAAGACCGATTTCACCATGACGAGCGCATCCGCCGCCAACCGATGGCGGAACTCCGACCTCGGGACGACCGCGCGTTCTGGTGGCGGATCCGGTACGCCAGGCCCTAGCGCGCTGTGAGGTCGCCCTCGGTTGTAATGCGTCATCCAACATTTGAGAATCGCACGTAAATGCGACTCCGACATCGGAATCATCCAGTCTAAGCACTCACGTCGCGTTGTCCCGATTACGCGCTCGCAAATGGCATTCGCTTTC
>VBCY01000498.1 GCA_005882995.1 Betaproteobacteria bacterium
GACCGCGGAAATACTGCTCCCGTAGCTCGAGTTGAGCCCGCAATCGGAGCTACCGTTGCCGCCGTACAAGCCCCAATTGGAGCCCGCCGTGATGTACCCCGGAACGTGATAGAGCACGTTGCCGGAGAGCGGCCCTTGCACGCCGCTACCGCCCAGCGCATTGCGCGAATCCATGATGCGGCACGGCGGCACCTCTCGGTAAACCAGGTTGGCAGTGTCGCCAAGTGCCTTGGTTCCGACCTTTCCGCCCTTCGCCAGACTTTTGAGCGCAAGTCCCGCCTCGTCCAGCGATCCCCTCTGCATATGCTGCATCAGCGAGAGATTTGCAGAGAACTCCGCTTTGCTGCGCGAGGAAAGGACGTTCTGCTGCAGCCAGCCGGGCGCGTCGGCGACCAAACCCTGAACCTTGGCCAGCCAGACCTGCCGATCTTCAATCACACCGGCAGGCGAGGTCGCGAGCGGCATCGGGTAGAACTTCATCATCGCCGACGCATCGATCGCTCCGGGTGGGTTGTCTGCATCGTTCACCGGTAGTGAAGCGGGCACGGCAACGTTCGCCACTAATCCCAGCACCACGGCAAAAATCCATTTCCATGGTCTTGTTGCCATTTTCGTGCTCCGAATCGCAGCAATCCTCCCATTGCCGCTGTAGTTGAGATGCTAAGGAGTATGTGCTCGAGGGAGCAGAGGCGCAATGAATCGCACCTTCCGTCGGTCAGGACATCGGTGCCGCACGGCACTCATTTGTAGATCGAGCTCGGGTTGCCCACAAAGAAAAAGCCCCTGGGACACGCCCAGGGGCCGTGGTCATGGTGGTATTGCGAAGTGTTAGCTGCCTCCGTTCATCTCCCGGGGACTCGGCAGCATCGCGACGAGGCGTGCATCGTTTGACTGCCGCCGAACGTATTCGTGGCTTGGCAGTCGGCATTTGCGCCAGGCGTGAAGCCGTTACTTGCAAACACTGAACTGTTGAAGAAATCGGCGCGACAGCCGATTTCGACCCGCGTGTAACCCGAGGGGCACGCGGTCGCGTTGAAGCTCCAGTTCGCGCCGTTCGCGACCGTAGAGTCAACTTCCGCAGTAGAAATGCAATCCAGCGGCGTCGCCTCCGAAACGGCAAAGTAGCCGATGACGTCAAAGATGATGTTGGCGGTAAGTGCCGAGGGCATGGCGAAGAAGATCGTGTTGCCGGAGATCTGTGGAACGATGTACACCGTCGATAAACCCTGGCCGTGAGTGTAATTCAGCGCGACGGTCGACAGCACCGTCGCTAGGGTGCTGCTATCAGACACGCCAAGGTAAGCGTCGAAGTTGGGATTGAGAATCGTGATCACGAGGGCTACTGCCCAGATGTTGCTTCCGACGCTGCTGGTGAGGCCGCAATTGGAGCCCGAGTTTCCACCATAGAGGCCCCAGTTCGTGCTGGTGAACCCGGGAATCGAATAGAGATGATTTCCCACAAGGGGGTTCGAGAGCCCACCACCTCCCGTCCGAGAGTCCATGATCCGGCACGGAGGCAGCGCCGTGTAGACAAGGTCGCCATTGCCTGAGCCGAGAGGGCTGTTCGCATCCAGAGCTTTTGTTCCCACCTTTCCGTCCTTGGCCAGACTCTTAAGTGCGACAGCACCGTGGTCCATGGACCCTTTCTGCATCTGCTCCAGCAGTCCGAGGTTCGCCATGAATTCCGACCTCGTCTGCGAGGCAAGCACGTTTTGCTGGAGCCACTGCGGGGAGGCTGTTATCAAGCCCTGCACCTTGGCCTGCCACACCGCCTGATCCTCGATCACGCCGACCGGCGATGATGCGAGAGGCGTCGGATAGAACTTCGCCAGCGTTGCTGCACTGAGCGCCGCTGGCGCCTTGTCACCGTCGTTGAGCGCTGCCGCCGCGGCGACATTGGTCGCCAGCGCCAGCACAACCGCTACCACCCAGCTCCTGTTTCCTTGACTCATTATGAATCTCCCGTTGAAGGACTGCTATCGCTTCCCGGCTGGTGCCGGGCCCCGATCGTGCACGACAAGAATCGAACTTCCGCATGCATCCGCCGAGGAGTCGCAGGAACGTCTGGTGTGGCCGGTGAACGGCTCGTGCACTTTGTGATTTCAGTCCAGGTTCTGCGGCACCCAAGCAAAGGCAACACGACTGACCTTGACCGGCGGCTAACCCCAATTGCCGCCTATTTATTATGCGAACCGCATTAAGTATGTCCTGTGCAGTCGAGTCAGTACAACACGTACCTTACATAGCGGTTTGTCCCGTCCGGCTGCAGAGCGTGACCACCTCACGCAACACGTGATCGTCCGCCATCGATGCCGTATGACGCTTTGCTCATCTTGCTTGCACTTCCCGATTGCGCTTCCAGCCACGCCTGGAACATCAGCACGGTCCACAGCCAGTACGACCAGTTGCGCCGCCCGGATTGGTGCTCATTCCATTTTTCACGGATGGGATCGGAACGCAGGTACCCCGCAGCAGACAAGCGCACCGGATCGAGGAGCGCTTCTGCCCAGTCGCGTAGCGGCCCGCGCAGCCAGGCGTCGATCGGCACGCCAAAGCCCATCTTAGGGCGATCGACCAGCGCGTTCGGGACGTAACGGTAAAGCAACTTCCGCAGAACATGCTTTCCACGTCCATCACGGATCTTCATCGAGAGTGGCAGCCGCCACGCGAATTCCACGACGCGATGATCGAGCAGCGGAACGCGGGTCTCCAGGCTCACCCCCATGGCCGCGCGGTCGACCTCTACTAGGATGTCGTCCGGCAGATAGCTCACCAGATCGAGATACATCATTCGCTCGGTGAAGTCGTCGAGCCCCGGCCACGCTTCGGGCGACGACAGCATGCTCGGCGACTCTTCTCCCTGTACGGCCACGGTTTCGGGCTCGGCGATCTGCGAGACCAGCCGGACGTAGAACGCTTCGGCCGAAGGCGCGGTAAGCATTCGCGCCAGCTTGTGCAGCTTGTCACCCGGAAGACGCACGCGCGAATCCTTTGGCAACAGGACGGAAAGCGGCGATAGGACGCGGTCCCAGGTACGCGGCGCCGGCGCGCGCAGCATCGCCGCGGTAGCGGCACGCAAGCCGAGCGGAACTGCTCCGATGCGGTTCCATACGCGTTGTCCGACGAAGTAGCGGTTATAGCCGCCGAACAATTCGTCTCCGGCGTCTCCGGAGAGGCTCACGGTCACGTGCCGGCGTGCGAGCTCGGCGACCAGGAAAGTGGGAATCTGCGAAGAGTCCGCGAAGGGTTCGTCGTAGAGATGAGGCAACCGCGGAATCACGTCCATCGCCTGCTTCGGCGTGAGGTAGAGCTCTGTGTGATCGGTCCCCAGGTGACGAGCGACCGCCTTCGCCTGTTCGGCCTCGTTGTAACCCTCCTCATGGAAACCGATAGTGAACGTGCGCACCGGGCGTTCACTCTGCGCCTGCATCAGCGCAACGACGGTCGACGAATCGATTCCTCCGGAAAGAAGCGCCCCGAGTGGCACGTCGGCGAGCATCTGCCCGCGAATGCTTTCCCGCAGCAGCCGATCGAGCTCGTCGATAGCCTCTGTCTCGGTTCCACGAAATGGATCGCGCTTCGCCGCCGCAATGACTTCAGTTGCCGACCAGTAGCTCAGGGGCTCGGGGAGCGTCTGCCGAGCGAGCTCCGGTTGCCCGAACGTTACGGTGGTGCCCGGAAGCAGCTTGAGAACGCCACGATAGATCGAGCGCGCATGCGGAACATAAGCGAATCGCAGATAGGAGGTGAGTGCTTCACGGTCGATATCACCGCGCCACCCTGGGTGCGTGGCGAGTGCCTTGAGCTCCGAACCGAACACCAGCGCTCCACCGACGAATCCACAGTGGAGAGGCTTTTCACCGACGCGATCCCGAGCAAGCGTGAGCTTTCGCTCGGCGCGATCCCAGACCGCCATCGCGAACATTCCCACCACACGCTTGAGCGCTTCGTCGATGCCCCATCGCGAGATGGCCTCGAGCAATACTTCGGTGTCGGAATGGCCGCGCCATGCGGAGACCGATTTTTCTCCGGACGTTTCCTGCTCCAACTGCCCGCGAAGCTCGCGGTGGTTGTATATCTCGCCATTGAGGACGATCACATATCGTCCGTCGTGCGAGGCCATGGGTTGATGGCCGGCAGGCGAGAGGTCGACGATTGAAAGTCGGCGATGACCGACCGCGACGCCGCATGCAGGATCGACCCAGCTCCCTTCGTCATCCGGGCCACGATGAGCAACGGCGCGCGCCTGTGCGAGCACGGTGGCCGTCAAGCGATCAGCGGGCCACGAAGGATTGGAGAGGGCAAAACCGGTGATTCCGCACATGATGGATCGCTTCGCTCCGGCGTTCAGTGATCTGCGGCCGGCATGCCCGCGGTCGCTTTTCGTGCCGCCACGGGGTGTTGCGGCAGCGTTTCATAGAGCGCCTCGTATTGCGACACGATGCTGCCGATCGAGTAACGTTCCTCGATGCGTCTCCGCGCCGCCGCGCCGAGCGCGCGCCGGTGTTCACGACCCGCAACCACGAGTTCTCCGATTGCCGCTGCCAGAGCCGCGGGATCGCGAGGCGCTACCACCCTTCCCGTGTCGCCGATAATCGCGGAGCTGTCGCCGATGTCGGTCGCAACGCATGGA
>VBCY01000499.1 GCA_005882995.1 Betaproteobacteria bacterium
GAATATCAGACATGCTGCCCGCCACACGTGCGGGGTCGTCGGATACCAGGACGTCTCCTCCTTCAAGGGCAACGAAGAGTGGATAGGTGCGGAGACGATCGACGCATGCGCGGATTTCAGTATTGTCGACTCTGACCGCCGCGAAACATCCGTTCAGTGCAGCGGCTGTGCTCAGCCAGGCTTCTCGATTAGTGAGACCGTCGAAAATGGGCGCGAGATCGGCGCCTGACAGCATCCGGCCAGATGAATCAAAGGCCAAGCCACGCGCGCTGGTCGGCCCGTGCTGGCTCCAGAGTTCCCCGCGGAGCATCACTTTTACTGACATCGAGCATCCATGGAGATGGCGCTTCCCGACAGCGTTAGCTGGGCACCAGACTCAATTCGTCGCCTTACGCTCGAACCACAATTCGAGCATCAGAAGCACCCAGACCATGATCCCGTAGTAGCCCGGATGGACGCCCAGGTGCTCGTCCAGAAGGCGATCGATGAAAGTCCCGCGAACGATGTTGCGCCGGCGAAGAGAAAGCAAATGATCTCCTGCCATTGCGCGCAGTCCGCTATGGCGGTGAAACCAGACGCCGACCGGCAGCCCGAAACCGTGCTTTTCCTTAGCGATGGTCTCCGGGGGCAGAAAATCTTTAAGCGCCTCTTTAAAGAAGTGACGTAGCCGCGTGCCGTGCAGCTTCTGGTCAGGTGCGAGGCGTGCCGCGAAATCGATAAGGTCATCATCCAACATTGGAAAGACAACGTCGACGCCGGCCAGCTCGCACATCCTGGTCACCTTCGGTAGATCGCTGTCGGCAAGGGTGAATTTGAAGTCGAGCGCGAGCATTCGGTTAATGAGGCTCTTGGCCGTGGTTGCCGCATAGACTTCGCGCAAACTCCGAAGCGGGGCGTCACGGTCGATTCCTTCCAGAAATTCCGACGTCAACACATTTTCGGGACCGAGCCGCAACAGTAGGTTGTAGCTTTCGCCGCGATCCGGCATCGGCAGTGAGGCCTGAGCGACGTAGTTTCGTGCCTTTCTCAGCAACGTCGCGTGGTCGGCCACTGACGGCAAAACGCGGAGCATCATCAACATGCCCCGGCGTACCGGCCGGGGCAATTCCTCGAAGCGCGCAAATTGCCGTTGTCTCGCGTAGCGTGAATTACCACCAAAAAGCTCGTCGCCGCCGTCTCCTCCCAGCATGCGGTCGATACCGCAGCTCTTCGCCAATTTGGCGCAGTAGTACGTAGGGATAGCTGATGCATTTCCAAACGGCTGATCGTAGCTATCGGCGATGCGCGGCACCGCTTCCAGGACATCGTCGGGAGTGACGTAATACTCATGCTGCTGGGTATTGAAGTGCCGGGAGGCTATGCGGGCATAGCGCATCTCATCGTAAGCATCCTCGGCAAAGCCAATCGAAAAAGTGGCCGTTGGCCCGCGGCCAGTTAGTCCCAGCAGTCCAGCAATTGTCGAGCTGTCTGTGCCGCCACTTAGAAACGTCCCGCAGCGTTCTCCCGCTCCTGCGGTGAGGACGGCTTGTTCCAGAGCGCCGCGGAACTTGTGCTTGAGCGTCGGGAAACCATCCCCGTTGTTCTCGTCGAACGACGCTGGCCAATGGGGGCGAATGTCAAGCGATCCGTCACGAAAATCGATGAAGTGTCCCGATGGAACCCGGTGCTGTCCGCGAAAGATGGTGGAGGGCCCAGGGACCACATGGAAGTACAAGTAGCTATAGATCTGCTGATCATCGATGGACCGCCGTATCGCGGGATGCCGAGAAATGGCATCACACGTCGGACCGAACGCGATCGATTGATCGAAGACCGCATAAACGATGTTGCGCACGCTCATGCGGTCCACGGCGAGCACGAGTCGCCGTCTCTCTGGATCCACAAGCGCAAGCGAGTAGTCACCGTGGAGCGCTTTTAGGGCTTCGGCGTCCTGCTCCTTATAGGCGTCGAGAAAGAGGGCTGCGACATCCGAGATCAGTACATGACGTTTGCCTGCTGACTTCCAAAACGGGTGTCCATGGAGCGCTAGGATCAACCCGTTTGCGCGCACCATGGCCGTGGTGCGTTCCAATCCGCTCGCGCCAACTGCAAAGCTCGAGGCGGTATGCGATAACAGGATGGCGTTCTCCAGCGTCGGGCCTTCGGCCGCCATGCTTTCGAGCACTGACGCAGAAATGTCTGGCTCACCGAACCAGCCGAGCACTCCACCGCTCATCGCAAAGGCGGCCCAAAAGGCTTCATGTCAATGCGTTCGACGCCATTCGGTCCACGTCGCAAGATCGTAAAGGTCCGATGTTCGCCAGCCAAGCGCCGATTTGACTGCACGCTTGAGTCCATACAACCAGCGCGGCCCCGTTCCAAACCGCGATGGTGGACAGGCCGTGTGTGGGGTCAGGATCACCGTAAGCTCCCGGTGCAGGTTCCGCCTCGCATCGGATGCCTTGGCGTAGCGAAAAATGCCTCCCGATCCCACGAATAGAATTTCGTGTCCATGAGGCGTCGTAAG
>VBCY01000500.1 GCA_005882995.1 Betaproteobacteria bacterium
ATATCCACGTCTTAACCATGATCACGGCAGCGCAACTCCGAGCGGCGCGAGCACTCGTGGGGATGGACCAGAGAGAGTTGGCCGCCGCCTCCGGATTGTCGCTGCCAACCATTCAGCGCATGGAGGCGAGCGAGGGCGTGATCCGCGGCAATGTCGACTCCTTGATGAAACTCATTGCCGCGCTCGAGGCTGCGGGCGTCGAGCTCATCAATGAAGGTGCGATGAGCGAAAAAGGCGGACGAGGCATCCGCTTGAAAGGACGTTGACCTCGTGCGCCGCATCTCAGTCTCACGGTTCAGCGCTACGGCCAACCAAGGCAGCGTTTGATGGCGCTCGACGTCGTGCTGTGGGGCGTTCTGACACTGTTCGCAACTGGCGCGGCAGCGGTCGCAGGCGCGCGTCGCGGCAGCACGAGTACTTTCGTCTACGCGGTCGCACTTGTCGTTTCGATGGTTGCGTTGTGCATGGCCGTGTGGACGCTTCTGGTCGACCCCGCCGCGACGCCGACCGTGAGTCTGCCAATCGGCTTGCCATGGCTGGGCGCGCACTTCCGGCTCGATGCGTTGGCCGCGGCCTTCCTCGTGGTTGTGAACCTCGGCGGCGCAACAGCGAGCCTGTACGGCCTCGGCTATGGTCGCCACGAAGAGGAAGCGGGTCGCGTGCTTCCGTTCTTCCCCGCGTTCCTCGGCGGGATGAATCTGGTCGTGCTCGCCGACGACGCGTTCACGTTCCTGATGGCCTGGGAGTTCATGTCGCTCACGTCGTGGGCGCTGGTCATGGCTCACCATCGTCAGCCCGGTAACGCGCGTGCCGGTTATATCTACTTGCTTATGGCGAGCCTCGGCACGCTTTCTCTGCTTCTGGCCTTCGGCCTATTGGCGGGGCCGGCGGGCAGTTACACGTTCGATGCGATCCGCAATACGCAGCTCTCCACGACTGTTGCCACCGCAGTGCTCGCGCTGACATTGCTCGGTGCGGGCTCCAAGGCGGGGCTCGTGCCGCTTCATGTCTGGTTGCCGCTTGCCCATCCCGCCGCGCCGAGCCACGTGTCGGCACTCATGAGCGGCGTCATGACCAAGGTCGCGGTATACGGGTTCGTGCGCATTGCCTTCGACCTGATGGGACCACCCACCTGGTGGTCCGGCGGCGTGGTGCTTCTCTTCGGCGGCGCAAGCGCAGTTCTCGGCGTCCTGCATGCGTTGATGGAGCACGATCTCAAGCGTCTGCTTGCCTATCACACGGTTGAGAACATCGGCATCATTTTCATCGGGCTGGGTTTGGGCCTGGCGTTCGCGGCCAACGACATGCGTGGGGCCGCCGCACTGGCGACGACCGCGGCGCTGTTCCACGTCTTCAATCATTCGGTATTCAAGAGCCTGCTCTTCTTTGGCTCGGGCGCCGTCCTTAGATCGACTGGCGAGCGCGACATGGAGCGGCTGGGCGGGCTGATCCATCGCATGCCCTACACCGCGTTCGCCTTTCTGATCGGCTCGGCGGCAATCTCAGCGCTCCCACCCTTCAATGGTTTCGTCTCGGAGTGGCTCACCTTTCAGGCCATTCTGCTGAGCCCCCAGCTGCCGCAGTGGGTGCTGAAGTTTCTTGTGCCTGCCATAGGTGGCCTGCTCGCGCTCTCGGCGGCCCTCGCAGCGGCGTGCTTCGTCAAGGCGTTCGGAATCACGTTTCTCGGCCGGGCGCGAACCAGCCTTGCGCAGGACGCGCGGGAAACCGATCGCTTGTCATTGGGCGCGATGTTCGTTCTGGTTGTCCTTTGCCTCGTTGCTGGCGTTCTGCCCGCCTATTTCATCGATGCGCTCGCACCTGTGGTTCAAGGGCTCGTGGGTGCGCAGATGCCCCGCCAATCCGCGTTTGCCTGGTTGACGATCGTCCCCATCGCCGAGAGCCGCAGCTCCTACAACGGGCTGCTATTGTTCGTTCTCATCGCCGTCGCGGCGAGCCTTGCGGCGTACGTCATTCATCGCTGGGCATCGCACGCGAGCCGACGCTCGGCTCCGTGGGACTGCGGCTTCCCGGACGCCAGCGCCGCGACTCAATACACTGCAGGCAGCTTTGCGCAACCGATCCGACGCGTGTTCGGATCGGTGGTGTTTCGTGCGCGCGAAGAGATCGACATGCCGCAGCCCGGGGACTCGCGGCCCGCGCGGTTGCACGTCCATCTCCACGACCTTTTGTGGGACACCCTGTATGCGCCGGTTGCCAAGGCGGTCGGCATCACTGCCGACGTGCTCAACCGGGTGCAGTTCCTGACGATCCGAGGCTACCTGACCCTGGTGTCCGGCGCCTTGGTGGCGCTTTTGGTGATACTCGCCGTATGGCAGTGATTCTCGATATCCTCGTTCAACTTGGCCAGTTGCTGCTGGTCCTGTTGCTGGCGCCGCTCCTGACGGGTTATGTGCGCAAGATCAAGGCGCATCTCTTGCGCCGCCGCGGCCCCGATCTGATCCAGCCCTATCGCGATCTGCACAAGCTGCTGCGCAAGGAGGTTGTGCTGGCGGACAACGCGTCGTGGGTGTTTCGCACCGCGCCGTACTTGATCTTCGCCACGACCTGGGTGGCGGCGGCGCTGGTGCCGACCTTCGCCACCGGGCTTGTGTTCAGCCCGGCTGCTGACCTGATCGCCATCGTTGCGCTGCTGGGCAGCGCGCGCTTCATGCTGGCGCTGGCGGGCCTCGATGTCGGCACGAGCTTCGGCGGAATCGGTTCGAGCCGCGAAATGATGATCGCGTCGCTCGCCGAGCCGGCGCTGCTGATGATCGCTTTTACCCTCTCGCTCCTGGCGGGCTCGACGCAGCTTTCGTCCGTGGCGACATACATGGCGGGCCCCGCGGTAGGACTGCGCGTGTCGCTGGCGATGGCACTCGTCGGCCTGGTGATGGTTGCGATCGCCGAGAACGCGCGCATTCCGGTCGACAATCCGGCGACGCACCTCGAGCTCACGATGGTGCACGAGGCAATGATTCTCGAATACTCCGGGCGGCATCTCGCGGTGATCGAAGCGGCCGCCTCGCTCAAGCTGCTGCTCTATCTCTCGATCATCGGCTGCGTGTTTGCACCTTGGGGTGTGGCGGTCGCCGGTGAGGGATTTGCAGCCTACGCCGCCAGCCTGCCAGCGTACGTGATCAAGCTCGCCGCCGGTGGGTTCCTGCTTGCCGTGTTCGAGACGGTGATCGCAAAGATGCGGGTCTTCCGCGTTTCCGAATTCCTCGGCGCCGCGCTGATGCTCGCCCTCCTCGCCGCGCTGCTTCTCTTCGTTTCGCGTGGCACTTGATGGATAGTTTCGCGCTCGACGTCGCGCACCTGTTCGCCGGCAGCCTGGTTCTGGTGAGCTTCATGCTGCTCTATCAGGATCGCATGTTCAGCCTGCTCAACATCTTCGCCCTGCATGCCTTCGTGGTCTCGGTGTCGGTGGCGTGGCAGGCGCATATCCAGAATGCGCCGCATCTGTATATCACTGCCGCGATCGCACTCGTCGTCAAGGCGATCGTGATTCCGATAGTGCTGCACCGGATCATCGTGCGGCTGGGCATTCATCGCAACATTGAAAACGTGGTCGGCATCGGGCAAACGATGCTGGGCGGCATCGGGTTGGTGGCCCTCTCGATCATGGTGATGCTGCCGATCACTACCGCCGAGGGGACACTCGTGCGCGAGGACCTCGCCTTTGCGCTGTCGGTCATTCTGCTCGGCCTGCTGATGATGGTGTCCAGGCGCAATGCGGTGGGTCAGGTGATCGGTTTCATGTCGATCGAGAACGGGCTCATCCTCGCAGCGACCGGCGCGAAGGGCATGCCGCTGGTCGTCGAGATCAGTGTCGCCTTCTCGATTCTCATCGCGCTGATCGTAATCGGCATCTTCCTGTTCCGGATTCGCGAGCGCTTCGATTCCGTCGACCTGCATGCGCTCGACCGCTTCCGCGGAGAGCGGCCATGAGCGATCCTGGCTCTCTGGTCGTCAGGGCGATCCTCATCATTCCGGCGGTGAGCGCCGTGCTGTTGGCATTCCTGCCCGACGATCGGACCACTGCGCGGCTCAACGTGCTCGGGACGCTGCTGACCCTTATCTGTGCGGTCACACTTTTCCTGGTGCGACCGGAGCCGGGCTTGTTCCTGATCGTCGACGATGTGAACGTCGTGTTCATCGTGCTCAACACCTTCGTGGGCTTCACCACCAGCGTGTTCAGCGGAAGTTACATTGCGCACGAGCTCGAGACCGGCCGTCTGACGCATGCGTACCTGCGCTTCTATCACGCGATGTATCAGACGCTCATGTTCGCGATGAACCTGGCCTTGCTCGCGAATAATGTCGGTCTGATGTGGGTTGCTGTCGAGCTGGCGACGCTCACAACCGTCTTGATGGTCGGGATCTACCGCACGCATGAAGCGCTCGAGGCCGCTTGGAAGTATTTCATTCTGGGCAGCGTCGGCATCGCTCTGGCGCTCTTCGGCACGATCCTCGTGTATCTCGCGTCGAGCTCGGTTCTGGGCGAGGGGCTGGAAGCGATGGCGTGGAGCGTGCTGGTGCAACGAGCCTCCGCTTTCGATCCGGCGCTTCTCAACCTCGCGTTCGTGTTCTTGCTGCTGGGCTACGGCACGAAGGTGGGCCTGGCGCCCCTTCACGCCTGGCTTCCCGATGCGCACGCCGAAGGCCCCACACCTATCTCGGCGGTGCTCTCCGGATTGCTTCTCAATGTCGCGCTGTTCGCGCTGCTGCGCTTCAAGATGGTGATGTCTGCCAATTCTGGAGCGCTGGCACCCGGACCGCTGATGGTCACGCTGGGGCTGGTTTCGGTCGTATTCGCCGCCTTCATGCTCTATCGCCGCGACGATATCAAGAGGATGTTCGCTTACTCGTCCATTGAGCACATGGGCATCATCAGCTTCGCCTTCGGCATGGGCGGACCGCTCGCCAATTTTGCGGGTTTGCTGCACATGATCATGCACAGTCTGACCAAGTCTGCGATCTTCTTTTCCGTCGGCCACATTGCGCAGGTCAAGGGCACTCAGAAGATGGACGACATCCGCGGCTTGACGGTATCGCATCCGCTCCTTGGATGGGGCTTGGTGCTCGGGGTGGTCACGATCGTCGGCCTGCCGCCAACCGGCATCTTCATGAGCGAATTCCTGATCCTCACCTCCACCTTCGCACGCGCACCGGTTCTTGCCGTAGTGCTCGGTCTCGGGTTGCTGATCGCGCTCGGTGCGCTGCTGTACCGCCTGAACGGCTTGGCTTTCGGCGATGCCGTTGGCAGCAACGCTCCTTCCCGCGCCTCGTATGTACCGCTGTTTACGCATCTCGCAGTAGTGTTGGCCGCAGGCATCTTTCTCCCGCCGCTGCTGGTTTCGTGGTTCCAACACGTCGCGGAGCTGCTCGGCTAAATGACAGAAACCACACCAGCAGCGATCAAGCTGCGCGACGTTATCCGAGCGGGCCGACAGGTTGAGAACCACTCGCCGTGGGCGCGCGCCGTCATCAACCACGAAGATTGGCGGCAAGCAGCCGCTTCGTTATCGGACGGACAATGGACGCTGCTCGGTCTCTGGGCCGAGCGCGATCAGGTCCACATGGCGATCATTGACGGCGGCGATCTCGGCTTGCTCAGTCTCCCCTGCGAAGATAAGCGCTTTCCGTCGGTGGGACAGTTGCACCCACCCGCGATGCGCCTGGAGCGCGCCATACGCGACCTCTGGGGGCTCGAACCCGAAGGGCTTGCCGACACGCGTCCCTGGCTCGACCATGGAAAATGGCCGCCCGCCACGTTCAACGATGTTGCGCACGAAGCGCCTCCTCTCGCCGCGCGCGATTATGCATTCCTGACCGCGGAAGGCGAAAGCCTTCACCAGATCCCGGTCGGCCCGGTGCACGCTGGCATCATCGAGCCGGGGCACTTCCGGTTCACGGCGAACGGCGAGGCCGTTGTCCGGCTCGAAGTGCGACTCGGATATGTGCACAAGGGGATCGAACGCCTGATGCAAGGCGCATCCATCGAGCGTGCGGCGATGCTCGCAGGGCGCGTGTCGGGCGACAGCACCCTAGCCTACGCGCTGGCTTTCGCCCACGCGATCGAGGCGGCGCACCGCATCGACGTTCCGCCACGCGCCGTGTGGCTGCGAGCGCTCATGTCTGAACTGGAACGGCTTGCCAATCATTTCGGCGACATTGGTGCCGTATGCAACGACGCGGCCTTCGCGATGATGCACGCGCAATGCGGTCACCTCCGCGAACAGGTGCTTCGTGTCGCAGACCGGTGCTTCGGTCATCGACTGATGATGGATCGCGTCGTGCCGGGAGGAGTAGAACGCGATCTGCAAAGAGACAGCGAGCAGGAGGTCCATTCTCTGCTCGTCCAAATTCGCAAGCGCTTCCCGGAGCTGGTCGAGCTCTACGACAACACCGCCTCGTTGCAGGATCGCACCGTCGGCACGGGCATCGTGTCGTCGGCACTCGCGCGTCAGTACGGCTGTGGTGGCTACGTCGGTCGCGCGTCCGGCCGCGCCTTCGATGCGCGACGAACGCCAGGCTATCCGCCGTACGATCGGTTGCAATTCGAAGTGCCGGTGCGCGAGGACGGCGATGTGGACGCTCGGCTCTGGATCCGCATCCATGAGGTTGAGCAGAGCGTGGCGTTGATCGACCAGATCATCCGGCAGCTTCCCCGTGGATCGATCCGCGATCCGGCGCAAACGGTGCGCACTTCGCAAGCGCACGAAGGCGTGGCTCTGGTGGAGGGCTTTCGCGGCGACGTGCTGGTGTGGGTGAGAATCGGCGCCGACGGCAATATCGAGCGCTGCCACTTGCGCGACCCTTCGTGGTTCCAGTGGCCCCTGCTCGAGGCCGCGATCGAAGGCAACATCGTCGCCGACTTCCCCCTGTGCAACAAGTCGTTCAACTGCTCCTACTCAGGCCATGATCTCTAGGACTGCGCATGCGTAGGATGCTCTTCAAGAGCCTCGTACACGGGCCTCTGACTGAAGCCGCGCCGAAAGCCGACGACGCCGCGCTGGCCGAGCTCGCCGCACAAGTCGATCGGACAGCGCGGCTGCGTCTG
This sequence comes from Betaproteobacteria bacterium, assembly GCA_005882995.1. Lineage (GTDB taxonomy): Bacteria > Pseudomonadota > Gammaproteobacteria > Burkholderiales > Casimicrobiaceae > PALSA-1003. The sequence continues at coordinate 7,064 of VBCY01000500.1, forward strand.
GGCCGCACGCTCTCCATCCGCGAAGTGGATGCGGGATCCTGCAACGGATGCGAGCTCGAGATCCATGCGCTCAACAACATCGTCTACGATCTCGAGCGCTTCGGTTTGCGTTTTGTCGCTTCTCCGCGACACGCTGATGTCTTGCTGGTGACCGGACCCGTCACGACCAACATGCGCGAAGCGCTCGAGCGCACCTACCAGGCGACACCGGCCCCGAAATGGGTGGTGGCCGTCGGCGATTGTGCACGTGATGGGGGCATCTTTGCCGGAAGCTACGCCTGCGTCGGCGGTGTTTCTGCCGTTCTTCCGGTCGATCTGCACATTCGAGGCTGCCCGCCCTCGCCGATCACGTTACTTCAAGGGCTGCTTGCATTGCTGGAAACAGTGGAACGGAGTGTGAAATAGACCCGCAGCGAATGGATTTTATAGCTCCGACCGAATTCACAGCTCTACGAGACTTTCGAATCCGCCCCAGAACATACGCTTTCCATCGAAGGGCATGCTGTCGGGGTCCATCATGGGCTTCATCCTTGGATCCTCCATCACCTTGGTGTTGACGTTATCACGGTGCTCGCGCGAGTTATAGAGGATCCACGAAAAAACCACGACTTCGTCGTCCTTGAGTTGCACACTTTGCGGAAACGACGTGAGCTTACCGGGCTTCACGTCGTCGCCGACGCATTCCCAGAACTGAAGCGCACCGTGTTCCTTCCAGAGCTTGCCAGCTTGTTCCGCCATGCGACGATAGGCATCGAGCTTGTTACGCGGCACCGGGACAACGAAGCCGTCGACGTAGTGGGCCATTGAGATCTCCTTTGGGGTGTTCAGTTTAGCTTCGAGTACGCCGATAGCGCGGGGTTCCAGCCATCGACGGCCTATTGGTGCCTTGACGAAAACTGCTATGGGGTGTGCCGGGATCCCTGCTTGAGTTTCTTGTTGGCTTACGCTGTGACGGTCTCGCCTCGGTCGCGGCCGGGTCAAAAAGGTTCTACCCAAGGTCGCAATTCGACTTCCCAGGTCCAGGCGCTTCGCGGTTGCCGAAGGATATTGAGGTACGTGCTCGCGATCGCGTCAGGATCGAGCGTTGAATCGGCGCGATCGTTTTCGGTCCGGCCCGGCGGACGAATGACGCCATCGATGACAAAATGCGCGACATGGATGCCTT
>VBCY01000088.1:0-1046 GCA_005882995.1 Betaproteobacteria bacterium
TTCGGCGCGACCGTCACGCTGGTCGATGAAGACACCGACAAGAAAGCGGTGTGGCAAATTGTCGGCGAGCCGGAAGCCGATGCCAGGAAGGGCCGCATCTCCATCACCTCACCGCTGGCCCGCGCCCTGATCGGCAAGAAGAAGGGCGCGTCCGTGGAGGTCATGGCCCCCGGCGGGCCCAAGGCCTACGAGATCACCAAGGTCGAGTGGCGCTAGAACAGCGCTCGAAATCTTCAAGATTGAAAGGGCCGGGATAAATCTCCCGGCCCTCTTCTTTGTGATGCACGCGTGCAAACCAGCATCGGCCTCAAACGGGGCAGCTATGCGGAAGCTGACGGACGCGATCACGTCGTGTTGACCGCGCCATACCACCATAATATGTATGATTTAAAATGATTATGTATTATAACTAACTTCCCCTTGATCCGGACAGTCTCTCGACGGTCTGGGTGCAGGAGCGCCCTTGCGAAGCGCGTCAATTTTTCTTGGAGGAGATCCTCATGACCGCGACACGATACGAATCGGACTCGTCAAAAAACTCGGAGCGAACAATCATGTATGAGACAGTAGCCGCATGGGCGCCGCGCGCTTTGAGCGTGCTGCGCATTTATACCGGGCTGCTGTTGCTTGAGCACGGCACTGCGAAAATTCTCGGTTTTCCTGCTGTTTCGAGTTTCGCCAACGTCCAGCTCGGTTCGCTCGTGGGCGCGAGTGGGCTTATTGAGCTGATTGGCGGCGTGGTTTTCACCGTTGGTTTGTTCACGAGGCCGGTCGCCTTCATCCTTTCGGGCTTTGCAGCAGCCGCCTATTTCATGGTGAGTGCACCGAGAGGTTTCTATCCGGTCCTCAACAATGGCGAACTCGCGTCTCTCTTCAGTTTTGTTTTTATCTACTTTGTTTTCAGCGGGCCGGGGCCGTGGAGTCTCGACGCGACGATGCAGCGCAAATGATCATTTGATGAACTGTCAGGCGATCACTCCAGCGGTTCGCGCGCACGAAATGCGCGCGTACCGGCATTGCCGATCGCGGGATCACGCCAGGCTGAC
>VBCY01000088.1:1204-1587 GCA_005882995.1 Betaproteobacteria bacterium
GATCGGTTCGCTGACGGGGATCGGTGGGCTGATTGAACTGATCGGGGGCATCCTGTTCACGATCGGCCTGTTCACCCGGCCGGTCGCCTTCTTTCTCTCTGGCTTTACGGCCGCCGCCTATTTTATGGCGCACGCGAGCAAGGGATTCTATCCGCTATTGAACGGCGGCGAACTTGCCGCGCTCTACTGCTTCGTTTTCCTCTATTTCACCTTCGCCGGCGGCGGACCGTGGAGCGCCGATACACTGATCAGGGGCAAATGATCATTTGACGGCGGGCCAAAGGCGGGCACATTTGAGTGCGCCCTTGGCCTGCGCCGAAGGCGCGCAGCTCGCTGTTCGCAGCAGAGCCTTTGTCGCGCGTTTTGATCGGAGATTGCGCCAT
>VBCY01000501.1 GCA_005882995.1 Betaproteobacteria bacterium
CCGAATATATCCCGGACATCGACCTGTTCGTGCGCATGCACGTGCTCAAGGAGGCCACTCAGTCGAGCCGGATCGAAGGTACGCAAACCAACATCGACGAGGCATTACTTCGCCGCGCCGATATTGCGACAGAAAAGCGTGACGACTGGGAGGAAGTCCAGAACTACGTCGCCGCGATGAACAAGGCAATCGACCGACTCAAGACGCTTCCTTTCTCCTCCCGGCTGATCCGCGAAGCGCACGGAGTCCTGATGCATGGGGTCCGGGGCCAACACAAGATGCTAGGCGAGTTCAGGCGCAGCCAAAACTGGATCGGCGGCGCCACGATCAACGACGCCGTATTCGTGCCGCCCGTGCACACCTTGATCGATGACCTGATGTCGGACCTCGAGGCTTTCGTGCATGACGAGAAGCACTACTTCCCGGAACTGCTGAAGATCGCGCTCGTCCACTATCAGTTCGAGACGATCCATCCGTTTCTGGACGGCAACGGGCGTATTGGGCGCCTCATGATTTCCCTCTACCTCGTCAGCAAAAGGATCCTGAAGCGACCGGTGCTGTACCTGTCGGATTTTTTCGAGCGCAACCGCACGCTTTACTACGACAATCTCATGCGCGTGCGCGAGAAGAACGACCTTCACCAATGGTTCAAGTTCTTCTTGGTTGGCCTCATCGAAACGGCTCGCAGTGGCATCACGACCTTCGACAATATCCTCAAGCTCGAAAAGAAAGTCGAGGCGCAGATCCAGACGCTTGGCAGTCGTGCCGCCAATGCATACAAGGTCGTGGAAGCGCTCTACCGCGCTCCCGTCATCGATGCCGCGCGCGTGGGAAAGGTTGCGAAGCTCTCGCCGGCTTCCGCCTATAAGCTCGTGGCCGATCTCGAGCGATTGGGCATGCTGAAGGAGATCACCGGCGGGAAGCGCGGGCGGACCTACATTTTTGAGCCGTACGTGAAGCTGTTCCGATGACGTGCAGATGCGTGTGCCCCTTCGTTCTCCCGCGTCGCGAATTCGGCACACCAAAGACGACTGCAACGGCGCAGCCGAAACGCAATTTTGCTGCAACGAATCTGAGCGGTCGCGCGCAGGCGAAATGAACGAGCGATATACGATTCTCACGAAATCGTTGCTCGGTTGACACAAAGGAATCGGCGGGTCAGCTTGCGCAGGATGCGCTGGACACTGCGCTGGTCCATGCTTACTTTCGCGGCGAGGGTGAAGACACTCGGAAAGCAGAATCCGGCATCGTCGGCGATGTCGGCCCGCGCCATGAGGACGAGCTTGGGCCCCGGAAGCGATCGAACAGGCGCTGCTGTTTCCAGGCCTCGTATTCGCACAGCGGGAACAACCGCCTCCGGCCAATCACGACCGACGGTGGCAGCGCGGCCGGGACAGAAACGTTAATAATTTGTCACGTTCCAAGGAAGCGAAGAGTCACAGGTTGACCCAACTCTTTGATTCACTGGTAAGCCGTACTGGATTCGAACCAGTGACCAACCGCGCCCGGACGGCGAACAACCGCAGAATTTCGCGGCGGATTCCACCGCGCCTTGCATGTGATTCCGTCGCTCGAGACGATCGTCCGCATGATTAGCAGCGACAGGCAGTTGTCGACCGTTGCTGCCTGTCGTGCGCTAGAGAAGCTGATGTTCGCCCGCCAGTCCATCCTTATTCCGAGCCTTCGAGCAAGATCATCGTCAGCATCAACGATACGCATCGGCACCTATTGCGCCAATGGCGGCGCACGGACGGATTGTCCAGCCGATGGCATCGGCTTCGAAGCAGCCATACGCTCCGCGCCAGAGCGGCCGTTAGAATTGGCGCTAACGCCGCGTTGTCTACTCGATCCTAAACAACGGGTGAGAAATCTCGCTGTCGATTCTCATCGCGTCCTCGAAGTGCGTAACCGAGATTGAAACAGTGTAGTGGCGTGGAACTTAGGGTTTATTATACTTATCGGTCGTATCGCGCCCGCTTGCATCCCTTGTCGAACCTACATGGATCGGAGGTTGTTGTCAGAAGCTACTGCGCATGCCGCCGAGCCAGCCGGTAACGTGACACCCTAACGGATTGCTGTCGGCAGTCAGGCGGGCGGTCACGCCAGAGAGATTCACTTGCATCTCGTAGATCGTAAAGCTGCCGAAATCTCCGCCGTTGCAGCTATACGAACCGTCGACTTGCCCCATCTGCCCCGCCTGCGAGAACGTTCCGTTGTACGTGCAGAAGCCGTTTCCAAACGTTCCAGTGACCGTTGCTGCCGCGCCGCTTTGCGTGATGTTCAGCGCGGTGTTCTGTTCATTCGTTCCGTTGAAGGTCGGGTTAAAGCAACCTGTCACGTCTTCGTGCGTTGCTCCGCGATAGGCGCCACTAAAGTTGTCATTGACCGTCAACTGCCGAACAAGATTCTTGGCTATAAAAACTCCATCCACTGAGTATGCGAGCGTCCCGGCACTGACAGAGGTCGCTGTCCACGTCAGCGAACCGACTCTGCGAATGCCGACCGTCGCCGGATCAAATGGCAGCGTGCCAAACCAGGGTCCACTCGTCAAAATCAGATCGCCGGTCCATACGAGGTCGCCGGCGTAATTGAGGGTCGCCGAATACCAAATTGGGGTGCGAGAGGGATCATAGACGAACATTGTCGCGAATATTATGCTGCCGCGGTGCACAAGTTGCATGCCCCATCCCGACTCGTTCGGATTCCACCACAGGTCACTTTGATCGGTGGTAAACGAAGTTGCCCAAACGGGACATAGCACACTTGCAATGGCAAACAGCGTGGCTCCAAGGAGCGTGCGCAAGAAACCGCGATGTAATCGGCGAAGCGACATTGATGTGGTCCTTGGAATCGAGGGAACCGCATTCTGTAGCGGAACTCACGCCATGTTCAATATCTTATACACGAGGCAAGGGGAATCGGCGGCGTTCTGATTGCCTTGTAGGACAGACGCGAAGCATCCACCTTAAATCCGGTCCGATACGCGATACCTCTACGTAACTGGAAACCTGCACCAACCACGTGTTGGAACGCGCCTTCTCGTCCACCCCTATGAGATGTCGATGAAAACCTGGCTGCAGGCACCGGCGATACTGTGCGAACGCTTGCCGTTTGCACGTCTGCGTCATCCAAAGCGCGAGGTCGGACGTTCTTCGTTGCGCGGTGCCTGCTTTGCATCGCCGGAATAGGTAACGATTGCCCTACAGCTTCGGCGAAACTTGAAAGCAGGCTGTTGGAATTACAAATGGCCACATATCGGTGGTGCGCAGCGCGATCTTGCACGCGAACTCGAGGTTTCATGAAGACCCTGGAAACGCTAAGAATATTTTCGTTATCCGTGCTCGGACCTGCACTTGCACTCGCAACAATGTTCAGCGCTGGCATCGTTTTGGCCGATCCCCCCGCCCGGATTGGACGCCTATCGTACTTCTCCGGGACGGTCAGTTTTTCTCCAGCGGGCGACGATCAGTGGGCGTACGCCGTCCTCAATCGGCCGGTCATTACTGGCGATCGTCTGTGGTCCGACAATGGGGGCCGGGTCGAGCTAACTCTCGACAATGGAGCATTCTGGCTTGGCGACGCGACCAGTATCGTCGTGTCCAACATCGACGACCGCACCGCGCAATTCGAGTTGCAGCAAGGAACGCTCGACTTTCGGATTCGGCGACTGCCGCCCGGAGATGTCGTCGAGATCGACACCCCCAATCTGGCGTTCCAGGTCACGCGTCCAGGCCGGTATAGGATCGCGGTCGATCCGCAAAGCGCTACGACGACCGTCATCGTTCGCAACGGTAATGCCGAAATCTACGGCGAAGGCGCCTCCTACGTCGTCGCCACCGGCCAGGCCTACCGCTTCTACGGCACCGACCTGCGCGACAGCGAATACTTCACGCCGCGCGGCGTGGACGACTTCGAGCGCTTCGTTCTCGAGCGCGACTCACGCTTCGATCGCGTGATGTCGGTGCGTTACGTGTCTCCGGAAGTCGTCGGCTACGAGGATCTCGACCGCTACGGGTCGTGGCGCCCCGTGGAGAGTTACGGGAACGTATGGTTTCCACAGCAGGTGCCGAGCGGTTGGGCGCCGTATCGCGAAGGCCATTGGTCGTGGATCGATCCGTGGGGATGGACGTGGGTGGATGATGCCCCGTGGGGTTTCGCGCCGTTCCACTACGGCCGCTGGGCGTATGTCGAAAGCCGCTGGGGTTGGGTGCCGGGACCCGTCGATGTACGGCCGGTCTATGCACCTGCATTGGTGGCGTTCGTCGGCGGGGCGAACTTCGGCGTGTCGGTGTCGTCCGGACCCGCGATTGGCTGGTTTCCACTCGCGCCCCGTGAGGTTTACCGGCCTGCATACAATGTCAGCCGCGAATATTATCGGCAGGTGAACGTCAGCAACACGGTGATCAACAACACGGTAATCAACAACACCTATGTCTCGAACGTCACCACCACCACCGCGCCCGTAGCGCAACAGGTCAACTACGTAAACCTGCGTGCTCCGAACGCGGTGACCGCAGTGCCTCCTACGGCGTTCGCGCAGTCGCAGCCCGTCAACCGCGTCGCGGTGCGGCTGCCGAGCGCGGCGCTGGACGCGGCGCAAGTCCAATCGATGGCGCAAATTGCGCCTGCCCGGACCGCATTCGTTGGCGCGGCGCCACCCGCGCGAGCAACACCGCCGGCCGCGGTGCAGCAACAGGTAGTGGTCGCCAAGTCGCCGCCGCCGCCGGCGCCCGTCCCGGTCGCGCAAAAGCTTCCGGCGCTCGAAAAGAACCCCGGCAAACCGCTCGATCGTGCTGAACTTCAGGCTAACAGAGCTCCTGGACCAGTCACTGTGCCTGCGCAGAACGCCAGGGTCGTCAATCCGGGCAAGCCGACGACAACAGCGCCACCGCCAGCGGTGCAAGGTGACGCGTTGCGGGCACGTACTGCACCGCCCATCGCTGCGCCTCCAGTCACCACCGCACCCGCCGCACCGCAAGCTGGGACAGCGACAACGCCGACGCCCAAGTCCGAAACTCGCGGTCAACCGCCGCTCGTACCGGCTCCGCCCACACCCTCCGCGAGTGAGCGGCAGGATCGGCGTATCGATACCCGTGGTGCAGACACGGGCCAGCCGCCTCGTTCGCCTGAGGCGCTTCGTCAAGGGAGCCCGTCGCCTAGCGCGCCGACCGTGCCGCAACCGCCGCCCCGTGCGGCCGACCAGCGCCCGGCAAGCGTCGCACCTCCGGGCGCAGCGCAGCCACCCGCGCCGCGTCCGCCGGAGCCGCGTGCGATCCCGCAGGAGCAACCGCGGCCGGTTCCACAAGCGCAGCCGCAAGCGCAGCCGCCAGCACCGCGTCCTCCGGAGCCACGTGCGATCCCGCAGGAACAACCGCGGCCGGTTCCGCAACCACAGCCGCCAACTCCTCAAGCCGCACCCCCAGCGTCGCGTGCGATCCCGCAGGAGCAACCGCGGCCAGTTCCGCAAGCGCAGCCGCCAACTCCTCCAGCCGCACCGCCAGCGGCGCGTGCGATCCCGCAGGAACAACCGCGGCCAGTTCCGCAAGCGCAGCCACAGCCCCAGGCGCAACCCGTGCCAGCTCCGCCGAAGCCGGAACCCAAGCCCGACAACAAGCGCGATGACAAGAAGGAGAAGGAAAAGGACAAGCAGGGTTGAGCAACGTAGAAGCAGGGCACATGCGAGGAACCGAATTCGACGCTCCGCGCAGCGCTTCGCGCCATGCAAGTCGCGTGATTGAGTGGTGCGCCCGAATCTACTAGGCGAGTGTTAGAGGAGCGAGCTCGAGACGAATGAGCTGCTGAAACTGCGTTCTGCTGCGCATCACGCTCTCCCTAGACGCTCAGAGAGAACTGGTTCTCCTGGTGCTGGACGACGGCAGAACTTCATCGATCCTGCGCACCGGCCGGCGCTACGGTAATGCCCTCGATGCCGCTGCGCGCGATCGCGTCGGCCAGAAATCCGCTCGAGCGAAGTTGCGCCAGCGTCTCGTTGACCCGTTGCAGCCGGTCCGGGTGATCGAGTGGTATTGCGATGGTCTGTGGCACGCCGTAGAAGTTGTCGTCCAGCATGCGTAGCCGAGGAGCGTCACGCGTGCCGCTCATGAGCCGTTGCCGGCCGCCAGCGAAGGCCACCACATCCCCGTTCCGAAGCCAGTTGACTGCATCGCGCAAAGTGTAGTCCGGTGATTCCCGCACCTTCGCCGCGATTAGCCGCTGCTTCAGCCACACGCCCACGCTGTCGTCGCTGTTGATCCCGATCACCTGACCAGGTCGATCCAGTTCCTGCACCGAGCGGAGGGGGGAATCGTCACGCACTAGCGCACTTTGCTGCACTAGCATGTAGGCGTGGGAATAGAGCACGACGCCGGTGCGTTCCGGGTTCGGCGCGACGAATCCGATATCAGCAGCGCCGCTCTGCACGGATTCGAGCACGGCAGCAGCCGTCGGGAGCGGCACGATGCTCACTGGCACGTGAGCCCGACGACCCAGTTCGCGAGTGATGTCGGCGATGACGCCGGAAACCGTGCCGGTTGCAGGATCGACGCGCGCTTGCGCCACGTTCGCGACGATATACGCGCCGCGCAGTGTGCCTGTAGGCGCCAGCACCGGATCGGCGGCGATTGCCGGAGCGGCAAGTACGATCGACACGAGCAAGAGCAATGAACGCATGCCAACGCCTCGTGAATGTGTTGCGCGTTAGCGCATCGCCGGCGTCACGAAGTCGGCGCCGCACGCGGATTCCCGTCGGCCCGCGCATCATGATAGTCGTGCGCCGGGTATAGAAGGGTACACCCTCGGGCTCATGCATGTGGTGATCGCCGGAACAGCATACGGCAACGTCCGGCCCAATTCGCGTTCAGCGACTCGCGCTTGTTGCGGGAACAAATGAAGACGCTCTTCGTCGGCGCGGTGATTCAGTGATGGTCACATTAGATCGTGGCTCTCACAGGAACCAAGACATGCAAGATGGGCTTCTTGCTCTCCTAATTATGAAAAAGGGTCAGCGTCCTTCGCTGACCCGGATTGGAAACTACTGCACCGGCGCTCAACGTGATCAGGTTTTCTTGTAGTCCGCCCCTGTCATGCGCCCACCTACAGAGATCCTTCCAACGAATGCTGCATCCCTTCCATCTCCTTCATGGGACTCGTGGAGCTTGCCTTTGAACTGAAGAAAAGGAAGAAATTGGAGCCGACCTCGATGGCTCTGCCGGCTGCTTCCGCCGCATCCATGGCCGTTGCCGAGGTGATGCCGCTGCTCCCGTCCGGCGCCGGCCAGTCCGCTGGATCCATGATCAGCACGGGTCTGACCTCCCACCATATCGGCACAGTATTGACGCGACTATTGTCAACGATGTGGCTGTGATTAGGGGTTGGTAGAAACACGTTGTGGGTTGGCGGATTGGGAATACCTGGCATGCCGGCGAGCAGCACGGCCAAGTCAACTGACGAAGCGTGCATGGTGCAGGTGCCCGGCACTGGATTGTTTGGGTCGGGACACTGTGTGGCAATGTTTGGTTTAGTTCTCCAGGCTTCGGGCACGTGTCCGAACAGCTTGATCAATTCATTGCCCAGCGGGACGCCGCAGAGTTCGCCCGGCCGTCCTCCATTCGGGCAAGGCATCGCATCCGCAGGATTAATGTCATTCCCAAACATTGGCACCAGCACGTAGAGGTGGGCGGTTTGCTTGAGATTGCCTCCCGTCGGGTCAGCAGAGGGTTCGGTCACAACCTGGCAAATCGGAGTCTGCATCTCGTTCGGGTCGGATTGCGCCATGATCTTATTGAAGTCCAGATCCATCGTCGGTTCATCGACGCAGTCAAAGTTCTGCAGATAGGTGAAGGTCACCAAGCGTCCGTTGCCAAAGCCATTGGTTTGATTGGGTGCTAACTGCGCTGCAGCGTTGCCGGCAGCCAAAGCCACCCACGCGCAAGTCGCAACCGTCTGCAAGAGGCGGATGGACAGCATCTTAATGAGGTCTCGTGGTCGAGTTTGCAAATGCATCATTTCGTCCTCCTATGGTCAATGAATTCCTCTCGCATAACGCTAACGACCCCGCGGCGCGGCTTCGGGCACCTGCACTGAGTGCCCTTGAGGGAACGCTCTGGACGGGGAGGCTTTCGCTCGGGCTTGAGGGTCCTGCGGCCCGAAGGTGAGGCTAAGTAAGTATTGAACCAAGTCGCCCTTCTGCGCGCTGGTCAGTCCGAGATGCATGCACGTGTCGTAGTGATCCACGACCTTATCCAACGTCGCGAATCGTCCGTCGTGGTAGAAGCCGCCCTTGAAACGCGTGAACAGGACGCCGATAGGCGATGTGCGGTACCGTAAGTCAGGCGCGCGATTCGCCTGAAAGTTGTCGATGCAGATCTCGCTTGGTGTGTGCAGATTCCAGCCCGGATCGGTCCACAGCGGTTCGACGTGACAGTTATTGCACTTGGCCTGACCACTAAAAAGCTGATCTCCACGAGCAGCCGCGGCCGGGTCAAAACTGCCAGCGGGCGGCTGCGGCGACGGCAGTGCGAGCTGATAGAACTGGAGCGACTGAAGCTTGGACGTAATCAGGTCATCATCGGGAGAGATGTGCGGCAGATCGCCGAATCCGAACGTCGTAGCGATGGGAAATTGTGTCGCGTTGTTCAAACGCGGATCCCAAAATCTGCCTTTGCCATGCATTTCCAGATTGGCAACGAACGCGTTCCAGTGCGGCACCGAACCCCATCCGGTCCATGTGTGCAGATTCACTCCGCCTAGACCAAATGCTGGTGGGATCAGCGTAGCACCCGGCACGTGCGTTCCCGTGACCATGCCGTCGGTCATCTGTGACGGATTGAAGGCTTTGCCGTCGAGAACCAATTCGGCATCGAACTTTCCGGGGCCCCAACTATTGAGGACGGTTCTCACGTCCGCCTGGGTTATGGCCGGCTGAGTCACCTTCAAGAGATTGACAAAGACAGACAGATCGGGCGCAAGAGCCACAATCGCTCCTACGTTCAGATCGCGATTGGCCCAACCATCGAGGCGACGACCCACGCAGCCCGTGCCAGGGTTCGGCGTAATCACGTTGGCGCAAAGGGCAGGAAGCGAGTTGTCGACGGTCGAGTGACAGAGTGCACATTGAATCCCGATGGATTGCAGAGTGCCCGAGGAATTGAAGGAGCCCGTTAGCCCAACAACCGCATTCAACTTCAGCAGCATAAGGGTGACCGCCGGATCGTCGAGGTTGACAACCCCGTGCTGGATTTGCGCCAGCACATTGGGTGGCAACGCGTCCGCGTCCACCTTCAATCCGAGCTGGATGGCCGTTTTCGGGCTGAGTCCGGGGCCGACACCGCCGGCTTTAGCGCCTTCGATTGCCGTGTGCAATTGCAGCGTGCCGCCCCAGAAAACCTCATCACCGAAGGTATCGAAGCGGAAAACGTCCCGGCCTTGGGTGACGAGTTGTACTGCGTTCGCGGCGGTGGGATCTTGCTTTAGTGGACTCCCTTGGTTGTCTTGCGCCGCAAGACTGCGCAGAGCCACAGGCGATAGCAGTGCCACCACGATTGTTAGTACCGTACCAATGATTAACGCCGTGTAGCGTTTCATGTTTGCGTCCTCCATTTCGACGCGGACTCATGTGTAACGTGGCCTTTCCGCAGGCAACATGAGACCTGGGCCACCCAGCCAACCGGCAGCCGTAAGAGATTCAAAATTGCATCTCGAACGTCGCTGACGACGCTTCAGCACTCGCGCCCTACCTCGCGCGCACCGGCGCGTACCACCCTAGTCTTCTTCAACGGCGTTCCGCCGTTCTACCAAGCAGATCTTTTGGATGTCGCGTTTTTCCCTCCTAGAATCTCGTCTCAACAAGTCATCGTTTCCAGCAATGTGACGCAGCCGATGCTCGCGTGACGGTGCAAGCGTATCGAAAGCATTTACACAGGTTGCGTCGCAGTTGCATGTTACCGACGCAAAGCGTTTCGAATGACTTGTGACTCCGTAAACATCTTCGACTCTTCATTTGTTCCGAAGCGTTTGCGGTCACATCGACGGCGCTTCACATTTACAGTCCCTGCCATGCCCTAACGGCACTTGCGCAAAACCGATTCCCTACCCGCCAGAGCTAGAGAAACCCTGTGCGACACTTCGTGGGCAGCACGCTGACTAAGAGAAGAACGTCACCCGGAATAAGAATAAGCAGATGCTGTTACAGCACATGTTCGCTCGCTATTGATTCGCTTATAGAAGCCGTTGTCGCGGTAGGTACTGCTTGCAAGGTTCACGACAGCTTTCAGTCCTCGCGCTGGAGAGGATGAGCTGAACTCGATCACGAACCAGCGCAAGAGTAGTCCTGCATTGCATCTCGTGACGTCGATCGTCGCGGTTGATTTTTTCGAGATAGGTCGAAAACGGAGGTAATCATGCGCACACATTCACGCTCGTTTTTCGGCGCAGTCGTCCTGATTGCGCCATCCCGAGGCGCCGGCAGATAAGCGAGGTGGTTGTTGGCTGATCGACGCGAGGCGATTCGAACGCGCGCTTCCTGCCGGTCAGCGAGATGCGCAAAGGTCTGCTTCTCTTACCAACCAAAGGCAGCAATGGGTCCGATAGCGCCCACCCACGACTCAAAAGGAGGTGACCGCTTTCCACGTCGCTGACGGTTCAATCCGAGCGGACAGCGTCCATCAGGTCTGATTCCGAGCAGCTGCCGCACAGTGCCTTGAGCGAGACAACGCCGTCCCAGTCTGTGGTCAGGGCCGCCACTTTGGTGATGCAATCACCGATCGGATGACCACAAGCACGCACTTGGGTCGTTGGGAAGGGGCGCTTGCTGAATGGACCAAGCGCTTCCGGGACAGAGCGTGGCTTTGCCAGCGCCGGGCATAGCGCGCGGGGCCGCGCCCCTTCCCAGACCAAGGACCACGCAGGCGCAGGCGGTGACGCGTCAGTGTCGCGCCAGCCTTGAATCAGCAGCACTGAGCACGAATTATCCGGCACGACTTCGAGCCGCACGGTCTTGATTCCTGCAAAGTAGTCGATCATGGCGCGCTGCGGTTCTCCCAAATGCAAGCTGGCAACGCAGCCAGTCGCGGGCAGTTCCTGTGCAAGCGAGCGCATCATTGTGCGGTAGCTCTTGCCAGCGTTGAGATAAGGTGTCCAGAGCGTTCCGACCAGACACCAGCATAGTGCCGCCGCGGCTGCCCATTGCGTCATAGCCAGGTCGGGGTAGCGAGCTCGTCGCGCCAGCATCCGAGCGGTCACCGCGGTCGCCGCGAGGGCAACGCTGAGGTGTACCCAGTGAACCTTCGGCACGAAGCCGGGTTGGTATGCGAGCAACATTGCGTTCATCGAGGACGGAACACCGGTAAGCAGGGCCAGCCAACCGGACCAGAGCGTTATCGCCACCGCACCGAGTCCCCAGCGCGCTGCTTGAGAAAGCGCTGCCGTGCCGATAACTGGAAGCTCGCCAATGCCTTGTGCCGCGAGCAGCGAGAGCGGCAATAACAACGGCATGAGGTAGAGATCGCGGGAATCGCTCGCGAGCGCGAGTACGCCCAACATCACCGCTACGAGAAGCAGTGGTAGCGTCAAGCTTGGCTGAGCTACGCTAGAATCGTGGCGGCGCCACGCTGTCCAGATAGCCCACGCTGCAAGCGGCAGCGCGGGAAACGCGTACCACAGCAGCGTCGCTTCGTAAAATCCCGGAGGGTTGTGCGAACCGATACGGGTGAAACCGAAGAATCGCCCGAAGTTGTTGGTGATCAACCATTCACTAAATAGCGTCGGCGATCGAGCATAAAGCGCCTGAGTCCATAGCATCACTGGCCCGACTGCAACCGCGGCAGCGAATGCGAGCGCGACGACATATCCGCGCGTGCGCCATGGCGGCATCGTCGGCAGCGCCAACGCGGTGAGGACGAGCCAGCCGGGACCGAGCAGACCCTTGGCGAGGAACGCGGCTGCCAACCCGACTCCAAGTGCTATACCGCCAGCAACGGATGAGCGCCGAGCGAGCGCGAGTCCGTACATGCCGATCGCGACGCCCGCAAGCAGCGCGACATCGGTAATCAACTGATGCAAGCGCGCGGTGGGGCCGATGCAACCGATCAGCACCAAGACCGCCATCGTGCCGCAACCACGGGCGCAAAGCTCGCGTCCCATCAGCGCCAGAAAAAGCAGCGCGATGCCGACGAAAAAAGCTGTGGCGAGCCGAGCCGCGTCATGCAGAGGGAGGACCTGCCCGAAGGCGTGGGCGAAACCCGCAGCGACAAGGAAAAACAACGGCGGTTTCTCGACAAACGGCTCCCCTGCCAGCGATGGTACGACCCAATCGCCGTGCTTCAGGAAGTCGAGCACGATGCCGAGCGTGTACGCCTCGTCGGGCTTCCATGGGTCGCCGCGCTTATGGCAAGCAACAAAATCCCAGGAGGAGATGCCGATAGTTGGCGAAGCTGCAGGCCGAACCCTGTTGGATCGCGAGGCGTAACAGTGTGCATCTTTGCCAGCACGTCGATAGAAGGCGAGACCACTCGCCTTCGGCACTAGCGGCGGCGAGGCATCACCCTTTCAAGCAGTATGCCGACCGCGCGTCCTTGCTGTTCCCCGCCCTTGCCTCATGCTGCTTGAACCAGCTTAGACGGCGCATCGATCAGTAGCAAGGAAATGCTGCGTGCGTCGCGGCGAAGTCACCTTGCTGTTCGCTGACATTCGCGGACGCAACGGCGATCTACGCTTCGTATCCGCCAGCGATACAATCATTCACGCTGTAGATGGGCAGCAACCCTTGAGGCATGAAGCTGTGGCGATGAGGGGTCGGACGTTGGTTGTCGCAGTTCTAGCGTCAGTGGCGGGGACCGCCGTGTACCTAGCGCTGGTGTACTTGGCCAGTTTTAGATCGTCGAGCGG
>VBCY01000504.1 GCA_005882995.1 Betaproteobacteria bacterium
CCCATGACCGACATCGGGGAAGTCTGCAGCGCGACGCCAACCGCGGTCACCGGCGCACCCTTCGATGCGGCTTTGATCATGGTCGGGATGTCAGCGTAGCCAAAGGTCGCCGTGCCGGCAGCGACGGCCTGTACCGTGATGCCGGAGCCTCGGCCTTCCTGGATGTCGAGATCGATGCCTTCCTGGTCGAAGTAGCCGCGTTCCTTGCCGAGATAGAACGGTGCATGCTCGCTGTAGGTGTACCAGTTGAGCAGGAGCACGATTTTGTCCTTGCCTTGGGCCATCGCCACACCAGGCAGGCAGAGGCCAGCAGCCATAACGAGCGCGAAAATGCGGTTCATGACGTTCCTCCTTTTTTGACGACGAATCGCCACGTACTGTATCGCCCTTACGCGGTGGCGCTGAAATCGTTGCGCTGCGATGCGTGCCACGGGATCATGAAGCGTTCGACCAGATCTACGAGCGCGAACAGGATCACGCCGACGAGCGACAGGATCGTCAGTGCGGCAAACATGAGCGGCAGATCGAAGTTCCCGTTGGCGATCTGCAGCACATAACCGATGCCCGAGTTCGATCCGACAAATTCGCCGACTACGGCCCCTACGACAGCCAAGGTGACCGACACCTTGAGTCCCGCGAAAATCGACGGCAGCGCCTGCGGCAGGCTGATGCGCATGAAGATCTGGAGCTTCGACGCTTTCATGGATCGTGCGAGGTCGATCATGTCCCGTTCGACGGACTTGAAACCGACCACAGTCGAAACGACCACGGGGAAAAACCCCAGCAGGAAAGCGGCAATCACCTTGGGGATAATTCCGAAACCGAACCAGACTACGAACAGCGGCGCTATCGCGACCTTCGGCACGCTCTGGGAAAACACGAGCAGCGGATAGACGAAGCTCTCCACGGTGCGCGAGTAGGCGATCATCAGCGCCATCGGAATGCCGAAGAGAATCGACAGCCCGAACCCGCCGAGGGTCGCGTAGGTAGTGACCAGCGTCTCACGCCACAGCTTCGGCCATTCATTCACCAGTTGCTTGACGACGTCGAATGGCGCAGGGATCAGATAGGGCGGGATGCGGAAGATCCAGATCGCAAGCTGCCACAAGACGATCAGCAATGCGATGAGCAGAATAGGGCGCGCCCAGGCCGAATAGAGCACGCGTCGCCAAATGCTGACTTGCATGGCTGCCTCCTTGGGTCTGCCCCTGTCAAACTCGCTGATCACGTCTGGTGACCTTTGTCGACCACCCGCGAATCATGCGCTTTGCGCCAGTATCGCATACCAACGAGACCAACCCTTTACGCGCGTCTATCGGAGTCCGGACGCACGATGGTGGTGCCCCGTCCCCTGCAGTGTAATCTCCACACTACATCCAAGGTCCATAGAGCGAGACGGATAGGGATGGGACGCTGCGCGATGAATTCACGACGGCGAATCGCGATCGCTGTCGCAACCCGAAACTTTCACGAAGCGAACGAGTCACATCAACTTCCCCGCATTAGGATCTACGTGCATGGCAGGCGGGGATCCATTCGCCTCACGTAATTTTAGAAGGATCGACTCATGAACCAGAACAGAAGATATGATTATCAGCGCAACACTGACCATGCCCGCAGAATGACCGAAATCGCACTGCGCGGCACGGCTTTGTTGTGGGACATTCAAGCCGACACTGCGCGCCGGCTGTTTGAAATCCAAGCCAACAGCGCCATGTTGTTCGGGGTTCCCGACCTCACGCACATATTCCGTGTCGGCAACGGCCGTAATAGAGGTCTATTTAGCACCACAATTGATCAGGCGCTGAACTCGCTCCGGCAGATAAACGACACGGTGACCGAAGTTCAGTGGCAGCTTTCGCGCGTAGCCGAGCAGCAGACGGCGGGAATTGCTGATCGCTTCGAGCAGGGCATTCAGGAAGTCAGCCGCCGTTCGCAGCAAGGCCTCGAGGAGATCCGGCGGCTGGCGGAGGAAGAGGCCGACGAGGTCGAGCAAACCGCTCGCGAAGCTCGCTTACGCGCTGACGAACGCCAGCCGCAGGGCACGGGTCAACAAGGTAGTCAGCGCGCAGCCGGGGAAGGTACTGCCAGGCAGTCTCAGTCGAACGGTGAGGAAGAGGCTCGCAACGCCGCCCAACGTCCGAAGACCCCGCAGCGGACAACAGCGTGATCAGTCTGAACAATCTCGAAGGCAGTTCGGCAAATCAACGGCCTGCGCTTATGCAGGCCGTTTTGCTTAGGGACCGGTGAAGTTCACACGATCTCCACCGTCTGCATCATCCCCAGGTCCTCGTGGCTGAACATGTGACAGTGCATCACGGTGCTGCCACTGAAATCGCGGAAGCGCGTCCGAAAAGTGACCGACGTGGGATTGGCCGGCGATCCACCCGGTGGCAGGCCAATGGTATCGGCCCAATAGGGATCGACCGGAACGCCGTTGATACTCACGATCAGGAACGGATTGATGTGGATGTGAAACGGATGCCGGATGGCGTTCATATTGAGAATCGTCCACTCCTCGACGCTGCCCAGCGCGACGGTTTGCTTTAGTGCCCGCGCCGACTGAAACGGAATGTACTCGATTGGCAGCCCCGGGCTCGGCGAGGCAAGTCCGCCAGCGCTTCCGAGAGCGAACACTTTGTTGGCTAGCGTGGTCGCGCCGGTTTGAAAGAGCCAATCGTCCACTTCGTTACCGGGATGCACGAGTGAATTGGCCGGAGGATCTGTCACCGATCCTCCCTCCTCGTTGAACACCGCGCGCATGACAATGGTTCGCTTCAATCCCCCGGCCCTGGCGAACTCTTCATCGGTGACAGGGGCCAAGCTGGCCGGAACCGGAAAGGGTCCCCGCGGTAGCGCCATCGGAAGGGGCGGATCGACGACCACGATTTCAGCAAGGATGTCTTCGTCCAGAACGGCGTTGGTGCCCATCTGGAATTTGAGCGTGCGCAAGTAGTACGTGCCGGGCGCGCCCGCTTGCAACAGCGCGCTCACGCGATTGCCAGGCGCAAGCACGACGCCGCTGTCCTTGTCGGCACTGACGGCCAGAATGTCTCGGCGTGGATTCCCGTCGTAGCTGTAGACGTGCAACGCATGATCGTCCACGCCAAGATTCGCGAAATTGAAGATCGCGGCGTTGATGAAGTGCCAGTTCTGCACTTCGCCACGCCGCATCACAATCCGGGGGCGTCGCACTCCATTGATGAGAAACGGCCGTTCGCTGGACGGATTGTCGGCGACCTGGGTGAACGACTCGAGCGTTCCCTTGGCATCGGTGATCGGCGACTGAAGCATGAACACGCGCTCAACGGCCGCGGCTATTTCAGGGACTCGATCGATATCACCTTTGATCAGCAGAGCGCCAGCCATGCCGCTTCCCACCTGCATCGCCGTCGCTCCATGCAGGTGCGGGTGATACCAATACGCGCCAGGCGGATGGTCGAGGCCGATGCGATATTCGTGCTGCCGCGTCTGTCCCGGCATGACTCCGAGCCGCGGATCGTCCATGACGTAGTCGCCGTAAACGCCGGGAGCGATGATCCCGGGAGAAACATGCAAACCGTGGGTATGGAGGTTGGTGCTGTTGGGGTAACGCAGATGCTGCGCGGGTTCGCTGCTCGGAGGATTAGACGGCAGCTGATTGACGACTCGGATCCTGAGTGTGTCGCCCACATTGACTCGTAAGGTCGGCGCAGGAATGCTGTCATTCATCGCTCGCAGCATCACCGCCTTGCCATTGAGCGTCGTCGAGAAATAGGCGAGTCGAAGGGTGACATCCAAGCGCCCATCGATTGATTGCACTGTGGCGGGTTGCACGAAGGTTTCACCGGGCACTGGCGCGGACGATTCGCTCTCGCCGCCCCCGCACGAGGACAAAGCCGAAGGAAAAGCAAAGCCCGCGCCAAGGCCCCAGCTCAGGCGCAGAAAATCTCTTCGCGATTGTTTGATGGTCATCGCCTACGCCAACGAAATAAAGCAGGAGGGAAAGAGCTGTTGTCGATTCGCCCCGCCGATCTGGCCCTCGGCGTTGTTGCCCCATCCAAACAATCCATGCGCAGTCAACGCCGCGGCATGGGTCTCTCCCGCTGCGATCGATTGCACATGCTCCAGCGCTGGTATATGGATTGGTAAGTACGCATCCTCAGTATCGCCCGATGCCAGTTGCCCCTTGGCGTTCCACCCCCACGCATAGACGCTTCCACTTTCGCCCAGTGCGAGCGAGAAATGCATGCCGGCGGCGACGCTGCGTGTGCGCTCGGGCAATTCGACCGGCAAGGGCAAACTCGAATAAGCAGGATTCGTTCGTCCGAGTTGTCCGTGGTGGTTGCTGCCCCAGGCGAGCACTTTCCCGTTCCTCGTCACAGCGAGCGCGTGGGTCACGCCCGCGGCGACGCAATGAAAGTCCTCGTTCGAGCGCAAAAGCTGCGGCAGGGCGACAGCCCTCAAGTGAGCCATTCCGAGCTGACCGGCAGCGTTGCTTCCCCAGCCGTACAGTCTGCCCTCGCGCGCCAACGCCAGCATGTATCCCTTGCCGATGGCTATTCGTTGGATGGGCGGAAGGGAAACGACGACACCCGGCAATGCGTTCAACTGCGAGGTGGCCCGGCCCAAGGCGCCTTCGTAATTCAGTCCCCAGGTATGAAGCTTTCCGAAGATATCTACGGCGCCACACGAGAATTCACTTGCCGCAATCGCACAGATGTCGCTGAGGTCCGCCAAAAGCTGTGGAGTCGCCGGACTGACCGACTCGCGGCGTCCACCGATACCCGCGGCGTTTGCGCCCCAGACTACGAGGCGATTCTCGTCAGTTATGCCCAGACTGATACCGTAGCCGGCGGCAATGGAAAGGAGGCGATGCTGCGTGCTCAGTGCGACAGCGCCCGGACTACCTTTGGCGGTACTGCAATATTCGGCGTTGGGGGAAGCTATGCTGCCGCTGCCGTCGCCGCCCCATCCGAATACCTTGCCATTGTGCAGCAAGGCAAGCGTATGGTCGCGTCCACACCTGATCGACGTGATGCGATAACGCTCGGGCGGCCGCGACTCCATCGTCAGCGGAGTCGCGGGATCTCGATTCGCAACCAGGTTGCGGTACTGGCGCTACCGGATTAAGGGCCGCAGCCGGCGGGCGTCGGACCGACCCGCGACATATTGATCGTGCCCGAAGCACCTGCGCTGCTGCCACCTGTGAACGAGAAGTCCAGCTGCAGTGCGGTGCAGCTCGTGAACTTGGCGGTGGCCGTGCCCACGGGCACCGTGTTCGGCACTGGTGCAGCGCGGTCGAACAATCCACCCGTCGTTTCGAAGAGCGTCATCGGAACCGTGCGTGCCCCGGGTGTGTAGCTCGCTTGCCCGGTGTACCAGCGCTGACCGGCCTCGCCCAGTAACTGCGCGTTGGGCGCGTAGGTGTACCACGTCAAGAACGCAAACGGCTGGGTCGGATTCACCTCCATCACGATCCCCTGGCCCGAAGTCAGCCTGTCGAACCAGTTGCCCGAGTAACCGAAATCGGCGTTGGCTGTGTCCGCACCGGTGTTCGAGCACGTCACGTTCGAGAGCAGGCGCGTCATCGGAACCGTGCCGGAACGCGAGCTGCCGTCGGTGAAGGTGTAGTTCATCGTGGCGTGGGTGCAGTCGGTGGCTGTGAACACCACGCTGCCGACCGGCGTCGCGTTGGTTACGGGCAAGGCGTTGAAGTTGCCGCCCGTGTTCTGGTAGATCGTCAGCGTGGCGCTCGGCTGTCCCGTCAGCACGTTGCCGCTGAAGGTGTACCAGCGCTGGCTCGCTGCGCCGCCCGCTGCCTTGTAGTCGAAGGTGAACCAGGCGCCTTGCAAGAAGCCGGTTCCTGGTCCGATCAGGTTGGGGTAGACCTCGACTTCCACGCCCTGGCCGGCAGTCGCCATCTCGAACCACGATCCGGTGAGCCCCTGACGGTTGAGGTCGAACGCAGATCCCGCGTTCACCGTGATGGTGCCGCTCATGATCGGCGCGTGCACCTCGCAGCGGTAGTTTATGGTACCCGGGCTAGTAAACGTTCGCGTCACTGTCCACGAGGCGATGGTTGGGTTTCCATTGCCTCCCTCGCCGTCGCAGCCTTGAGCGCAGCGAAATCCGGGGACCACGACGTTGTGCGGCATCGTCCCATCGCTCACCCATTGCCAGGTAACCGTGTCGCCCGCGTTGATGGTGAGGTTCTTGGGGTCGAAGGAGAGGTCTCCATTAGGCGCAACCACGACGTTGTGGTTCACAGCCGATGCGGAAGCCGATACAACCAGGAGCGACCACAGGAACCACGAGCTCGATTTGCGATTATTCATATTGTCTCCCTGTCTTGTTGTGCGGCGATTCTACAACATGCCCATGGGGGCAAGTCGTGTTGCCGCACGATGGGACAGGAAAGCTGCCGGCATCCCACCCGGCACCCAAGCCAGATTGACGAACCTACGTCTCCGAACCGAATCCAATCGCTTGTTTGCTTATACAAAGGAGATCTGTTATGGGACGCCACATACGATTATTGTTTGTTGGAATTGCAAACGCATTACTGGTCGGCGTAATCGCGGCTGATGCTTCGGCGCAGGATGCTGTCTCCCGTTGGCAGATCCCACTCGCCACCGTAGACGAAGCCGGGAACATCGGCTGATAAGGGTGCCTGACATGGATACCAACCCTGCCTTCTTCAATACGTGGTCGCCGCGCGTACTCAGCATCCTGCGAATCGTGACGGCGTTTCTTTTCATGTTGCACGGCACCGCCAAGCTGTTTCATGTGCCGCATCAGCCGCAGTTCGACAATCTGGAGTTGATGTCTCTAGTGGGACTCCAGGGCATCCTGGAGGCTGGAGGTGGCCTGCTGCTTCTGATCGGTTTGTTCACTCGTCCGGTGGCGTTCATCCTGTGTGGCGACATGGCAGTCGCCTATTTCATGGCGCATCAGCCGAAGGGCTGGCTGCCGATCCTCAACGGCGGCGACCTTGCCGTGCTGTTCTGCTTTGTATTTCTTTACCTGTGGGCGGCGGGCCCCGGCCAATGGAGCATCGACGCAGGTCTGCGCACCAAACCGTAGCTGATTTTGGTGTGGCGTGAAACGCAAATCTCTGCGATTCGGCAAAGGGTTCAACGTCGTTCTCGGCAACCGGCGCTCGCAGGCCGCGCAAATGGTGCTGGAGCCCGGAAAATCCGAAGGCAATCCGAGAAACCGCCACGCCGGCGCTGACCAGTGGCTGTTCGTGCTGAGCGGCAGCGGCGTGGCCACCGTCAACGATCGGCGTTACGCGCTGCGCCCATCAACGCTATTATTGATAGAGCACGGCGACCGGCACGAAATCCGCAACACAGGAAGGCAGCCGCTCAAGACCTTGAACTTTTACGTGCCACCTGCGTATCGGACCGATGGCAATGAGCTGCCAGCCGGAAAGCCGGCCGCACAGGCTGCGCACTAGGGATCCTTACATCGATGGTCGTGTTGCAAAATTTGCGCTAGTGATGCCTGAACGCGGGAACAGCAAACCCTATTCGGTACGCAGGTCGGCCATTCACGGCCGCGGCGTCTTCGCAGTGCGAAAGATAAGAAAGGGAACCAGCATTCTCGAATACAAGGGAAAACGGACAACGTGGGACGAAGCGATGCAACGTCCCGACAGCAACCCGCAGGACCCCGCGCATACCTTCCTGTTTGAGCTCGACGACGGGACGGTGATCGATGCAAGCCGGGGCGGGAACGCGGCGCGTTGGATCAACCACTCGTGCCAACCCAATTGCGAGACGTATGAAGACAGCAAAGGCCGCATATTGATTAGAGCGCGGCGCGGCATCCTTCCCAAAGAAGAATTGACCTATGACTATCACCTGACGGTCGATGGCAGACTATCCAAGCGTGAGCGCGCACGCTACGCCTGCCATTGCCTCGCCAGCAAGTGCCGCGGCTCCTTGCTGCGCAAACCGCGCTCGGCGCGAAAAAGCTAACCGCTGGCGTCTCGGTTTGACGGAAAGCTATTTCGTGCCGGCAGCCCTGGCGATATCTGCGAGGAGCTTGTCCGAGCCTGCCTGGTGCGCGTTCATCCGTACCAGAATGTCGGTCGACAGTACCGGCTTGCCGTAATACGCCTGATTCCAATCGTCCGAAGTATTGACGATCGTGCCGTCAAGATTCAGACCGCCATAGACGCCCTTCGAGCGGCTGAAAGCAATGAGATCCGCAACGATATCCGACTTTGCGCCAGCGCCGATCGGCCCGACTGCCACACTGGCATCGCCTCCAACCTTGAACGACGGCGCAAGCAGTGAATTCATGCCCTTTTCGGTCATCACCAGCGTAATGTTCTCGGATATCGACACGCCGGCCTGGAAACCCACGCTCGCTGTTGACATCGCGTAAAACGCCGGACCGACCCATTTGCCCGATTTCGCGTCCCTGGCGACGAGCACGGCGCGGCCGCCGGAGCCGCCAAAGATGAATCCCGCTTTAAGAAGTTCAGGCGCGATAAGCACGCCCTTGGCACGCCCGACGTTTTGCTGAAGCCATGTCATGTCGGGATCGCGCATGAAGTTGGAGAACGACGCGTCAGCGGCGTCGACCAGCTTTTGCTGCTCAGCCTGGGCGAAGGCGGAAGGCACCGTTGCTACTGCAAGAGTGGCGGTCAATATCGCGACTGCCGTCGAACGTAGGGAGGTCATGAATGGATCCATTCTTGAATTGTTCGCAAGGAGAGACTTCATTCTACTTCTTTTCGGGGTTACGAGCAGCCGCGGGCGCAGGCGATCATAGAGAACGAGCAAGCCATCTCGGCTGGTGGCGCGTCATGCTGGCTCTTGTTGCTTGATCCTCTTACGGACATGGGCCGATGGCTTGACGGAGGCATCGATCAGCACCTGTGCGGCGGCGCGTGCAACACGAGCGAGGCCGGGATCTCCGCGTACCAGCGTTGCCGACACGGCGCCTTCAATGAGAAGCTGGAGCTGAGTGGCAAGCGCATCGGCGTCGTCTGCGCCAAGGCGGCGAAGAAGCGCAACGATCCATTGCCGACGCTGTTCCTTGAATTGCAGGGCGATGCTCGCCGCTGGATGCTTTGGATCGCTCAATTCCGCGACTGCATTGACGTACGGACAGCCGCGAAAGCCCGGACTCGCGAAAGCGCGCTCGAGGTGATCGAAATAACCGAGGAGCTGCTCGCGCGCCGGTGCATCCGAAGGCGCGATGTGCTTGAAGCGCGAAACCAAGTAAGCAGCGATAAGATCGTCCTTGGTCGCATAGTAATTGTAGAGCGTGCGCTTGCTGACCCCTGCTTCGGCAGCAACAGCGTCGACACCCACGGCGCGAATTCCACGCGTGTAGAAAAGCCGGTCAGCCGCGGCGAGAATGCGCGCGGCCGGAGAGGCGGATCTGGTTTTGCGGGAACCCATCATTAACCCTACACTGATCGGTGTATTATATAGCTTGACAACACTATACCTTAAGAATAATCATATGTAAACCGATCTGTTTACCTACCGCGCCTCCATGACCCAGACCATTGACCGCCGTGCCATGCTGCTGCTCCTCATCTTGAGCTGCGTGATCATTTCAGTTTGTATGGGGCTGCGCCAGAGCCTTGGCATTTTCATGCGCCCGATGACCCTTGAACTGGGAATCTCGGCTGCCACTTTCGGTTTTTCGATCGCTTTGCAGAACATCGTATGGGGTGTATCGCAGCCCTTCGTCGGAGCGATGGCAGATCGGTACGGTGCGCGACCGTTGCTGATCGGAACCGCTTTGCTGTACGCCGCAGGTCTGTTGCTGATGATTTTTGCCAGAACGCTGCCCGGAGCGCTGCAGCTCGGCGGGTTTCTCGCCGGAATCGGTACGGCCGGAACGGGTTTCGGCGTACTGATCGGCACCATCTCGCGAGCGACGCCACCTGAACGGCGCATACAGACGGTAGGCATGGTTGCCGCAGCGGGCTCTCTGGGCACGATGGTGCTCGCGCCTCTCGGCCAGTGGCTGATCGATGATTTCGGATGGAAGATTGCTATGGTCGCATTCGCCGCCGTCGCCGCTTCGATGGCTGTGTTGTCGCTTCCGATTCGCGAGCCTTCCAAAACCAAGTCAGCCGAAGCGAAGAACCAAAAGCTCGCCGAAGCGCTGCGTGAGGCGATGCGCCACCGCGGTTACCTCTTCATGACTGCGGCGTTTTTCGCTTGTGGCTTCCAGCTTGTGTTCATTACGACTCACCTGTCGACGTACCTGCAGATTTGCGGCGTGCCGCCCGGTATAGCCGCAAGCGCCCTGGCGTTGATCGGACTGTTCAACGCGATCGGCACCTATCTGTTCGGACTGCTCGGCGCGCGCTACAGCCAGAAACACCTTCTCGCACTCATCTATCTCCTGCGCACGCTCATCATCATTGCGTTTCTCGTCGCGCCGATCAGTCAGGCATCGACTCTCATCTTCGCAGGCGCCATGGGCTTTCTCTGGCTCGGTGTTGCACCGCTGATCACCGGCATTATCGGCCGGGTGTTCGGCCTCACGCACTTCAACACGCTCTACGGCGTCGTCTTCCTGAGTCACCAGCTTGGATCGTTTTTCGGCGCCTGGATGGGCGGGATCGTGCTCGACCGCTTCGGCAACTACAACGTCGCGTGGGGTGCGTTGATCGCGATCGGCTTGACTGCATTTACGCTGCAATGGCTGATGGACGAACGGCCTCCCGCGGAGAAGAAGCGCGTGGACGCGCGTGTCGCGATGCCCGCGTAGGTTTTTAGTCGATTGGCCAGAGCACCGACTTGGGCAGCGTGAAAGGCTCGACGGAAGATTTTCCAGGCACTGCATCGACGGAGCGCCACCAGGGCGTGATGCGCTCTACATTGGCCGGTTCGACGGGTTCGCCCAGAAGGGGCATGACGAGACGGACTCCACGTTTCGGCCCCAGTGAAAACAGCGTCTCAGCAGGCTGGTCCCAAGCATGCATGGCAAGGCTGAAGGTTCCCCAATGCACAGGAAGAAACGCGCCTCCGCCGAGCAACCTTAACGCTTCGAGCGCATTTTCCGGACCGAGATGGATATGGCCCCACGACGGATGAAAGGCCCCCACTTCAAGCATCACCAGATCGAATGGACCGAACCGCTCCCGGATGCTGGCGTACTCGGTGGTGAGACCGGTATCGCCGCTGAAGAAAACGGCATGCCGTCGCGATTGCAGCACCATTGACGACCACAGCGTCGAATTCCTGTCCTTGAGACCGCGTCCGGAGAAATGCTGAGACGGTGCCGCGGTTACCGTGAGCTCCGCGTTGGCAAGCCTGTGCGACTCCCACCAGTCGAGTTCCGTGATGCGCTCCGGTGGAACACCCCAGGCTTCCAGATGAGCACCCACGCCGAGCGAAGTCACGAATGGAACCTCGCGGCGCGCCAACTCGCGAATCGTTGGATAGTCCAGATGATCGTAGTGATCATGCGAGATCACCACCACATCGAGCGGCGGAAGGGCGTGTAGAGGTACCGGCACCGGCTGGAAGCGCTTGGGACCAATGAGCCGGGAAGGCGAGGCCCGCAATCCCCACACCGGATCGGTCAACACGCGCACGCCGTCGATCTCGAGCAGCACCGTCGAGTGTCCAAGCCAGGTCGCGCGCAGTCCGGTGCTCGGCGGCTTCGTCCACCGCGCTATCGGGTCGATCGAGGGCAGTGGAGCTTGCGGGACCCGCCTGTCGCCGCCGCAGAGGAAATCGCTGAGAGTGGGTGGCTCTGCGCCCGGATCGCGAAGTCGCGGCAACACTGGATGGATGTTGCGGAACCCCTCGTCGCTCCATAGCTTCGAGGCTTTCATTCGTTCCAGGCGCAAGCCGTTGGGTTTCTTGCCGAGCGCTTTCATGCAAATCCTTTCGCCTTGGGGCGATGGTCATGACAAAGACAATTTAAGGCCGCCGTTGCGCTTCGCAAGCCTTGCCACCCATTTCGTCAGGATACGGTAGGTGGCGGCCGCAGTGATTCCAGACGACTTCGATGAGCGTAGCGAGCAACGCCTGCAGCGAGGCCGGCATACGCGGCTGCGCTCCATTTCACGGCTGAGTTATTTGGGAATTCCGCAACCGAGTGACATTTGACCTTCACCCGCGCTGTCGCGCACCCCTCCACCGGCGGGAGAGGGGTTGGGGTTGGGGGTGAGGGCCAGCTCATCCGCATTGCAACCAACGTCACGCAGTTAGGAAACGCTCAATAGGCGCGCACGCTATCGCGCGATTCCGGCTGACACGTTTTGTGAGTGCTACCGCGCTTGGTTTACTCGGAGTTGGCCATCGCCGGCCAGTGTCGAGCTGCGACGGGAACCGCTTTTCATCCCTCGTACTTTTCGACGACGTCTGGCGGGCGCAGGTGTGCCTCGTTTACATCCCGACCGGTCTCGCGCAAGGCGCGGCGCTGGCGCAGCAGATCCCAGCACTGGTCAAGCTCGACCTGGATACCGGCGAGATGCCGCTTCTCGGCGGCATCGAGTGACGCCTTGCCAAAAAGACGGTGCTCTTCGTCGACGAGCTCTTGAATGTGATCAAGTACGGTCGACTCCTTGGCTGCGTTTTGCATGTCAGGTCCTTACATGTTGTCTGCCGTTACAACAATGCGCTCCGATGCGATGCGCAACATCCACGGAACCGTGTGACATCCGATTCAAACCAAAGTTGATACGCAGCATCCGCTGGTTCTGTCGAACTCATCGGAGCGCCTTCGGAGCAACCGTCGCGCCATGAACTGATCGCAATGCGAATTGAAATAGAGTGGTCAGCGACGGCCAAGATCAGGAACAGGAAGAGCGCGGCGCGCAAGCCGGATTCAACTATGGGCTCGTCAAGCCAAATCCACATGCATGCAGATGTTTGCTACAAACGCGGCACGAGCTGCATTTCAACGAGATCGCGCTTCACCCTCCGCCAAACGCCGGTAAAACGCCGATAAAACGCCCAGGGTCCATTCGTACATACTGGAAACATCTCCCAGCCTTCTTTTTTGCCGGAACCGAATGCCGTCGATTGACGATTGCCTCGGCGTCGGCTCTGATGTTGACTACAATATCCAAAGCCTCCAGGGACCTGTAACTAATTGTTTCTTATCTCGCATAAGTATACAAAAATTGCTACGCTGCATACGGTTGCGAACGCTCGTGACTATCTTTGAGCGTGGCAACGGCTTCTGCAGGATGCCAATGGATACAGTTTCCTTTTGCAAGCCTTTCGCGGCCGCGTCGTTTGACACGGCCGAAGGGCACCCGGCGTGGGAAATTGCGGTCGACCAGCTGATCGGCAGTCCGTCCTGACTCCAGCATCACTTCAAAAAATGCGTGCGGAAGTCGCGCTGAAATTCCAGTCTACAAAA
>VBCY01000092.1 GCA_005882995.1 Betaproteobacteria bacterium
CGACTGGCCCGCTCGCCCGAAAGGTAAGCGTGTTGTGCGAAATGAGCGTCGAGCGCGTCCGCTTGGCGTTTGGTCCAGCGCTCGATCAGCGGCGCGGCTTCGGCGGTGAACCCCGCCTTCGGCAGAAGCGCACGGATCGAGTCCGCGACCTTGTCGGCGAGCGTGTTCTTGAGGGTCTTCGGAAAGCCGGCAAAAAGGCCCTCGCCGAGCTCCTCGCGCCACCATGGGTAATGTTCCGCGCGCGACCAGCGCGTCCACTCATCCGCCGGCAACCAGAATTCACCACCCCAGGCGTCGCAGAGCATCGCAAACAGCGCGTGCACGGGATCGGGCGGCAGCACGCTCTGCTGCGGGTGGCGCGCTTCCATCCGGTCGAGAATGATCGTGCTGTCGGCGATCCATTCGCCGTCGGGCATGACCAGATAGCTGCGCACCCGCCCGCTGTACTGCGAACAGATGGCGCCGAAAAGCAGGGGAACGTTTTGCATGGAGTTTGCTCCGGCAATAGAATTCGAGTCAGACGGTCAGCGGCCGTGACGCGCTGCCGGCGCGGCACAGGCCGTAATGACGAGCCGCGCGAAGGTCTGCGGATCGTCTTCCTGCATGAAATGGCCGCCGGAGAGCGTCGTATGCGGTTGGCCCCGGGCGCCGGGCACGCGCTCGCGGAACGCACGATCCAGCCCGCGCGTGATCGGGTCGCCGTCGCTGTAGCAGCAGATGAACGGCTTGTCCCAGCGCTCGAACACCTTCCACGCTTTGCGATTGGCCTCGCTCGCGGGATTGTCCGGGGTCACCGGCACGAGCGACGGATAGACCCGCGCGGCCGCCTTGTACGCCGACGACGGAAACGGCGCATCGTACGCGGCGCGCTCGGCCGCAGTGAGCCGGCGCTTCGTGCCGCCCTGCACGATGCGGCCAATGGAAAACCACGGGCTATATGTCGCAAACGCCCGCCACACGAGGAACGCCCTCGAAATGCGCCCGTTGCCGGTGGGAAGGCCGCCGTTGCCGATCAGGATGCGCGCGAAGCGCTGCGGACTCGCCGCCGCCAAGCGCAATCCGATGAGCGAGCCCCAGTCCTGGCATACCAGCGTGATGCGGGTGAGGTCGAGCGCCTCGATCCAGTGCCGGATCCACGCCACCTGGCCCGCATAACTGTAGTCGCCGCGCTTCGCCGGCTTGTCGGACTTGCCGAAGCCGATCAGGTCGGGGGCGAGCACGCGTGAGCCCGCCGCCACGACCGGCGGAATCATGTGGCGATATAGGTAGGACCACGTCGGCTCTCCGTGCAGCATCAGAACCGGCGCAGCGTCGCGCGGGCCCTCGTCGGCAAAGTGAAGGCGCAGCTCCGGCGTCACCTGGTGGTAGTGCGGCGCGAACGGATAGTCCGGCAGGCCCGCGAAGCACGATTCGGGAGTTCGCAGAACGTTCATTGCGACCTCGGCATTGACGATGGCATCGCATCAGCTGCGGATGCACGGGCGCCGCGTTCATTCCGGCGCCGCAGGCGCGGCATTCGAATGTCGAGCAATCGCTGGTAAGCCAGGCGCGTTTGCCAGACGAAGAAGACTGCGTACAGCGCAAGCAAAACGACCGCGAGGGTGATTTCGAATCGACGCATTGTTTGCACGCGATGCCGTTGCACAGATCCGATCCACTCAGCGCAGATAATCGAGCAGCACGGCGTTGACTTTCTCGGGTGCGTCCAGTTGCATCCAGTGGGTGGCACCTTCGATGCGGCTGTAACGCCAGGGCGCTGCGACGAACTTCTCGGACGCAATCATCTGCTTCTCGGCGAGGAAGGAATCGCCGCTGCTCCACAGCCCATATACCGGTACCGTGGCGGACGGCGCTGCCTTGGCGAAAATCATGTGCAGGTTGGCGCGGTAGTAATTCATGCCGGCGGTCAGTCGGCCCGGGCGCGACTGCCGGGCGATCCAGTTGTCCGTTTCCGGCGGGTAATGCGTCAGCAGGCGAAAACCGAACCAGTCGAAGGCGCGGGCAAACCACTCGGCAAAGCCGCGCAACTGGATCAAGAGAATGTAGTAGCCCTTGAGCTTTTGCTCAACGCCGCCGGCGGCATAGGCATTGGGATGGCCGACCGACATGGGAATGTAGCGCTCGACCCGTTCCGGGTGCTTGAGTACCAGTTGCCAGCACATGGCTGCGCCCCAGTCGTGCGCGACCAGACGCACCTTGTCGATGCGCAGGACATCAAGCAGCGCGATCAAGTCAGCCACCAGATTGTCGACCCGGTAATCGGCGACGTTCGGCGACATGTCCGTATCACCACAGCCGCGAGTGTCGGGAGCAATGACCCGATAGCCCGCCGCGACCAAGGCCGGTATCTGGTGGCGCCAGACGTCGTGGCTGTCCGGATAACCGTGCACCAGCAGCAGCGGTGGGCCGTTGCCAGCCACGACGACGTTCATGCTGATGCCGTTGACGGCGATCTTTGGCGCGACGGCGCGTCGCGCCTCGAACGCTTCGCCATTCTGGGGCGGGACGATCCTGCGCGCCCCCCTCCCAACGGGGAGGCCGGACCATCAGCCCAGGAAGTAGCTCACCAGGTGACCCATGGAGATGACGATGGCGATCACCGCGACATTGAGTGCAAGAAGGCGAAGCGACTTGTGCAGCATGGTCCGGTTCTCCGCGGGTTCGCCGGCGATGCTTTAGCGTTTGGGCGCGCGGTCGGCGAAAGCACGGTCCGCTTCGCCGCCCTTGGGATCGATGCAGATGAAGGCCGGCACGTGGTCCTCGTGCGCGTACGCCGGCAGGTTGGCATTGCTCGAGCAGATCTTGCCGTCCGCCGTGAATTCCAGGTCGCGCAGAAACGTGACTCGCGTCGGCGAGGGGTAACTGACGAAGCGCGCCGTCGCCGGCGCGAAGCGCAGGACGCGGTCGCTGTTGTTGGCGGTGATCCACACTTCGCCCGTTTTCGGATGCACGTTGAGCGCGTAGGGAATCTCGTATTCGTTCGGCGCGAGGCGCGGCAGCGGATGCGTTTCGAATTTCTT
>VBCY01000502.1 GCA_005882995.1 Betaproteobacteria bacterium
TTCACATCGTGTTGCCGAAGCCGCAATTAAGGTCAACTAGAGACACCAGATTGGTGCGACAACACCTCATTGCAATCCTCAATAATTTTTCGGTTTCGGTGCGCTGACGAAGATTAATCCAATCACCAAGATTTTGCTGCCTGGCAAAGAGGCCGTGATGAAAAAGTTATAGCGGCGCGATCAAACCCGGATGCCTAGCTGGTTAGCTCGACGGTTTGTTCATCTTATCCCGGCGTAATTCGGCGTCTGAAAGTTGCGCATGGCCAGAAGACCATCCAAACCGGCGATCGGTCTGCTCGATACCGTGGAAGGAAAGCGAATCGCCTCTACGGAAAGTTCAGGCAAATGGCGGCGCTGGGGCCCTTATCTCAGCGAACGACAGTGGGGAACGGTCCGCGAGGACTATAGCCCGCACGGAAATGCATGGGAGTATGTGCCGCATGATCACGCGCGAAGCCGCGCGTACAGATGGGGCGAGGACGGCATTGCGGGCTTCGGTGACGATGAGCTCCGGTGGTGTCTGCCCCTTGCGCTATGGAACGAACGCGATCCCATTCTGAAGGAGCGTCTCTTCGGTCTGACCAACTCCGAAGGCAACCACGGCGAGGATGTCAAGGAGCTATATTACTATGGCGACGGCGTTCCGAGCCACGCCTACATGCGGATGCTTTACAAATATCCGCAACAGGCTTTTCCCTACGACCAGCTTGTCCAGGAGAATCGGCGCCGCGGTGCGTCCGATCCGGAATTCGAACTCGTGGATACGGGCGTTTTCGATGGACGCCAGTATTTCGACGTCACCGTCGAGTACGCCAAGGACGCGCCCGACGATATCTTGATGAGAATCGAAATCGTCAATCGAGGCCCGGATACGGCGCGATTGCATGTTCTCCCGCAGCTTTGGGCAAGGAACACGTGGTCATGGTCGCCGGTCGGCGGGCGTCCGCTGCTGCAGATGGCGGACAGCGGAATAGTCGAGGCGTTTCATCCGAAACTCGCAACCAGATCGCTGTACGTCGAGGGCTGCGCCGAACTGCTGTTCTGCGATAACGAAACCAACGTACGACGGTTGTTCGGCGTCGATCAACAAGGCCCGTTCAAGGACGGTTTCAACGATTTCATCGTGAATGGCGATAGGCACGCGCTGAGTCGGATCAACGAAGGCACGAAGTGTGCCGCGCATTTCCCCCTGCAACTGGAGCCCGCGGAGCGCAGGGCCCTTCGGGTCCGGTTTCGGAAAACGGTTGCCGGCGGGGCTCCGTTCGACGACTTCGAAGCGGTGTTCGCGAGTCGGCGCGCGGAAGCGGACGAGTTCTATGGGGTCCTGCAGAAGGACATCGAGAATCCCGATGCTCGCCTTGTGCAGCGTCAGGCCCTTGCCGGCATGCTCTGGTCAAAACAATTCTACTATATCGACATACCCGAGTGGCTTACCGGAGATCCGAAACAGCCGCCACCGCCCGATCAACGCCGTCGCGGCCGCAACGCGGACTGGCGGCACCTGAACAACGCCGATGTTATCGCGATGCCGGACAAGTGGGAGTACCCTTGGTATGCCGCGTGGGATTTGGCCTTCCATTGCGTGACCTTCGCACTGATCGATCCGGATTTCGCGAAGTCGCAACTCATCTTGCTGACCCGCGAATGGTACATGCATCCGAACGGTCAATTACCCGCTTACGAGTGGGCGTTCGGCGACGTCAATCCACCGGTTCACGCGTGGGCCGCCTGGCGCGTCTACCAGTTGGATAAGTCCCTGAGAGGGGAAGCGGACCGTGAATTCCTTGAACGCGTCTTTCACAAACTGGTGCTGAACTTCAATTGGTGGGTCAATCGCAAAGACGCCGATGGACGCAACATCTTCCAGGGCGGCTTCCTCGGGTTGGACAACATCGGGATCTTCGACCGCTCGTCGCCCTTGCCCACAGGCGGCTACGTCAACCAGTCTGACGGCACCGCCTGGATGGCGATGTATTCGCTTAACTTGATGCGCATCGCCCTTGAGCTCGCCCGCGGCAACCATGTGTATGAGGATATTGCGACCAAGTTCTTCGAGCATTTCCTGCAGATTGCAGAAGCCATGACCAGGATCGGTGGCGAGCATGGCTTGTGGGATGAGCAAGATGAATTTTATTACGACGTCTTGAACTTGCCCAGTGGCCAATCGTTGCCGATGCGCGTGCGCTCGATGGTGGGACTGATTCCGCTCTATGCGGTCGAGGTGCTGGAGCCGGATCTTTTCCGGGATTTGCCGGAATTCACAACACGACTGAAATGGTTTCTCAACTATCGTCCCGATCTTGCCCGACTGGTTTCGCGCTGGACGGAGCCCGCGCAGGGCGATCGCCATCTGCTGTCGCTGTTGCGTGGCCATCGGATGAAGCGGCTGCTGCGTCGCGCGCTCGATGAAACCGAATTCCTTTCGAACTACGGCATTCGTGCGCTGTCCAAGGCGCACGCCGACAACCCTTATGTGTTCGAACATGAAGGCCGGCAATTCAAGGTCGGCTACGTGCCTGGCGAATCCACCTCGGGTCTATTCGGGGGCAATTCGAACTGGCGCGGTCCGATCTGGATGCCGGTCAACTATCTCTTGATCGAGTCGATCTACGAGTTCTATCGCTACTACGGCGAGGACTTCAAGATCGAGTGCCCTGTCCGATCCGGCAAGCTGCTGACCCTGCGTGAAGTCGCAGAAGAACTCAGTCGCCGCCTATGTCGGTTGTTTCTGCGCGGCGCAGACGGGAAACGTCCGGTCCTCGGCGATCATCCCATCCAGGACGATCCAGAGTTCCGCGATCACATCCTGTTCCACGAATACTTTCATGGCGACACAGGACGCGGCGTCGGGGCCTCTCATCAGACCGGCTGGAGCGGCCTCGTCGCATTGCTGTTGCAGCCGCGGACAGCCACCGACGCTTGCACATTATCCGTCGCGCAAAGGACACTTGAACGTGAGCCCGTCTAGCAAAACAGTATCACGTCTTCCCCAGGCTACATACCAACGGGTACTGGCGGGGCAGGTCGCAGTCGTAACGGGTGCGAGTTCGGGGATCGGCAAGGCCGTTGCCTTGGGCCTGGCCGCCGCCGGGGCAAGCGTGGTGGTGAACTATGCGAGCGGATCGACCGCCGCGGAAGAAGTGGTAGATAAGATCGAATCTTCGGGCGGTCGGGCAATCGCCGTCCTTGCCGATGTTGCAAAGGAAACGGAGGTACAGGACCTGTTCCGCGTGGCCATCAAGACTTTTGGGACGGTGCACATTCTCGTCAACAATGCCGGGCTGCAACGCGACGCTGCGCTGGTCGACATGACGCTCGACCAATGGAACACGGTGCTGTCCGTCAATCTGACTGGTCAGTTCCTGTGCGCGCGCGAAGCCGCCCGCGAGTTCATGCGTCGGGAAGTCGACCGCCGGATATCGGTCGCGGCGGGCAAGATCATTTGCATCAGTTCGGTCCACGAAATGATCCCTTGGGCGGGCCATGCGAATTACGCGGCGAGCAAGGGCGGCGTCGTGATGCTGATGAAGACGATGGCGCAGGAATTGGCGCCGTTGCGGATCCGCGTGAACTCGATCGCTCCCGGCGCAATCCGCACGCCGATCAACGTCGGAGCGTGGGACACGCCGCAGGCCTACCAAAACCTTCTCAAACTGATTCCTTATAAGCGAATCGGCGAACCCGAAGACATCGCGCAGGTCGCCGTGTGGCTGGCATCGGATGCGTCCGACTACGTCAACGGAACGACGCTGTTCGTGGACGGCGGAATGATGCTCTATCCCGGCTTCGTAGACAACGGCTGAGGTCCACCCTGATGCGAGCGCTTCGCGAACATTGGCCGGAGTATCTGCTTGAAGCACTCGGTTTAGCGATCATCATGCTGGTCTCCGTCGGCGTTACGGTTTTCGCGGAGGTCTTCTTGCCGCATCAATGGCCGAACCTCGCGCGGCGAATCGTCGAAGGCCTGGCCATCGCGGGAACGGTGATTACGTTGGTTTACTCGCCCCTGGGCCTTCGATCCGGCGCCCATTACAATCCGGCGGTTACTCTCACCTTTCTCACGCTGGGACGGGTCAAACGTGCTGATGCGGCTTTCTACGTTGCCTCGCAGTTTGCCGGCGCCGCCCTCGGGATTCTGTTGGCGGGCTTGCTTTTGGGTTCGCCGGCGCGGGAGCCGCCCGTGATGTGGATCGTCACACAGCCAGGGCTGTATGGAGCAACCGTCGCCTTTGTTGCAGAGTTCGCAATCTCGTTTTTGTTGATGGAAGTGGTTTTGGTGACAGGTGGATCTTCCAGCCTGTCTCGTTTCACGGGCGTCTTCGTCGGAACCTTGGTTTTTCTGTATGTCTGCTTCGAGGCGCCGTTGTCTGGGTTCGGCATGAACCCCGCTCGCAGCTTCGCATCCGCAGCCGCCTCCGGAAGTTGGAAGGCGTTCTGGATATATTTGTCGGCTCCGCCGGCCGGAATGCTCGCGGCTGCGACGCTAACGCGGTCGCTACGGACTCTGCCGCTCATCAACTGCGCGAAACTGATTCACGACGATGCGTATCGCTGCATCCATTGCGGCTTTGTGCCCAAACGGGAACGTCATGCTTGAGGATCGCTACGACGTGATCATCATCGGGACCGGCGCAGGCGGCGGTACGTTGGCGCATGAACTGGCGCCGACCGGCAAGCGCATACTGTTGCTGGAGCGAGGCGGATATCTGCCGCGCGAGCGCGAGAACTGGTCGAGCCGATCGGTCTTCGTCGACAACCGATACAAGGCGCAGGAGACATGGCTTGATAGGGACGGCAGCAAGTTCCATCCAGGCATCCATTACTGCGTCGGCGGTAATACCAAGTTCTATGGTGCCGTGCTGTTTCGGATGCGCGAACGGGATTTCGGCGCGGTCCAGCACCGCGATGGAGTATCTCCGGCGTGGCCTCTCTCTTACCGTGACTTCGCACCGTACTACCTGCGTGCAGAAGCGCTATATCAAGTGCATGGGCAGCGGGGGACCGATCCAACGGAGCCCCCGGAGACCGCGCCCTATCCGTGGCCCGCGATCAGTCACGAGCCGCGCGTGCAGGAGCTTGCCGAAGGATTGCAACGCGGCGGTTACAAACCGTTCCCGCTGCCGATCGGGGTGCGGCTGAACGAAGGCGAGCCGACGGCAAGCGCATGCATACGGTGTCAAACCTGTGACGGCTTTCCGTGCCTGGTCGAGGCAAAATCGGATTCGCATGTGATCTGC
>VBCY01000503.1 GCA_005882995.1 Betaproteobacteria bacterium
GCCTGCCTGGCTTATCGCGGCATCCGGTGCTCACGCTGCGGTGCCGTCCAGCTCCGCCAATCGCCGCGCGTAAAGCCGCCGCAGCGGCTGCAACTGCGTCGCGGCGGCGGCGGCGAGATAGGCCTCGCGGGCGGCGTCGCGGCGGCCGAGCCGGCGCAACGAAAATCTGATGCCTGATCCAGCCAGCGAACAACGCCACGGTCGTCGATCAGGAGCGTGGTTGGAATGACCCATGGTCCGCGCTTGGGCGTATAATTGAGATTCTGAGGATTGTACTGACGAATAACCCGATTCTCCGGGTCGGCCAGAGGCATGATCTTGAACCCGGTCTTGCGTCTGAATTGGCGCAACTCATCGACGCGATCAGGGCTGATGGCAATCGCGTTGGTCTGGCGCGCAGCGAGGTTGTCCAGTATGTTCTCCCGGCGGTTACCTGGCGCGGGCGCGAGGCGAGCGGGCTTTGGCGGATTGCTTCTCCGGCGCGCTTAACACCGATGCTCTATTCGCACGGCGCGCCGGAATCTCCGCTTTCAATGTATCGATGAGAGCCTGCAGCGCCGCCGGCATCTGGCGGCGGCTGGGATAGTAAAGATAAAAGCCGACCGAAGGCGGCCTCCAGTCCTCCAGCACGGCCACCAGCGTCTTCGCAGCGAGCTGCGCCTTCACCGCATGACGCGGGACGCGCGCAAGCGCGACGCCGTCCAGCGCGGCCCGCACGGCAAGATCGCTGTCGCCGCTGATCAGGGAGCCGGTCACATCGACCTCGATGCTTTTGCCCTGTTTTTCGAAAACCCAGCGATGCAGCGCGTTGCTCGCGAACCGCATCCGTGTGCAATTATGCGACCGGAGATCGCCGGGTTCCTTCGGTATTCCATGGTGGTGAAGATATTCCGGCGACGCCACCACCGTCGGCTCGGCATCCTCTCCGAGGCGAAGGGCTATCATATCCTGTTCGACGCGGTGGCCCGGTCGAATGCCGGCATCGAAGCGATCGCGCACGATGTCGGTCAAGGCACTGTCGATCACGACCTCGAGCGTGACCGCAGGATATGCGCGGAGGAATCGCGACAGGATGGGCTCGATGATGGTTCGCGCCGCCGGACGCGGCACGGTGATCCGCAAATGGCCCGCGGGGCTATCCCGGAATATGTTGACCGATTCCAACGCGGCGTCGAAATTGTCGAGCAGCGGGCGCAACTGCGTTCTTCCAGCGCGCGCAGGCTCTCGCTCAGCGACGAGCGCGACACGCCAAGCTGCGCCGCGGCCCTCGCGAAGCTCGCTCGTTCGGCGATGGCAACGAAGGCGTTCATCTCGGCGATGCTGGCTTTCCTCATTGTTCGGATTCTCCGAATGAGCTGTCCGGATAATGCCGGATTGCCGAACAGACCTCAAGGCCGCACCTTGTGAGGAGGTTGTCGCGATCATGCAAGGGGGAAAGCGAGCGGCATCGTGGAGCATGCGACAGTGAGTTTGGTTTCCCGCTATCATCCCGCGCTTGTGGTGCTGCATTGGGCACTGGCGCTGTTGATCATCGCCGCGCTCGGCCTCGGCGCGGTCGTGATGGTAAAGATTCCAAACGCAAGCCCGATGAAGGTTGAAGCGTTGCGCAGCCATATGTCGGGCGGTATGGCCATTCTCGTGCTGATGCTGATGCGGATGGTGATCCGGGTCCGCAGCTCGCACCCTGCGCCGGCAAGCGCCGGACATCCGCTGCTCGATCGGCTCGCGTGGGCGTCGCACCGGCTGTTCTATGTGACCGTCTTCGCGATGGCCGGGAGTGGCATCGTCATGGCGCTGCAGACCGGCCTGTTCGACACCGTGTTCTTCGGACACGGCCCGGTGCCTCCGGATTTCTGGGTATTTCCCGTTCGCGGCGTTCACTACGCGCTATCCCGGTTTCTGATGACGCTCATCGCCGTGCATATCGTGGCGGCGCTCTATCATGCCTTCGTGCTGCGTGACGGGTTGCTCAGCCGCATGTTCTTTGGGCGCAGGGCCGTTGCGACCGCCCATACCTCGCTCGCTCGCAAGGTGCAGCCATGAATCACCTCGTACCGGCGCAAGCCGGAGCCCAACTCGTGACACTCCTGGTTTTCATCGCGGTCGCGCGCTGGTACGTCGCGCCGTGGCTGGCAACGCGCGAACGCGCCGCGGCGCTGATCGCTTTGCTCTGGATCCACGTCTTTCGTTATGTCGCGTTGCAAATCTTCGCCGCCCAACGCGAGGGTTTTCCCATCTCCATGAGCGGAGCCCTGGAAATCGTCGTCGGCGACGTCGGTGGAGCCGTCATCGCCTTCGCAGCGATTGTTCTGTTGCGCCGAAGAGCGTTCGCCGGCGTGATTTTTTGCTGGCTGCTCGTTGCCGAGACTACGACCGACACCTTCCTCAACATTCGCGGTGGGGTCGAAGAGCATCTGATGGGAGCAGCCACGGGTGTCACCTGGATGATCTTGGTGTTCTTCGTTCCGGCAATTATCGTCAGCGTCGGCTTGCTGGCCTGGCAGCTCGTCTCGAGAAGGCAGGAAGCGCTTGCCGAAAGTAATGAGCTGCCCTTCGCACCCGGCCGCTTGCAGGAGCAGCGATGATGTCGAACCCGGTTGTGCCCTGGATCAGCCGTGCCGTACTGCTGGCCGCCTTGATTGTGCTGGCCTTGATTGGTCGGAAGTTCATCGGCGATCCCATCGAAGCGGCGGCCGCCTCCAAGATAACGCTGGGCTCTCCGCTTGCGGTCACCAACATGCGGGCAAGCTTTGGGGCGTTTCCGCTCGGCTGTGCGCTATTCGTGCTGGTTTGCCTCGCAACATCCAGCCTGC
>VBCY01000093.1 GCA_005882995.1 Betaproteobacteria bacterium
CGAACTCGCTGCGCCAATCGACGCCTATCGAACGCAGGTAGACGTAGTAGGGACCATGGTGAGGATCGGGACGGCGCAGGTGCGTCATCCTGAAGTTGTCGATGATCGCGGCGGAGCGCCGTTCAGTGAGTTGACTTCCCCAGAAGACGTCCAGTCCCCAACCCGATATCGACAGGTCGAAGGATTGCACCATTGTTTGCAGGAATTCACGAGCGAAGAACGGCGCCATCACCTCGACAAAATTGGTCAGCCTGAATTGGTAGCCCGGATGGTAATACGTTGCTCTGTAGGCGCCCGCAGAATGGTGGGTGAGACTGGGCTGTGCGATGGAGAACCGTTTCTCGCGGCAGAATTCGAAAAATTCCGACAGGTCGAAATGCAACTCGACGTCCTCGTCGAGGAACAGCACACCGTCGTATGGGTCGAGGAGCCTTGACTCCACCAGAATCCGTTTGGCTGCGTGATACTTGGAGAGCCCTCCCGCGAACACGAATTCGCCACTCGTAAAAGCGATATCGTCCGGGTGAGGCACGGCGAAATAGTTCACCGCAACATCATAATTTCGCACTGCCGGCAGAGGACCGCGAAACAGCGAAGGCCGCGGCAGCGATCCGGCGCGGATGACGACCAGGAAGCGTCGATGGCGCTCAGCAACTCTGACCGCCACCAGCGCCGGCGAATTCGAAAAGTCAGGCATGCTCGGGAAAGAATCGTGAGCTCATTTCCACGAACCCTTCACAATTTCGGGCACGCTCGCCTACCGCGTCAGATCCTGCCTCGAGAGTTGAGCAAGCGCTTGATCGGCGACGCCGATCGTCGCCTCGATATCTGCGGTGCTATGCGCCGCCGAGACGAAGCCCGCCTCGAATGCCGACGGCGCG
This sequence comes from Betaproteobacteria bacterium, assembly GCA_005882995.1. Lineage (GTDB taxonomy): Bacteria > Pseudomonadota > Gammaproteobacteria > Burkholderiales > Casimicrobiaceae > PALSA-1003. Next base: position 882 of record VBCY01000093.1, read on the forward strand.
AAATAGATTCCAGCGTCGAGCATGCGATGGAAGAATCGGTTGAAAGAATCCTTGTTGGACGCCATCACCGATGCGAATGAATCGGGCGGCGTCGCGGCGAAGTAAATCCCGAACATGCCTCCGATCGATTGCGCGGAGAACGCCACGCCGTGCTTCGCCGCGGCCGCTGACAAACCTTCGACCAGCGCCCTGGTGCGCTCGGAAAGGTGCGCGTAGAACTGCGGAGCCTGGATCGCCTTGAGTGTGGCGAGCCCCGCGGCGACGGCGACGGGATTACCCGATAGCGTTCCAGCTTGATACACCGGTCCCAGCGGCGCGATTTTTTCCATGATGTCTCGTCGGCCTCCGAAGGCGCCGACCGGCATACCGCCGCCGATAACCTTGCCGAGCGTCGTCAAGTCCGGCTGCACACCATAGAGACCTTGTGCTCCGCGCAGATGCAGGCGGAAGCCCGTCATCACCTCGTCGAAGATGAGCACAGCGCCGTAGCGATCGCACAGATCACGCAAGCCTTGCAGGAAGCCCGACCTTGGGGCAATCAGATTCATATTGCCTGCGACCGGTTCGACGATGATGCCGGCGATCTCGTCCGGATGCTCTCTGAACGCGGCGGCCACCTGGTCCAGATCGTTGTACGACAGGACCCATGTTTCGCCGGCAATCGACTGCGGCACGCCGGCCGACGACGGTTGACCGAAGGTAAGTGCACCCGAACCGGCCTTCACCAGCAGACTGTCGCCGTGACCGTGATAGCAGCCTTCGAATTTGACGATTTTCGGCCGTCCGGTGAACCCGCGCGCGAGACGAAGCGCGGTCATCGTCGCCTCGGTTCCGGAAGACACCAGCCGCACCATTTCCAGTGACGGCATGAGCCGGCACAAGGTCTCCGCCATTTCGATCTCGGCTTCGGTCGGCGCACCGAATGACAAGCCGTCCCTCGCGGCTTCCTGGACGGCTTGCACGGTTTCGGCGTGCGCATGGCCCAGAATCGCGGGACCCCATGAACCGACATAGTCGATGTAGCGCCGCCCATCGACATCCCATAAGTACGCACCTTCACCGCGCGCGAAGAATCGTGCGCGGGAATGGTCTGCAGTGCGCGCGCGAAAAGCTCCTCGTTGCGACTCATGCAGGATGCACGGCGCGCTTCGCCGTAAACAGAGAAGTGAAAGCACGAGCCGCCGAGGCAACGCCTTCGATATCGGAAGCGTCGAACAGTGCCGAGATCACGGCAAGCGCATCGGCCCCTGCGGCAAGCAAGGGAGTGGCGTTGTGCGGGGTGATGCCGCCGATGGCGACAATGGGAACACTCCAGCGCGCCTTCGCGGCCACCAGCAACGAGGTATCTGCGCGAGTCGCGTATGGCTTCACCCTGGATTCAAAGAAACTGCCGAACGCGACGTAGTCAGCACCCGCGGCGACGGCTTCTTCGGCGAGTTTCAGCGAGTCGTAGCACGAAACGCCAATCAAGGCATCGCATCCCAGCCGATGTCTGGCGACCGACAGCGATGCGTCGCTGCGCCCCAGGTGCACGCCATCCGCGCTGGCGGCCGACGCAAGCTCGATATCGTCATTGACAATAAAAACGGCCCCGCGGTCCGAGCACAGTGCGCGCAGGATCAACGCCTGGCTCACTTTCAAGGTCGCTGCCGCTCGCTTGTTGCGATACTGGACGGACCTGGCACCTCCATCCAGCGCCGCGGCGACACGCCGCGCCAACGTGCGAGTGTCCTCGAGTTCCGGCGTCAACGCGTACAAGCCCGAGATCGCCAAGCCCCGTGTCGCGCCGGCTTCGGCCATCGCTTTCCCTCAGTGCCGATGCATACCGCTCGATTGCGGCGTTTCTCCGGACTCCATGCGCGGCTCTGCATCGCCCTCTCGCGCCCAGAACAATCGATCCGGCAGCCATTGGCCCATGCCGGGACGATATGCTTTCTGCAAGGCATGCCAAGTGTAGTCCTGCGCTTCGCGCACGGCCTCGGGTAGCTCGAGTCCATTGGCAAGCATGGCGGCAATGGCCGCAGCGAGCGTGCAGCCTGAGCCGTGATAACTGCCGGGCAGGCGCTCCCAGCTGTCATTGCGGACCACACCGTTCTTGCCGTGGAGCGTGTTGATCACTTGAGGGGTCGGCTCATGCGTGCCCGTGATGAGAACGAATTCAGCGCCTGCGGCGATCAGCCGCTCGCCGCACACCGCGAGCGATGGTTCATCATCGTCGTCCGCACTGGACAGTCGTCTCGCTTCGATGCTGTTCGGCGTCACGATCGTGGTCTGCGGCAGTAGCAGCTCCCGCATCGCGTGCAGCATTTCATCGGTCGCGAGCTCGTCGCCGCGTCCCGAAGCAAGCACCGGATCGAGCACCACAGGCACATCGGGATAGTCCGCGAGGATCTCGGCGATGGCGGTGATATTTTCGACGCTGCCAAGTGCGCCTATCTTGAACGCATCGACCGGCATGTCCTCGAGCAGACAGCGCGCCTGATCGGAAACCCATTCGGCGTCGATCGGCTGCAGCGCCTCAACGCCGAGCGTATCCTGAACCGTGATCGCCGTAATGACGGAAAGAGGATGACAGCCCATGCTTGCCAGCGTCAGCAGATCGGCCTGAATGCCGGCGCCGCCGGACGGATCCGAGGCGGCAAAGCTCAGCACCAGCGGAGGAAATGCGGGGTCCTGATCAGTGGGAGGCATTTTCGGCAGCCATCTGCCGGACAACACTGGAGTCGAGGGAAGGCTTGCTAGAATGCCATCTTACCCCAAAGGCTGCATCCCGAATGAAAAAGTACATGTGCCTCATATGCGGCCACATCTACGACGAAGCCGTTGGCGATCCTGATACGGGTATCGCTCCCGGCACCAAATGGGAAGATGTACCACCCAACTGGACCTGCCCCGATTGCGGGGCGCGCAAGGAAGATTACGAACTGCTCGAATTCTGAGGAACCATGAGGATTCTGCATACCATGCTGCGCGTCGGCGATCTTAAGCGTTCGATCGCGTTCTACACCGAGGTGCTCGGCATGAAGCTCCTGCGCACCACCGATCGACCGGAGCAAAAATATTCGCTTGCATTTGTCGGCTTCGGCGACGAGTCGCAAGGGGCGGTGCTCGAGCTCACCTATAACTACGGCGTCGACCACTATGATCTCGGTGCAGGTTTCGGTCACGTCGCCATCGAAGTGCCCGACGCAGCACAGGCCTGCGCAAACGTTCGCGCCAAGGGCGGAGCGGTGACCCGCGAGGCGGGTCCGGTCAAGGGTGGCACAACGGTGATCGCGTTCGTGCAGGACCCCGATGGCTACAAGATCGAGTTGATCGAGAACAAGCGGACGGTCTAAAGCTCCGAGACGGCTCTCCTCCCCGAGAAGGCGGGCAACCGAATCGAGCGATCCTTCGATCCCGGCCGCAGCCTGCCCCGGAATGCTTGAGTCCGGGGCCGGGATGACCGCTCGCTGCTCACGACGCCGACCGAAGGAGCTCCCTGATATCGTGCGCGAAGACCTGCGGGCTCTGCCCGTAGCTTACGTACACGCGCAAGCGTCCCTGCGGATCGAATATGAAAGTTCCCGCGGAATGATCCATGCTGTAAGTCCCCGGCGTCGGCCCTGGTTGTTTCTGGTACAGAATCTTGAACTCCTTCGCCGCGTCGGCAGTCGCCTGCGCATCACCGCGCAAACCGAGGAATGTAGGATTGAACGCCGGCACGTACTGTGACAGCAACTCAGGCGTATCGCGCTCGGGATCCACGGTTACGAACAGCACCTGCACGCGATCGGCGTCGGCGCCGAGCTCGCGCATTACCGCAGCGAGCTCCGCCATGGTAGTGGGACACGCATCGGGGCACTGCGTGTAACCGAAGAACAGGACGACTGCCTTGCCACGGAAATCGGCCAGCGTGCGCGACTTGCCGTTGTGATCGACGAGCTTGAAGTCACGTCCGAAGCCGACACCGGTGACATCGGAGCCCTCGAATTTGGGACCTCCGGGGCCGCACGCAGCGCACGCCAGCGCCAGCAGCGCCGCCCCCAACCATCGCAGAACCGCCTTCACTTCCAGTAGTGATCGAGCAGCAGAGCTGAATACAGCGCCGCAAGATAGAAGATCGAATAACGGAAGCTGCGCCGCGCCAGATCATCGCTGTAACGACGCAGCATCCTGACCGCGTAGCCGATGAACGTCACCCCGAGCGCCAATGCGGCGCAGAGGTAAAGCCAGCCGCTCATGCGGATCGCGAAGGGCAGCAGTGTCACTGCGAACAGCGCGATGGTGTAGAGCAGGATCTGCAGACGGGTATAGGCGCTGCCGTGCGTAACGGGCAGCATTGGCAGACCTGCCCTGGCGTATTCCTGCGCGCGATAAAGCGCCAGCGACCAGAAATGCGGAGGCGTCCACACGAAGATGATCAGGAACAAGAGCAGCGCTTCAGGAGCCACATCGTTGGTCACCGCCGCCCAACCGAGCACCGGAGGCATCGCTCCGGAAGCCCCGCCTATCACGATGTTCTGTGGCGTCGCCGGCTTGAGCAGCACGGTGTACACGATCGCGTAGCCGACGAAGGTCGCCAGCGTGAGCCACATGGTGAGCGCGTTGACCTTGGCGTAGAGAATCCAGAGCCCTGCAGAACCGACCACGATGGCGAAGCAGAGTGTCTGCAGCGACGAAAGCTCGCCCCTCGGTAACGGGCGCGCCCGAGTGCGCGCCATGACGGCGTCGATTTTCTGTTCCACCAGACAGTTGATCGCCGCCGCCGCGCCTGCAACGAGCGCGATTCCCAGCGTTCCATAGATGACCGCGTTGGCCGGCGGCAATCCCGGAACCGCGAGGAACATGCCGATGATCGCGGTGAAAACAATGAGCGACACCACGCGCGGCTTGGTGAGCGCGAGAAACTGTCGCAGGCGATGCTCGGTAAGGGTTGTGGTGGTCATCGGCGTACGCCCAGCAAGAGGCGGGGAGAAGTAGCTGATTTTACCACCGCGCCTTTCGCGAGGACGGGAACGCTTCAGCCGATCTGGGAAGCGCGCAACAGCCGCTCCAGGTCTTTGGCGAGACGCTTGATGTCGGGATCCGCCGGGTAGCGCAGCACCAGATTTCCATGGGGATCCGCCAGCAGAATGCCGCCGACTTCCGCGTCGACCGGCAACTGCGCAAGAGACTTGCGATCGACGCGCGCGGCAACGAGCTCGGCCTGCAACATCAGCATTTCCGGCGCCGCTGAAGAAGCGTCGGCTGGCTGCAACCACACGCGGATGACCCGCTCCTGCTCACGTCCCTGGATCGTGCGCGCCTGACGCGTCGCGTAGAGCGCGCGCAGACACGCGCCACCGCAATCCCGGCCGGTGACGACGAGCAATAGCCATTTTCCCCGCAGCGCCGACAACCTGAAGGGAGCTCCATCCGCCTGCGCTCCGGCAATCGGAGGCACCGGCCGCGCGTCGAGAAGCTCGCCGTAATTGACTCGGCCGCCTGGCGTGAACCAGTAATACGCCGCGTACGAGACAACGATGGGCGAGATGGCGAAGAGCGCGAGCAGGACCAGCTTGCGCCGGCCCCGCGTTCGAGCTGGGGCGCTATTCATCGTTGCCGCTGAGTATGCGCCAGCTGAGCGCCAGCCAGAGAACGCAACCGAGCAAGGCCAGCGAATACCACTGGACCATGTAGCTCTCATGACGCTCGACGCCGAAGTCCGGTGCCGGCCAATCGCGCACCAAGCCGTCTTGCGCGTCGCCGGTCTGCTCGATGATGAACGGCGGCAGCGGCAGTCCGGTGGCTTTGGCGATGCGGGCGATATCGAGGTTTTGCCAGACGCTGCCTTCACCCTTCTCGGCCGCCAGCTCAAGATAGCGGCTCGGCGGCAGGTTGATGCGACCTTCGACAATGACGTTGCCGCTTGGCGGTCGCGCCTCGGGCAGGTCCGCGCGCGTCGCCAGCTGCGCAATCCAGCCGCGATCGACCAGCACGTATTCGCCATTCGTCAGTTTGAAGGGAGTCACGACGTCAAACCCCGCACGCCCCGCATGCACCTTGTTGTCGATGAGCATTTGTCGCCGCGCGTCGAACGCTCCGGCAGCGCGCACGGATCGGTAGCGCAGGCCCGCAGAGTCTGCGCTGGCCGCGTGAAGCTCGATCACCGGCTCCCGGCCGGATCGCTCGAGTTGTTCGCGCAGCGCTTCCTTCTCCGCTGCGCGATGACGCTGCCAGTTGCCCAGGCTCACTGTCGTCGCCACCAGGATGACGAACGCGACCGTCGGCCACAGCGTCGGTCGAAAGCGCAGACGCGCAAAAAGGGGCGACGCTATTGGGTTCGTCACGAAGCGGTAGTGATCCTGCTAGACTAGCCGCAGTTCCGCTTCCATTCTGCGACGCGCGCAGTGGTTCGAATCATCGTCATCGCAACGCTGGTGCTGATCGTCGCCAGTCTCGGCTCTGCGCTCTACTATCTCTATCACGACCGCAGTCAGGGAAAGCGTATGGTCAGGGCACTGGCTATTCGCGTTGCCTTGTCGGCGAGCCTGCTCATTTTTCTGGTCGTCAGCTACAAACTCGGCTGGATCGGCGACTCCGGACTGCACTAACCCGGCTTCGAATCGGGTAGGCGCCAGTCACCCGGCCGCCCTCTTTGCGGAGCACACGGAGCCCGCTCAGGCTTTCTTGACCCAGGAAGAGCACCAGCCCTTGGCGCTAACAAGCTTGCCTCCGAAAACAGAGCAGGGGCCGTTCGCATCACTCGGCTTGCCGGAGTAGAAGTTGCAGTTGCTGCAGAGTGCCGTCGCATCCTTACGATCGGCGGCCTTGGTGGCATCCATCTTGTACTTCAGCGCCACTGCCGTCGGATCGGACTCGCTGACCATGTCGGCTGCCTCAGCGCTTCCGCTGAACAGCGCGTTGGCGAATGGCGCAGCGGCCAGGCCGGTGACGGTAAGCTTGATGAGGCGACGGCGGTTCGTGTCAGCAGCGTTTTTGGTCATGGGAAACTCCTCGTGTCTGAGGTGCGAAGTGAATGGCCGCGCGGCGCCGGGTTGCGCAGCCAGATCGATACATGCTGCGGGCGGTTGCTTTTGTCGACAGGTTGTAACCGATCACGAAATCTGGAACCGTCACCAAAATCCTGTCATGGCCATGTTTGTTTAAAGAAACGTGGCACTCTTTTCTGAAACTCGATAACCCAGTGCTGGTGGAGCGATTCCGATCCTGCCGGATCCAACTTCGGATGCGATTTCAGAACCCCGTCCAGTATCACCTCCTGGTCATGTTCGAGATCTACACACAAGATATGTTTACCGTCCTTTATCGCTTTTTCAAAACGGGCAAAGTGATAGTTGGGTTCCTGGATACCGAACAACCCACCCTCCCACGTGCAAAACCCGAGCACCACCACAGCTAGGAAGACAAAAGGTACCCAACCGACAGCGGTCTGCGTCCAGCCAAAAAAGCGAGCGACAGCAAGAACCAGCACGAACCCGCAAACACCGACGACGGCGCCAATCAACGTTGAGTGGACAATGTCCTTCTTCATAAATGACTGAACCCGGTGCAGATGCTCGTGGTGATCCAACTCAGCGTCGTGCGCCGTCAGCACGTGGATCTGCGGGGTGGAAACACCGGCGCTCTCCAGTTGCTCTTCAACGACGTCGAGGTCATCCAGGTCGTCGCTTATGAAATAACGCCTGAGCACTTTCATATTGTCCTCCTGGTCTTATGCTGTGCCCCCATCCCCTGATCTTGGTCAGTGGTCATGGCGAGCCAGCGGGAAGAGGCGGTACGGCAGCCAACCGCAAAGCTTCTGTGTCACCGCCTACCGATGTTGCACCGGGCCAGTGGCTCCCGGACCGTGTGTCGGAGCCGGCGATTGCGAACCGAAGAATTCGCCGCGCGTAAAGAAGGTGTAGTCCCCTTCAAGCGCTCCGATGCCCAGAAGTACGAGCAACAATAGGGGCGGCACCAAAATGGCATACACAATGGCCAACCGCTCCCAGAGCATGTGCATGAAGACGGCAACGATCAGCCCGGCCTTCAGCAACATGAACGTGAGGA
>VBCY01000089.1:0-1898 GCA_005882995.1 Betaproteobacteria bacterium
CGAGCACATCCCACAAGCTCACTAAAGTAGTTGAGGAATGTCTTGACCGAATTCGGCGCGGAAACGTCGGGTTGTTTGCAAGCATGTTAGTTGCTCTGGCCCTGGCCCTCGTGACGCTCGGCGCAGCGGATAGGGCGCAGGCTCAGTCGGCATGCGTCCCCGGACCCGGGGATCAGCCGGAGACCGGACTCCAGGGAGAGGTTCCGTTAGCGGTAAGGCAGCCCCCTAATGGCTTCCAGGGTTTCTGGTGCGGTACGAACAAGGTGGGCCAGAACACACTCTTCAACCGAGGCACCTACGGAGCGACCGCGATTTGGGGTCATTGCGCCTACTCGAGTATCCGCAACCCGTCCGACCTGACCTTGCCCACCACGGGAACCGCCGTTCTTGATGTCTCAGTTCCATCGAACCCGAAGGTAGTCGAGATTCTCCGGACTCCCGCCATGCTACGAGCGTATGAGGGACTAAGGGCGCAGTCCGGCATCTTGCTTGGATCCGGCCAGGACAGGCTCAATGTGGACGTCTACGATATTTCGGCCGATTGTCTGCAGCCGCAGTTCAAGTCGACCCCATATCACTCCCGCCACGGCGACCTTGATCGGCGTTGCCAACAATCATGGTGGATGGCTGACCTATGATGGCAAGACCTTCTGGGGAGTCCCGTTTGTCGGCAGCAATATTCTTGTTCAACCCAATCGGGTCGATGTGCACGCGGTCAATCTGGACGATCCTACGAATCCCATTGACGTACTGAGCTGGAACAGGACTCAATTACCCGCAGCGATCCGTGACAAGACCGCCGACGCGGCTAATTTTCACGACGTGACTACAAACTTTGATGGCACGCGAATCTACATGGCCCTTTATGGCCAAGGCTTTTGCGCCAACGGCATGATGATCCTTGATTCGTCCGATGTGGCCCTCCGCCGGCCTAACCCGCAGCTCAGGCTTGTTAGTTTTCTCTCATGGTGCGACCAGCCAACGGCAGCCTATGGGGATGGAACGACCGCCAGTGCGCACACGACGCAATACGCTGTCCATAAGAACGGCAAGCCTTATGTCATCACAACAGATGAGGGACCTGCGCTCTTCCAGGTGGACTCGAATGGCAACTGTCTGCAGAGATCGTATTCGCGCTTCATTGATGTCTCCGATGAGATCCACCCAAAGATCGTAGCCACGTGGAATCCTCAGGTGAACGATTTCGCAACGTGCTCAATCGGTGCCGCCGACAAGCTCACCTACTACCCCCACTACGTCGGTGTTGACGATGAACATGCCATGACGCTGGTGTTTTACGCGGCTTATTGGTCAGGCGTGCGCGTGGTGGATTTCAGTGTTCCGGAGGCGCCGAAGGAGATCGCCTATTACAATGCGGCGAGGAATCCCGCTTTGACTCCCGTGACTTCTGCGGACCACAGCGCTCCGCCGATTCCATACGACTCAGCAAACTGCTTCCTCTACACGGGGTGGACTGACAATGGCTTGATCATCCTGGAACTGACCAACCCCCAGTACAACCCTTGTATGCGTAAAGACACGAGTGGCGGCGGCTTTCTTGCCGCGCCTGGCGCAGGCCACATCAATTTCGGGTTCAACGCAGCACGCGCCGAGGGCGTCGGCATCCTGACGGGTCAACTTCAGCTCAACGACCACGCCGGCGGAGCCGACATCCATCTGAGTCAGGTGACCTTCCTCGGCAGCGTCCGCGACGCGTGCGGGACTGTGCCCGCGACGGCCAATTCGTTGGAGTTCGCGGGTACGGGGACTTACAACGGCGCGGACGCGAGCTTCCGCGTATGCGTGCAGGACAACGGAGAAGGGGGACGCGCGGAAGCAGACCGCTTCTTCCTTACTTGTACCGCCGGATGTAGCTATAGCACCGGCGGCGCACTCAG
>VBCY01000089.1:2009-2573 GCA_005882995.1 Betaproteobacteria bacterium
ATTGACGAAGGACAATATCCATGAAAGCGAAATTCAAACTGACGCTGGCGGTGCTAGCAGGCGCCGCACTTGGCGCTGCGGCAATCCAAGGACTCAATGCTCAGGGCAAGCCCGCCGTCTATTTGATCGAAGAGATCGACATATCGAACCCAGATGCCTTCGCGAACGAGTTCCTCCCGCTCATCCAAGCTGCCAACAAGGCGGCAGGTGTCCGCGCTCTCGCCGCCGGCGGGAAGACAATCGCGATCGAGGGTGCGCCACCCAAATCACGCGTTGCGATCCAGATCTGGGACAGCATAGAAAGTATTCAAGCGTTCCGTAGTTCAGCGGCGTACAAGGACGCGCGGAAGGTTGCCGATAAATACGCGACATACCGCACCTTCACCGTAGAAGGTTTACCACAGTAGCGGAGCTTAATTACGTCCCCCGCAAGCGCAGCGCATTACTGACCACCGACACCGAACTCAACGACATCGCCGCCGCGGCAATGAGCGGCGACAGCAGGAGCCCGACGATCAAGTCGATCCACATGGGCAGGCCCAACAGCGCAGTAATAGCCGCCGC
>VBCY01000089.1:2608-7489 GCA_005882995.1 Betaproteobacteria bacterium
CTTAATGAACTCCTCATGCTTTCCGGGTGACGGCTCCTTGTCGGCCATCACGTAGAGCAGCAGGCCAAGTGGTCCCATGTACAGCGTGATCAGTACGAACCCGCACTTCATCACACGTGCTTCGGGATTGCTGGTGAACTGATCGTAGGCAACGTACGCCGTCGACAGGAGCGCCAGCGCGAACCATACGATGAGTACGAGGTCGATAGGTTGAGCGATCATGGAAGCTCCGATCGGCGCTACGGTAGTTACTTGCTTATTTGCATTTCCGTCACAGTGAGCGCCCCGTCAATCTTGTCGGCGCTGAATTTGATCTTGTCGCCTTCCTTGACCTGGTCGAGCATCGCCGGGTCCTTGACCCGAAATACCATGGTCATCGATGGCATGTCGAGGTTCGCAAGGGGACCATGCTTGATTGTCACCTTGCCGGCGCTCTTGTCGACCTTGCGCACCTCGCCCTCACTCATCGATGCAGGGGTGGTTGCCTTTGCGTTGGGATGGTGCGAGGCATGATCACCACTCGTCTGCGCCGAAAGCGGGACGGCAAGCAACGCAGCACATGCGGCAAGTAAACCAAGTATCGCGAGCCGTCTACTTCACGGCGATCCTGCCGCGCATGCCGGCTTCGAAATGACCAGGCTGCAAGCACGCGAAGTCGAAGGTGCCGGATTTCGTGAATTGCCAGATGAGCTCGCCCTTTCTCCCTCCCTCAAGACTCAACTGATTTGGGTCTTCGTGCTCCATCTCGGGGAATTTCTTCATGAGCTCTGCGTGCGCGCGCAATTCCCTCGCAGTGCCCAATACCATCTCGTGTTTGAGTCGACCGGAATTCGTGACTGCAAAGCGGACGGTCTCTCCCTTCCTCACGCTGATCTTCGTCGGCGTAAAGCGCATGGCATCCGTCATGTCGACTTCGATGGTGCGCGAGACCTTGGCGGGGTCACCGGGCTTGCCGAACGTATCATCATGCCCCGCTTGCGGATCATCGCCATGCGCCCGGACCGGAGACAAGCCGAGCGCCAATGCAATACTGCAGATGGCAAACAGAGTCTTCATGATCGTTCTCATAGATGTTCAGGCACGTTTGTCGTCGACGCGATAAGCCACGGTTCCATCCGGATGCTTGTACCAGCCCGGATCCTTGTAGTCGTTGCGCGCAAGCCCTTCACGCACCTTGACCACCGTGAACATGCCGCCCATTTCGATCGCCCCAAACGGTCCCTGTCCTGTCATCATCGGCAAGGTGTTGGCGGGCAGCGGCATCTCCATGGCACCCATGTCGGCCATGCCCTTCTCGCCCATGACCATGTAATCAGGGACCAGGCCCGAGATCTTCTTCGCGATGTCCTGTTGCTCGACCCCGATCATCGTGGGGACCTGGTGGCCCATCGCGTTCATTGTGTGGTGCGATTTATGGCAGTGGAGCGCCCAATCACCGGGCTCGTCGGCGACGAATTCGAAAGCGCGCATCGCGCCAACCGGGACGTCGATCGTGACCTCCGGCCACTGCGCCGAAGGGGGCACCCAGCCGCCATCGGTGCCGGTCACCGTGAAGTGGTAGCCATGCAGATGAATCGGATGACTGGTCATCGACAGATTCCCCATGCGGATCCGCACGCGATCGCCCTTGCGTACGACCAGTGAGTCGATTCCAGGGAAGACGCGGCTATTGAAGGTCCACAGGTTGAAGTCGAGCATCGTGTTGACCTTGGGGGTCATGCTGCCTGGGTCGATATCGTGGGCGTTGATGAGAAACACGAAGTCGCGGTCCACGCGGTACCGCTTCGAATCGCGCGGATGAACGACCAGGAAGCCGTGCATCCCCATCGCCATCTGCACCATCTCGTCCGAGTGCGGGTGATACATGAACGTCCCGCTCTGTTTCATCACGAATTCGTACGCGAAGGTTTCGCCGGGCTTGATGTGTGACTGGGTCAGGCCGCCGACGCCATCCATGCCATTCGGCAGCCGGACGCCGTGCCAGTGAACTGTCGTGTGCTCGGGCAGCTTGTTGGTGACGAAGATACGAACCCGGTCGCCCTCGACACATTCGATGGTTGGCCCGGGGCTCTGACCGTTGTAGCCCCAGAGATTCGCCTTCATGCCGGGAGCGAGTTCCCGAACGACCGCCTCAGCGATAAGGTGGAACTCCTTGACGCCATCCTTCATGCGCCAAGGTAGTGACCAACCGTTTAGCGTTACGACGGGGTTGTACGACGGGCCGTTTGCGGGTAGCGGCGGCGGCTGCGTCTGTGGCTTCGTTTGCGACGGCGCCTCAGGCAGCGATGCGGCCTGCACCCTCGATACGACGGAGACGCTGAGTATCGCGGCGCTGGCACCGTGCAAGAACTGTCGGCGTGTAGGCATGGAACTCTCCTAAGGCGTAAACGTGCGACGAGCCGCGCGCTGAAAGGCACTCGAGCTGCCGGTCATGGCTAGGTGCAAGTCGGTTTCGGCCAACCAGAAGTCCCGCAGCGCCTCGATCGATGCATTGACCCCAGCGACCTGCTCGCGCGCATCAGCCAGGAGCTCGAACACGCTGATCAACATGCCGTTATAGCGAAGCTGGTTCTCGTCTGCGATCTGCTTGCGCAAGGGCAGGACACGATCGCGATACTGGCGCGCCAGGTCGTACGCTGTGCGGTAGGCGCTATACGCTTCGCGGACCTCGGAGCGCGCATCGATGGCCACCTCGGCGGCGCGATTGACGCCCTGCATGTACACGTGCTCTGCACGGGCCACCTTGGCACCTGTCCAATCGAAGAGCGGCAGCTCGACGCTCACTTCGTAGCCGCGCTTGAGCGGCAAGCCGGTTTCGGACTTGGTTTTGTAGCCGGCTTCCAGCACGTTGATGAAGCGAGTTGTCTTGGTGAGACCCAATGACGCCGCGAGGCTTTCGACGTCCTTCTTGGCAGCTTGCACGTCCAGTCGATCGGCAAGGGCCCGAGCTTCGATGCCGGTACCTTCCGCGATACTGTTGGGCAGATCGGCGAGACGCTCCGGCAATTTGAACTCGGTATCCGCGCCGGAGAGCCCCAGGAGCCGGATCAACTTTTCGCGCTCGGTGACTGCGGTTTGGCGCGCCCGGGCGACTTGAGCGATGGCATCAGCGTAGAAACTTTCTTCGCGCGCCTGCTCGAGCTTGCCCCAGTTGCCGGCCTTGACCATGCGACCGGCAAGCTCGGCGCTGGCGTCGGCAGCGACTTGTACCTGCTCCATGTATTGCACGGTTTGCTGCGCGGCCACAGTCCTGTAATACGCGCGTCTTGCCTGCGCGGCGACATCGAGCACTTCGGCGGCGACCGCGAGTTGCGTGGAAGCGAGCCGCTCACGCTCGATACCGACGCGCAATGGAATGGTCAGCAGGCTGACGAGCTCCAGCATGAAGCTGCGCTCGATTTCCTTGTCTCCACCGCCTTGCAGATGAGAAAAGGCGAAACCAGGATTGCGCGGCCAGCTGGCCTCCACGAGGTCGCTCTCCGCAATGCCAAGCTCCGCGTAGGTTGCCTGCAAGCCGCGATTGTTGATGAGCGCGATGCGCACCGCATCGTCAACCGATAGCGGATGCGTCAGAACTTGACGGACCGTCGTCTGGATCGCCTCACTGTCGGCGCCCGTTCGGGCCCAGAGCGCGTCGCGGCCGCCACGCTCCTTGACGATCTCCCTCACCGTATTGAAGCCACCATCAGGTGATAGCGTGGCACAGCCGCCGACCAACAAGACGCCAACCACACCAAGGCCTAACCGGAGTGCGGTGCACGAGCGCAGCGAAGTTGTGTCAGGTAGCGGCGCATCTGTCCGCTTCCCTCCTACGAAAGTGGCCTGATCGAGGTGCTCTAAGTCCGTCCCGGTTATTGCATTCTGGTCCTGCATGTGAGCCTCGTTGCTCGATTTGAATCGGCAACCCGCACACGCTGAAGTGATGCGGAACCGCGGCCTGGCGGCCGTTGCTGGCGAGGCAAGTCGCTTTCGACTCGCCCCGATGCCAGCGAGCTAGACGAGGGAGCTACGAGGAGGTCGTTCCAACCGTTCCGGCGTTGAATCGGGAATGGGTTGGGTGACAGAAGGGATCAGTGTGGAAAGGCTGCCGGCGAAGGCAATCGATGTCTGCTCAGCGGATGGAAGCGTCGTCGGACAACAGCAATCACTGCATGTGCTGCATGACTCGGCAAGATGCTTGATCTGGTCGTGGTCACCATCGTGATGATGTCCAATGCCACTGTGATGATCGCCGTCCTCTTGGTGCGCGACTTGCGTCAATGGGCCGACGTGCAGATCAGACAACGCCTTCACCGCATGTCCAAGCCACGTATCATGCGTGACTCGACCGCAGAAAAACATTGACGCCGCAGCGAAGGCCTGCAAGGGCAGCGCCAGCAGAAGCAACACCGCAGCCAGCTTGAGAACGCGCCTTTTCACGTAAAAATCATACCACGACGCTCATGTGGCCTCCGACCGAGAGAGCGCACGCTCCTCGTGCTGCTTGCGCCTCCCGTACCGGGTCATGCTCTTCGGCTTGTACACCGACAGCGCCGTGGCTACCAGCAATACCAACATCGCGGCACCGGCCTCGATAATGAGTTGGACCCTCAACCCGTGGAGATCGACGTTCGCCAATGTCGTTCCTGCAGCGACGCCTGCCATGTAGTCGATGGGCCGCATATGCACCAGCAAGAGGATGGTCGCGGGGACGGTCATTAGGAGTTTCAGCAGCACCCAATATTGTCGGAACAATCCCCATGGGGTGCCCAGCGACGAGACAAGCCCCGTTATCAGCGAGGCGAAGCATGCCGGAACGATGATCCACCAGGCGATCACGCTCATGACGACGTAGGCGCCACGCACGAGCTGAGCATTCCCGCTGCTCAGACCCGCGACGGC
>VBCY01000505.1 GCA_005882995.1 Betaproteobacteria bacterium
CGTCTTTCGCTCGACCGCGGAAGGAGAGACCGGCCATGCGCATGGTCATCTCGACTATCTGGCCGTGATCGGCGATCCGGCAACCGATCTTCCCATCGGCAGAAGCCGTGACAACCTGAAGGCGGCCATCGCGGGGGAAACCCACGAATACACCGATATGTATCCGGGAATGGCGAAGGCTGCTCGTGGCGAAGGCTTCGAAGAAATCGCCGATTGGTTCGAGACCTTGGCGAAGGCAGAGCGCTCGCATGCCAATCGCTTCCAGAAGGCGCTCGAAGCGCTGAGCGACTAAAGGCTCGAAGCGGACGGCGTTCTCGCGCGCCAAATCCGCTTCGCGTTGTTTTTGGAACTTCTTCGGCTGGTCGGCACCGGGCCGACGCCATCTTTTGGCACTTATAAGGGAACCACCTCTGATCATGGCCGCTCGCGAAGGCAGCCTCGACGCTCCGACCCGGCACGCGATCCAATGGCGAGATCCGGACTACTACGATCCCGCGTCGGTCGAGCGCGAGATGGAACGTGTCTTCGATATCTGCCACGGCTGCCGGCGCTGCGTGAGCCTGTGTAATGCCTTTCCGACCTTGTTCGATCTGATCGACGAGGGCAAGACCGGTGAACTCGACGGCGTCGAAAAATCAGATTTCGCAAAGGTGGTGGACCAATGCTACCTGTGCGACATCTGCTACCTGGTCAAATGTCCGTACGTTCCTCCTCATCCATGGAACGTTGACTTTCCTCATCTGATGCTGCGCGCGAAAGCGCAGAAATTCCAGCGCGGAGAGATGAATTTTCGCGACCGTATGCTCACCAGCACCGATCGCGTCGGCAAACTCGCCACCATTCCCGTCGTCGTGCAGATGGTCAACAAGGTGAACCGTTCGCCCCTTGCTCGTCGCGCAATGGAGCATGTCATCGGCGTGCATCGAGACCGGAAGCTGCCGCCTTACGCTCGCCAGCGTTTCGCGAGCCAAGCGCCCAAGTCGGTCGCATGGCCGGCAAAGGACGGACAGCGAACCTCAGGCAAGGTCGCGATCTTTTCGACTTGCTACGTCAACTACAACGAGCCCGGGATCGGGCTGGATCTGCTGCGGGTTCTCGATCACAACGAGATTCCCTACACCATTATTGAAAATGAAGTCTGCTGCGGCATGCCCAAGCTGGAGCTTGGCGACCTGCAGGGCGTGGAAAGACTCAAGGACCTGAACACGCCACTTCTTGCCGCTTACGTCAAAGACGGCTTTGCCATCCTCGCTCCCGTTCCTTCGTGTGTGTTGATGTTCAAGAGCGAGCTTCCCATGCTGTTTCACGACGATGCCGAGATCCTGGCCATCGCAGACGCGATGTTCGACCCGTTCGAATACCTCATGCTTCGTGACAAGGACGGGTTGCTGAAAAGGGATTTCAAACACCCGCTCGGCAAGGTGAACTACCACATTCCTTGCCACTCGCGTGTGCAGAAGAGCGGACAGAAGACTCGTGAGATTCTCGAATCAATCCCAGGAACCGCCGTGTCGACGGTCGAGCGTTGCACGGGACATGATGGCACATGGGGAGTGAAGACCGAATTCTTCGAGACCTCGATGAAGATAGGGCGGCCGGTATTTCGGCAGATGGCTCAGGACGATCCCGATTACATCAGCTCCGATTGTCCCATCGCCGGTCTTGCCATACAGCAGGGTATCGAACAGACGCAGGGCGACGCTACTCGTGCGACCAAGACGCATCCGCTCACGCTGCTGCGCATCGCTTATGGACTGGAGTAAGAGCATGAAGGCTTCCACAACCCAGGAAAAACGCGTGCCGCGCATCAGTCGCGACAGCCTCATGTCCTTGGAGACCTACGCCAAAGAGCGCAAGCTTTTCCGGTCGCGCGTTCTCTCTCACAAGAAGGCGCGCACGGTACAGCTGGGTGATCATGCGACGCTTCTCTTCGAGGACGAGTTGACCATCCGTTACCAGATTCAGGAAATGCTTCGCATCGAGAAGACTTTCGAGGAAGCCGGCATCCAGGACGAACTCGACGTCTACAATCCACTGGTTCCCGATGGAAGCAACTGGAAGGCGACGATGCTCATCGAGTACGAAGACGTCGAAGAGCGCCGACGTGCGCTGGCTCGGCTCAGGGGCATCGAGGAAAGGGTCTGGATCCAGGTCGAAGGCTCGCCACGCGTGTTTGCCATCGCCGATGACGATCTCGAGCGGCAGAACGAGGAAAAGACCTCATCGGTGCATTTTCTGCGCTTCGAGCTCGAGCCCGAAATGATCTCAGCGCTCAAGGGTGGCGGTTCCCTCGCAATGGGCGTCGATCATCCGGCGTACACCTTCACGCTGGCGCACGTCAGTGACGCGACGCGGCAGGCGTTGATTGCCGACCTTTCCTGAAGTTACAGGCCCTCACCCTAAGGAACCTCTGAACAAGTCCCACATGAGTCGCGTTTCGGGCGCAATGGTTTCAGATGCGAGGCGCCGCGGCGCAGCGAATAGTTCGTACTATTCGCAAGCCGCGCAACAAAGCAGATGAGGCCATTGCGCCGAAACCCGGATGGGACGGGGCTTTCCGGGCGATCTGCTTTGTCGCTCGGCTCGCCAATAGCGCCTGCTATTGGCATCGCCTTGCTTCGCGCATCTCATCCCGGAAAGCCTCCGTCGCGACCACGCGGGGCTTGTTCAGAGGTTCCCTAACCCCTCTCCCGCCGGGAGAGGGGTGCGCAACGGCGCGGGTTAGGGTCAGATGTCGCTTTAGTTGCGTAATTCTCAATAGAGTCCGGCGATCTGCGCTTCCCACGCATCGCGCGTGATGCCGTGCACGACGAATTCCTCCTGTCGTCCGCGGTGGTCTCGCATGACGCGACGTACAAGCGTGAGGCCGCATTTCTCGAGTACTCGACCGGAGGCGGCGTTGCGCGTCAGGTGCGCGGCGGTAATCTGATTGGTGTCGAGGCACCTGAAGGTCACCACGATTATGGCGCGCGCTGCTGCCGTCGCATAGCCGCGACTCCAGTACTCGCGTCCCACCCAGTAACCGAGATTTTCCTGGTCACCGGCGATCGGGCGCAGCGAGATGGCGCCGACCAGCAGAGCATCCCCCGCGCGTGTGATGGCGAAGGTGTACTCCCGGCCAAGATCGAAATCTCTTGACTGGCCGCTGATCCACGCTTCCGCCATCCCCTTTTCGTACGGGTGCGGAATGAGAGCAGTGGTCTCCGCCACTTCACGATCGCCGACCAACAGCTGCACGCGCGGCGCATCGGTCATCACGAACGGCCGCAGAACGACGGGATTGGAAGTGATCCGTTCCGGAAGCAACGATTAAGCGAGGGATCCGAAGCGTCAATCGCGGAAATTTCCAAACTGCAGGGGGAAGTCGGTGATCGACTTTTTCACCCATGCAATGGCGTTTTGCAAGTCGTCTTTCTTGGCGCCGGAGACGCGCACCGCGTCGCCCTGGATGCTTCCTTGCACCTTGATCTTGCTTTCCTTCAACTGCTTGACGATCTTCTTGGCAAGCTCCTGCTCTACGCCGACGCGGATAGTGACGAGCTGCTTCACCTTGTCCCCGCTCATCTTTTCGGTGTTGCCAAACTTGAGCGACCGCACATCCACGCCGCGCCGTGTGAGCTTGCCGATGAACAGGTCGGTGACCTGTTTCAATTTGAAATCATCGTCCGCATAGAGTGTAAGCTCCTTGTCCTTGTGCTCCACTCGCGAATCGGAGCCCTTGAAATCAAAGCGCGTTGAGATCTCGCGGTTTGCCTGGTCGACCGCGTTGCGAACTTCGACTTGATTCACTTCGGAGATGATGTCGAATGAAGGCATGACGATAGCCTGAATTGTTTTTGTTGCCTGGGTCGAGCTTGCGTGGGACCGGAGGATGGCGTGGTCGGCTGGCGATGCCGAACGGGATTCCGCTTCGTTCTATCGATGGCTACGCGCTAGAATGATTGATTTTACGCTGACGCCACGCGCCCATGTCGCATATCCTGAACAGCGTCCCGGTCGGCCAAAAGGTCGGCATCGCCTTTTCCGGCGGGCTCGACACCAGTGCGGCACTGCATTGGATGCGCGCCAAGGGCGCGGTTCCCTACGCCTACACCGCGCACCTCGGCCAGCCGGACGAGCATGACTACGACGACATTCCGCGCCGTGCCCGTCAGTACGGCGCCGAAGGCACGAAGCTCGTCGATTGCCGCGCGGCACTCGTTGCGGAGGGCATCGCTGCGTTGCAGGCGGGAGCGTTCCATATCTCGACTGCTGGCGCGACATATTTCAACACCACGCCGATCGGCCGGGCGGTGACCGGCACGCTGCTGGTCGTCGCGATGCGCGACGACGACGTGCACATCTGGGGCGACGGGAGCACGTTCAAGGGCAACGACATCGAGCGCTTCTATCGCTATGGCCTCCTCGCCAATCCGGCATTGCGCATCTACAAGCCGTGGCTCGACGCTGCGTTCATCGACGAGCTGGGTGGACGCAAGGAGATGTCCGAGTACCTGGCTCGCGCGGGCCTGCCATACAAGGTGAGCACCGAGAAGTCGTACTCCACCGATTCCAACCTGCTCGGCGCGACCCACGAGGCCAAAGATCTTGAGTTCCTGGACAAAGGCTTGTCGATCGTCCAGCCGATCATGGGAGTCGCTTTCTGGCGTGGCGATGTCGCGATCGCGCCGGAAACAGTGAGCATTCGCTTCGAGGAGGGACGGCCGGTGGCGCTCAACGGCGCAAGCTTCGCCGACGACGTGGCGCTGATGCTCGAAGCCAATGCCATCGGCGGTCGTCACGGACTCGGCATGAGCGATCAAATCGAGAACCGCATCATTGAAGCGAAAAGCCGCGGCATCTACGAGGCGCCGGGCATGGCGCTGCTGCACATCGCCTACGAGCGGCTCGTCACCGGCATTCACAACGAGGATACCGTCGAACAATACCGTGAGCACGGCCGCCGCCTCGGCAGATTACTCTACCAGGGGCGCTGGCTGGATCCGCAGGCAATGATGCTGCGCGAGAGCGCCCAGCGCTGGGTGGCGCGTGTCATCACGGGCGAGGTCACACTCGAGCTGCGCCGGGGGAACGATTACTCTCTCCTCGACACTTCGAGCCCGAATCTCACCTACAGGCCCGAGCGCCTGACCATGGAAAAGGGAGAGGGCGCATTCTCACCGCGCGACCGCGTCGGCCAGCTCACGATGCGCAATCTGGACATCTCGGATACACGCGCCAAGCTCGAGACCTACGCCAAGACGGGTCTCCTCAGCGACATCGGCGATTCGGTGTTGCCGAGGCTGACCGCCGGCGACGAGTCGCTCGATTAGCGAACTAGTCGATCTTGGCGCCGGTCTTGACGATCACCGGCGCCCATTTTGCGGATTCGTTCTTGATCAGGGCGGCGAAATCTTCAGGCGATCCGCCGACCAGCTCGAAGCCTTGCGCATTGAGCGAGCCTTTGACGCCAGCGTCCTTCAGGACGGCGTTGATCTCGACGTTCAGGCGATCGACGATCGGGCGCGGCGTACCCGCCGCAACCAGCACACCGTTCCAGGCCAGAGCTTCGAAACCCCGGTATCCCGACTCGGCAATCGTCGGCAGATCGGGCAACAGTGGAAAGCGCTTCGCGGTGGTGACCGCGAGCGCTCGTAACTTTCCGGCCTGGATCTGCACTTGCAGCGGCTGCATCACGGCAAACATCAGCTGTGTCTCGCCCTGGATGGTGGCGGTGACTGCCGGCGGAGAACCGTTGAAAGGTACATGGACAATGTCGATACTCGCCACGGACTTGAGCAACTCCATGGTGAGATGCGACGAGCTGCCGTTGCCGACCGACGCGTAGGAAAGCCTGCCGGGATTGGCCTTGGCATATTCGACCAGCTCCTTGACAGAGCGCGCTTGCAACGAAGCAGTGACCGCCAGCACATTGGGCTGGCTGGATGTGATGACGACGGCGAGAAGGTCCTTCTGCGGGTCGTAGGGCAGCTTGGAGTAAAGGTGCGGCCCGAATGCGAGCGGTCCGTTGAAGGACATCAGCATGGTGTAGCCATCCGGCGCAGACTTGGCGACGAAGTCCGTTGCGGCCGTGCCGCCGGCGGCGGGACGGTTCTCGACGACGACCGGTTGCCCAAGCCGATCCTTGAGCTTGTCGCCAATGGTTCGCGCCAGAACGTCGATCGAGCTTCCTGCAGGCGCCGCGACAATGAATTTGATCGGATGCGTCGGCCAGGTCTGCGCGCAGACGGGCGCCGCGACCAGCGCAAACGCGGTGGCAACCACACACGCAAGTTTCTCGAACCACGACATACGGATCCTTTTTCAGTGATCGATCATCGGCTGTCGGGTCGGTCAACGCGCCCGCACACGAGGTATTCGAGCAACGCCTTCTGCGCGTGCAGCCGGTTCTCCGCCTCATCCCATACCACGCTCTGAGGACCGTCGATCACTTCGCCGGCGACTTCCTCTCCCCGATGCGCCGGCAGGCAGTGCATGAACAGCGCATCGGGCGCTGCCTGCGCCATCATCCTGGCATCGACCATCCAGTCGCTAAAGGCCCGTTTTCGTTCATCGTTCTCGGCCTCGAATCCCATGCTTGTCCACACGTCGGTGGTGACGAGATGTGCGCCGCGGCAAGCCGCCAGCGGATCGGCGAACGAGCGGAAGTGACTGCCGCCGCGCAGCCCGGCAAACGTCGGATCGACCTCGTACCCGGGTGGCGTCGACACATGAAACTTGAACCCGAAAATCGCCGCTGCCTGCAGCCAGGTGTTGCAGACGTTGTTCGAATCTCCGATCCAAGCCACCGTTTTTCCCTCAATCGAGCCGCGATGCTCTATGTAGGTGTAGATGTCGGCGAGTATCTGGCAGGGATGATATTCGTTGGTTAGCCCGTTGATCACGGGTACGCGAGAATGCGCGGCGAAGCGCTCGATGATCGACTGCTCGAAGGTGCGGATCATCACCACGTCGACCATGCGCGAAATGACCCGCGCCAGATCTTCGATCGGTTCGCCGCGAGAGAGCTGCGTGTCGTGGCGATTCAGGTTGATCGCGATACCGCCGAGTTGATTCATTCCGGCCTCGAACGACACGCGGGTTCGAGTCGACGCTTTTTCGAACACCATCGCCAGAGTGCGGTCGCGCAGAGGCTGGTAAGCCTCGTAGCGCTTGAATCGATCCTTGATCCATCGCGTGCGCTCGAACAGATACTCGAGCTCGCCGCGCTCGAAGTCAGAGAGCTGCAGGAAGTGTTTCGCGGTCATGGCGCCGACGGCGACGCGCCGGAATGTAATCGCTTAAAAAACAGCATTTTAGCACGCGCTCCCGGAGACTTGGCAGGGCAATGAGCGAAGGAGACAACAGGCGCAAAAAAGGCGCCCGAAGGCGCCTTCTTGCATCGATGGTGCAAATCCTCAGGGCATTGCCCTGATTGCCTGCGCCAGCCGCGTCTTGCTTCTTGCCGCAGTGTTCTTGTGCACGATCTTCTTGTCGGCAATGCGGTCGATAACCGACTGCTGCGCCTGCAATTCGCGAGTCGCTGTGGCCTTGTCGCCTGCTGCGACGGCCTTTCTCACCTTGCGGATCGCGCTGCGCAACTGCGACTTTAGACTCGCGTTGTGCTGTCGCATTTTTTCCGACTGTCGCGCGCGCTTCCGGGCCTGAGCCGTATTCGCCATGAAAATCCTTCGCTTGCTAGAGTCACTGAAAAAGACCGCGCATAATAGCCACTTTTTGTGATCCGCGCAACCCGAATCCACGCCCTTTCCTTGGTATTTGCGCCCTCGGTTCCGGCGCTTCTTCGATGAATTTGCTCAAGGCGCTTTCGACGGTCAGCGCGCTCACGCTGTTGTCGCGGATCACGGGCCTTGCTCGCGAGAGTCTCAAGGCGGTGGCCTTCGGCGCAGGTCTGCAAATGGACGCGTTCGAGGCGGCGTTCCGCCTGCCGAACATCCTGCGCCGGCTTTTCGCGGAAGGCGCATTTTCACAGGCGTTCGTCCCCATCCTCGCCGAGTATCAGCGCGGGCGCGGCGACGATGCAACGCGCGAACTGGTCGGCCGCGTCGCAACGCTGCTCACCGTCGTGCTGATCGGGATCTCGCTGCTCGGCATTCTGGCGGCGCCGTGGCTGGTCTATGCGCTCGCCAGCGGTTTCGCGAGGACGCCGGGAAAGGTCGAGCTCACCACCGAGCTCATTCGCATCATGTTTCCGTACATCCTCTTCGTGTCGCTGGTGGCGCTCTCCGGCGGCGTGCTCAACGTTCACCGACGATTCGGCATTCCGGCGTTCACGCCAGTGCTGCTCAATCTGTCGATCATCGGAGCTGCGATTTTCGTCGCGCCCCATATCAATCCTCCCATCGCGGCGCTCGCCTGGGGCGTCGCCATCGGCGGTGTTGCACAACTCGCACTGCAGATATGGCCCCTGGCGCGTTTGCACATGCTGCCGTCGCTGCGTTTCGACTGGCGCGATAAAGGCGTGCGACGGGTGTTGCGCTCCATGGGACCGGCCATTCTCGGCGTGTCCGCGGCGCAGATCTCAGCGTTGATCAATACGCAGCTCGCTGCCTATCTCGGCGATGGAAGGATTTCCTGGATCAGCTACGCCGATCGCTTGATGGAGTTTCCCAGTGCGCTGCTTGGCGTGGCGCTCGGAACGGTGCTGCTGCCCAGCCTCTCCAAGCATCATCACGATGCCAATCATGCGCAATACCGAGCGCTCATGGACTGGGGCCTGCGCCTTGCCTTCCTGCTGGCCTTGCCAGCGGCGCTCGCGTTGGCGCTTCTCGCAGTGCCGCTGATCGCGACGCTCTATCAATATGGGCGCTTTACGATCAACGACGTCTGGCAGACCCGATCCGCGCTGCTGGGCTACAGCGTAGGACTTCTTGGGTTGATCGCCGTGAAGATTCTCGCGCCCGGCTTTTATGCACGGCAGAACATGAAGACCCCGGTGAGAATCGCCTTCGTGGCGGTGTTGTTCACTCAGACGCTGGCCGTCATCCTCATGTTCCAGATCGGCCACGCGGGGCTGACGCTCTCGACATCCCTCGGCGCATGTCTGAACGCAGCATTGCTCTATGCGATGATGCGTCGCGCAGGCGTGTACCTTCCGCTGCCTGGGTGGGGCTGGTTTCTTTTGCGGGTCTTGATCGCCCTGTGCGCGTTTGGGACAGCGCTCTGGTTCGCCGCTGGTGCCGACGACTTCTGGCTCAGCGCAGGCTTGTGGGCCAAGATCCGCCGGCTCACGCTGGTGATGGGTGCCGGTGCGCTCGCCTACTTCGCGGCGTTGTGGTTGCTCGGATTCCGGCTCGCGGATTTCAACCGTCGAGAACCGCTGTGATCAGCCTTCGCTGTGGAGCGTTCCGGTTTGCTTGCGATACGGGCAATTGGGCTTGACGCATTCCACATAGAGGTAAAGCGCGTGTTCGGCGATCTCGAAGCCGCGCTCGCGCGCGATTCGGGTCTGGCGCTTTTCGATCTCGGGATCAAAAAACTCTTCCACTCGCCCGCACTGTACACAAACCAGGTGGTCGTGGTGCCCTCCCTGATTCAGCTCGAAAACTGCCTTGCCGCTTTCGAAATGATGCCGCACCAGCAGACCAGCCTGCTCGAACTGCGTAAGAACGCGATAGACCGTGGCCAGTCCGACGTCGAGTCCCTCTGCGAGGAGTTGCTTGTAGACATCTTCGGCAGTGAGATGCCTTACTTTGCTTTGCTCGAACAGGTTGATGATCTTCAGACGCGGCAGCGTTGCTTTGAGACCTGCATTCTTCAAGTCGTGAGGTGTGGACATGGTGAGGTTCGCTGCGACGTCGAGAGCGTTCCCGCCTATGATATAGTGTCCAATCTCCATTTGGCAGCGCGAACCGCCCGGGTCCTTCCATGCGAGCCATGCTTTGCGCGGTCGGCGTCGCCTTCGCGGCGTGCGCATGCTCCTGGCAGACTCTCGGTGTCTACAAGCTGGACATCAACCAGGGCAACTACGTCACTCAGGATCAGGTCGACCGGCTCAAGGTCGGTCTGACGCGTCAGCAGGCCAAAACAATCCTCGGCACACCCCTGCTCGCCGATCCTTTCCACGCGGCCCGATGGGACTATGTCTACATGTTCGAGCGCCAGGCGAAGGTGCTCGAGCAACGCCGGCTTACCGTTTACTTCGTCGATGACAAAATCGCGCGTTGGGAAGGCGACGAGATGCCGCCGCCACCCGCAGAAGTTGCGCGTGCCGGAGGCGGTGACGCGGCGATAGACAAGTCATTGTCGACCGCGCCAAAGACCCGCGAGGAGAACTGGCTCCTGGAACTGCTGAAGAAGTTGGGCTGGTGGGACTGAACGAACCGGCGGCGCGCGTTATCGTCGCCGGCAGCGGCGGCCGAATGGGCCAGACCTTGCTCGAAGCCGTTCTCGGTTCGTTGGATCTAACGCTCGCCGGCGCACTCGAGATTCCGTCGAGTCCCTTGGTTGGTCGCGACGCGGGTGAGCGCTTCGGACGTGCGAGCGGCGTCATCATTTCTGCCGATGTCCCCTCAGTGCTTGCCGCCGCCGACGTGCTCATCGATTTCACACGGCCTGTGGGCGCGCTTACTCACGTGGCCGCCTGTGCGAAAGCCGGCGTTGGCGCCGTAGTGGGAACGACCGGGCTGTCGGAAGCGGATCGACGCGCGCTCAGCGAAGCCGCGCGTAGCATTCCCATCGTCTTCGCACCCAACATGAGCGTTGGTGTTACGGTGCTGACCAAGCTCGTCGAGATCGCGGCGCAGCGCCTTGGCGATGGTTACGATGTCGAGATCCTGGAGATGCATCATCGCCATAAGATCGATGCGCCCTCCGGGACAGCGCTCGCGCTCGGAGAAGCGGCCGCCGCGGCGCTGCACCGAAATCTGGAGAGCGACGCTATTTATGCCCGACACGGCGTCACGGGCGAACGCAAGTCAAAAACCATCGGCTTCGCTACGCTGCGCGGCGGCGACGTGGTCGGCGATCACACGGTGGTCTTTGCCGGAGTGGGAGAGCGCGTCGAGCTTACTCACCGTGCGTCGTCTCGCATGACCTTTGCACAGGGAGCGCTGCGTGCCGCACGATTCGTCGCGGCCAAGCGCGCAAATCGCGCCGTCGGCCTGTTCGACATGCAGGACGTTCTCGGCCTGCGCTGACGTTTGGATTTGCCGCGATGCCTCCTGTGCATCCCTTCGACCTGACGGGACGCCGAGCACTCGTCACCGGAGCGGGATCGGGTCTGGGCCTGGCAATCGCGCACGGCCTGGCCAATGCAGGGGCGAGCATAATCGTGAACGGACGCAAGGCGGATAAGGTGCGGCGCGCGGTCGACGCTTTATTGGCCGGTGGTGCATCGGCGCACCCGTTGATATTCGACGTGACGCAACCTGAGGCGGTAGCGGAAGCTTTGGATGCCATTGAACAAACGCTCGGTCCGGTCGATATCCTGGTGAACAACGCCGGCGTCAACCAGCGAGCGCCCCTCGAGAGTTTTTCCGAGGCCGACTGGCGTAAGCTGCTCTCCGCGAATCTTGACGGTCCGTTTCATGTGACGCGCTCACTCATCCCCGCAATGAAAGCTCGCCGACGGGGCAAGATCATCAACATATGCTCGCTGGCGAGCGACATCGGCCGTCCCAACATCGTCCCATACGCCACGAGCAAGGGAGGTCTGAAAATGTTCACGCGTGCGCTCGCCGTCGAACTGGCTCCCCACAACATTCAGGTGAACGGCATCACGCCGGGTTTTTTTCGCACCGAAATGAATGCGCCGCTGGTCGAGGACAGGGAATTCTCTGCGTGGGTCGCACGACGCACGCCCGCCGGACGTTGGGGCGAACCTGCGGAAGTGGCCGGTGCGGCTGTTTTTCTTGCGTCGGACGCGGCCGACTACGTCACCGGTCATCTTCTCGCGGTCGACGGAGGTTTCGGCGCCGCGTATTAGGTGTCGGTGTTCGACCTGATAGACGACGTAGCTACGGACCTTTATCTCGTCAAAGACCGAGTTCGAGTGGAGATCAAAGCCGACTGCGTAATGCGATCGTGATCGTGATTGGCATTCCCGACCGTATGATGTCGAGGCGCATGACGGTTCCCTCGGGGCGCAGCCTGAATCGCTCACGCGCGTCCGAGAGGGCGATGGCCGCCGCCGGCTTTCCGTCGATGGCGATGATGATGTCGCCGACCACGAGCCCCGCCTCTTTCGCCGGACCGTCGTCCGCAACGTTTGCAATCTTGAACCCG
Source organism: Betaproteobacteria bacterium (assembly GCA_005882995.1). Taxonomy (GTDB): domain Bacteria; phylum Pseudomonadota; class Gammaproteobacteria; order Burkholderiales; family Casimicrobiaceae; genus PALSA-1003. Next base: position 12,226 of record VBCY01000505.1, read on the forward strand.
CTGTTGCTGAGATTGATCCACATCCCGGACTTGTCGAAGGTCCCTGCATCGGCAGGCGGCGGAACGAGCGGCTTCAGATACATGAGCTGGTGCGCATAATCGAATGTAACGACGAAACGCTTGAGGAAGCCGCTGCCGACGTTGCCTTCGTAATTCGCGTCGCTGAACGA
>VBCY01000090.1:0-3061 GCA_005882995.1 Betaproteobacteria bacterium
ACGCAAACGCTCCCCGATGCGCAGCAAGTGACCGTGTCCTGCGCGGAAGGCGATACCGGCCATGTCTACGAGGGGCGGCTGGAGGTCGAAGTGATCGACGTGGCGTTGGACAAGATGCCGCCGCCGCCCACCAAGATCATGATGAACGTCGGCAACCCGGAGCTCGCGTTCGAATTCTGCAAGCTGCCCAACGAAGGGGTGGGATTGGCGCGCTTGGAATTCATCATCAACCGCAATGTCGGCGTGCACCCAAAGGCGCTGATCCACTTCGAAGAGCAGCCCGCGGAGCTCAAGGCGCAGATCGCGCAGCGCATCGCGGGCTATCCGAGCCCAACCGAATTCTACGTATCCAAGATCGAGGAGGGTGTGGCGACGATTGCGGCCGCGTTCTGGCCAAAAAAAGTGATTGTCCGGCTCTCGGATTTCAAGTCGAACGAATATACGAATCTGTTGGGAGGCGCGGAGTACGAGCCGCACGAAGAAAATCCGATGATCGGCTTTCGTGGCGCCTCACGCTATATTGCGCCGGAGTTCTACGACTGCTACCAGCTCGAGTGCATGGCCATGAAGCGCGTGCGCGACGAGCTGGGCTTGACCAACGTCGAAATCATGATTCCCTTCGTGCGCACGCTCCAGGAAGCCAAGCAAGTAGTGGCGCTGCTTGAAAAGAACGGACTCGAGCGCGGCAGCAATGGACTGCGTGTGATCATGATGTGCGAGATTCCTTCGAATGCGATCCTGGCCGATCGCTTTCTGCAGTACTTCGACGGTTTCTCGATTGGCTCCAACGACATGACGCAGCTCACCCTTGCGGTCGATCGTGACTCCGGCGGACCGATTGCACCTACCTTTGACGAGCGCGACGACGCAGTAAAGGCGATGTTATCGATGGCGATCGCCGCCTGCCGCAAGGCGGGCAAGTATGCCGGCATTTGCGGCCAAGGGCCTTCCGACCATCCCGATCTCGCGCAGTGGCTGGTCGAGCAAAAGATCGAAAGCATGTCGCTCAACCCCGACACGGTCGTCGAGACGTGGATGATGCTGGCGAAGAACAACGCTGCGACAACTGTGCCGGCGGACACCTCGACTTGAACAACAACGCGTCGCTAGTGCGGGCTGCCGCTCAGTGGGTGCTCCGCGGCGTTCGTTGACGCGTTGCTTCGACGCCCGTGGGATTCGTGCTCGTATCTGCTGCTCACGTCGCCTCTTGCCACCATCCGTTCGGCCGATTGACTTTGCGCTCGCTGCGCGCGCCCAATGACATGCATGAAGGCAGCCGCACCGCTTTGCATTGGACTTGGACCCTCGCGCTTCGCGGGCGTCCTCACTAGCGCTTCCTTCATAGCCACGGCAGCGCTCGTGGCCTGGTTGCCGTCGGAATCAGCCTCGGCGAGTGTACTCAAGGCGCTCGCTGCAATCGTCATCGGCGCTTACGCGGTGGGCACGCTCCGCCGCTGGTCGACGCGTACCGCACCGTCGTCCATCGTTAGCATCAAGCTCAGCGTGGATTTGCGTATCGCGCTTACAGAGCGCTGCGGGCGGCGCGTCGAAGGAAAAGTCCTTCCCGATACTTACGTCGGCGGCTGGCTGACTACCATCGTCATGCGCCCGGACGGCACGCGTGTGTCGCGCAGGGTTGCGATCTTGTACGACATGCTTGCCGTCGATGATTTTCGTCGCCTGCGCGTGCTGCTGCGGCTGGGCAAGGAGAGGGAAAGTAACGCGTAGTCGTTGGTCGAGCGATGCGATGGTCAGTGGTTATGGGCCAGCGCTAGCGCCGCGCAGCCACGCTTGTCCATCGATGATCGCGCCACTTTCAGTCTTGGGCTGCCCGTGCAATAGATAAAGATACAGGGGCACGAAGACTTCGGGTAACGGCAGCTTGGTGACGTCGTCACCCGGATGTGTTTGCATCCGTAATGGCGATTGCATGGGACCGGGTACGACGCCATTGACGCGGAGGTTCGGCGTGTTTTCCCATTCATCTGCAAGAATCGTGAGCAGCGCCGACAATCCTGCTTTCGCGACGGCATACGCACCCCAATAAGCCTTCGGTTCCTGGCCACGCGTATCCAACGTGAAGATTACACTCGCATCCGGCGTGGCACGCAGCAGCGGCAGCAGTGCACGCGTCAAGCCGAATGGCCCAAGCAAATCTACGCGAAGCGTCGATAACCATCCATCGATCGCCTGATGTTCGATCGGACCGAGCGAACCCAACATCACCGCCGTGTGCACGATAGCATCGACGCGGCCCGCCTGTGCCTGGAGAGCGCTTGCGACATTCGCGAAATCGTCTGCCTTTGCCGTGGCCAGATCGAGTGGCAAGATCGCCGGTTGCGCATACCCAGCCGCGATAATTTTGTCGTACAAGCTCTCGAGCTTGCGCACGACGCGGCCGTGCAACACGACGGTGGCACCGGCAGCGGCGCAGGCGAGGGCAAGTACGCTGCCTAGGCCGCCGGTAGCTCCGGTGACCACAATGACACGATCGGCCAGCGTCGTATCGGGTGCAGAATTTGGGGACGGAAGCGGCATTGCGCGTGACTGTAGAACGGGCTCGCGATGATAGCCGAAAATGACCACTAAGGCGCCGACGGGAAAGGGCCAGATAACCGTGCAAGGCCGACCGCTCGTTTACAAAATAGCCTATCGCGCCTTATAATTTCGCGTTCGCTGTGGGGCTATAGCTCAGCTGGGAGAGCGCTTGCATGGCATGCAAGAGGTCAGCGGTTCGATCCCGCTTAGCTCCACCACCAGCCCTCCGTAACACCCGCCTCGTCCCCATCGTCTAGAGGCCTAGGACATCGCCCTTTCACGGCGGTAACACGAGTTCGAATCTCGTTGGGGACGCCAATTAAATCATTAAGTTAGATTGATGCTTTGTCCGCAAGCGCGAGATTCGCGTAACTTTCGCGTAACGCGCCGAGCTTCTTGGTGCGCACCAGGTTCGCGCCGTCTGGAAACAGAGTGGGGTGGTCACGCCGCGGCATAACTGCGCACGATCCGCTGTCATTTTCTAAGCGGGGTCGGAATCACATGTCCAAGCGCAAATCGCCCG
>VBCY01000090.1:3172-7476 GCA_005882995.1 Betaproteobacteria bacterium
GGCCGCGATAAAGCGGGACTGGGATCTGATCCGCGAGATACTGCTCCGGCTCGAAGGTTTGGAGTCAACGCAAGCCCACCTAGAGCCGGAAGCGATGCCACCGCATTCGGCGGACGTTGTGGCGTACCACCTCACCTGCTGAAACAAGCCGGGTTGATCGAGGCCATCGACACAGGCCACCTCGGAATGCCGATCTACTGTATTGGTCAGCGCCTAACCTGGCATGGTCTCGAGCTGCTCGATACGATCCGCCACAACGGCGTCTGGAATAAGGTGAAGGCAAAGGCAGGCGAGAAGGGTCTCGATCTCACGTTTGAGGTCGTGAAGTCGCTTCGTGCCTGGGCTCCCAAGACGACCCTCGGGATCGGGGGCGATTAGCAGCCGGTCACGGCGGAAGTCGTTGCTCGCGCCGTTCTTCCGCTGGCACGATCGTCGCGTGTCGAGGCTCAAACTCTATCTGGCCGTCAGTGTCCCAAGCGGTGAGATAGCCGCGCTACAGTGCCCGCCAGACTTCGCACCATTGGCCGCCGACCATCTTCACGATCTCGGGTGCCCACCCCGGTTGGGCACCGTCGACGCATTGAAACGGTTTCCATGGATGATGGCGTCGCAACCACACAGAGATTAAGCATGAGCGAGTGCCCCTACTACCACGTACATCTACGAGCCATCGATAGCCACGAGCAGCGTCCGGATCATCAAACGACTACGATGGTCATACGGGTTCCCTGGTGCGCGCACAAGCATTCGCCGGTACAAAAGCAAATCGCGACGACGGTAATCGGCGGCGCCAACTTGCTTCGCTGCGAGGGCACGTGGAACAAATGTCAGGTGCCAGTCGAGAAGCGTGCAGATGTCAAGCCGTGAGCGCGACGACGCCTCACATACGGTGAGTGATCCCACCCGCGAATAAGCCCCGCTGAATTCCGTGATCGGCCGAACGAGTGCTGGGATGCCGACAACAGTACCGTGCTTCGCCATGTGCACGCTCCCTTGCAACCACCTATCGCGCGGCTTGAATACCGGCCCGCTGTTGAACGCTACGCCAGCGCTAGCTCGGATACCACGGCAATCGCTGTAGGGCGTTCTGCGCGGTCATCGGGCAACCCATTGGACACGAAACGCGAGCCGCGGTAGCCTGCGCCCCATCCTTCGTCGGCAGGTAGCCATGGAATCGCCCGTTTCCAATCTTGCGTCTGGCCTGGCGTCGACGATCGGCACATTCGCCGTGCTCATCGTCTGCGCGGGTGTCTAGCGTTCGTCACGGCACGAAAATGGGGCGGCAGTTCTCGGGTGCGACGGCAAGTCACTTCGCCGCAGTCAGCGTTGTTGGGCTAACGGCCGCAGTGTTGGTGACGCAGCTCCGGCTGCGGGGCATCGGATAGCTGCGCATTTGGGGATGCGCTACGCCATGAACTGCATCCAGGAAATCTCGATCGTCAACCAGAGCAAACTCCGCCCAGCGCTCACCATGAACATTCCGCGCCAGTCGCAAGTGAAGGAAATGGTTCGAGACGCAATGTCTGATCTTGTCAAGTTTCCGTGGACGACTTATTCGGTACCTGAGCGAACGGATTCGGTTTGCTCATGCCGATAGCGCTTCTCAAATGCTCGTGGCGAGAGATAACCCAGCGAAGAGTGCCTGCGTTCAACGTTGTAAAATAATTCGATGTAGCTGAAGACATCGCGCTTCGCTTGCGCTCGCGTCTCGTAGCCGGCGCCGTGCACCCGTTCGACTTTTAGGGTGTGCCAGAAACTTTCCATCGGCGCATTATCAAAACAATTTCCGGTGCCACTCATTGAGGCGAGCATCCCGTACTGGCTGAGAAGCACCTGGAAATCGTGGCTGCAATATTGACTGCCCCGATCCGAGTGGTGGATGAGCCCGGCCGCAGGGCGCTTTCTAAACCACGCCATGGTCAATGCATCCATCACCAGATCGCGGGTCATGCGCTCCTTCATGGCCCAGCCGACGATCTCGCGGTTAAATAGATCGAGCACGCAAGCAAGATAGAGCCAGCCCTCTCGCGTCCGTCCGAAGGTGATGTCAGCGAGCCACACCCGATGGGGTGCCGCGGCGCTAAAGTCTTGCGCCAAGCGATTCGGCGCCACCGGCAGCTTATGCTGCGAGTCCGTGGTCGCCTTGAACTTGCGCTTGCCTTTGGCCCGAATGCCATGCTCGCGCATCAACCGCTTGACCCGGTTAAGACTGCCCGTGTAGTCGTGCTTGTCTTTGAGCTCGGCGTAAATACGCGGCGCACCGTAAGTCTCACCACTCTGCTGATGGATCGTCTTAATCAGAAACAGCAGCCGCTGTGCCTCCAGCGTCCGCGGTGCCGGCGCTCGTTCCTGCCACGCATGGTAGCCCGATACCGCCACCCCCAGCGCCGCACAACTCATGGAGAGCGGGTAACTCTGCAGATGCGCTTTCACAAAGGCGTACTTCACTTGCTCTCCCTGGCAAAGTACGCCGCCGCTTTCCTAAGAAACACGCACGACCTGCTGCAAGGTATAGCCAAATTCCGACGCCCGTCGATGGAGATGCTTGATGACACGCTCGCGATATCTGCGCTCATATTGATCGGCACCCAGGTCTCGGTAATCCCTGCCGAAGCGCATAGCGTTGTAGAACAGAATGGCGATCTTTCGCGCCGTCGCGGTTACCGCTTTGGCCTTTCCGATGCGGGCAGCGAGCCTGCGATAGAAAGCGCCGAGTGCGGTGCTGGTCCGTCCGACCGTGACCGCTGCCAAGCGCAGATGCGCGGCTAATCGGTTGGTCGTTTTTCGTGTCCGTGCCGACAACACCTTGCCGCCGCTGATCTTGCAGCCCGGCGCAAGTGTCAGCCATGAGGCGAAATGCTTGGCCGAGGGCCACTTGCCCAAATCAGTGCCACATTCCGCGATCAGGCGCAGCGCCAAGTGTGGACCGATGCCGTGGATCTGCGTCAAATCGAGCCCGGTCAGTTGATACAACACCGGGCGAAGATCAAAGCTGAGGTCACTGGGCTGCCGGCCAAGACTTGCTCGATCTGCACATCGCACTCATCGATCCGTGACTGGTAGAAGTCATACAACGCCAGTGCTTGTCTGAGTGCAAAAACATGCTCGGGCTGATAGTTCCCGGTAAGTGCGCCACGAAGGGTCTCCGTATTCGCCTTGCAGCGCACGTCGCGCATGGTGGCCAACACTTCCAGATTTCTTTCGCCGCTGACAATCGCGCGAATGATCTTCATGCCCGTGACTCCGGTCACATCACTGACCACGTGGTGCAACTGCAGGTTCATGAAGGTCAGCGCCTTCTGCATATGTTGGATGTGGGCAGCTGCGTAGTCGACAAGTCGCTCTCGAAGCCGCATATAGACTCGCAGCGCGGCGATGTCGCGCCTTGGATGGAAGCTCGCACGCAACAGCCCGCACGCATGCAACCGCTGCAGCCATTGCGCGTCATTCACATCGCTCTTGCGACCCGGCACCGCTCTCGCTTCGCGCGCATTGGCCAAGATCACGTCGAGACCACGGCTCTCCAGCACTTCGAATGCGGGCACCCAATACACCCCGGTCGATTCCATCGCCACGGTGGTTATGCCAAGAGCCACCAGCCAATCCGCCATCCGCCCAAGATCAGCAGTGAAGGCTTGGAAGGTCCGTACCGGTTCATCCGTCAGATTCGGCGCAACCGCCACGACGTGAAATCGCGAACCAATGTCGATTCCGGCCGCTCGCGCATGCACCACTGGCAATCCAGACTGCGTACTCACACTCTTCGACATCTCATCCTCCTTCCGATTGAGCGCGTCGGACGGGGACTCGGAATCGATCACTTTCCTAAACGGGGTCACTCATCGTGCCACCACAGTTGGGTCCGTAGCTTCCCCTGGGCCAGGTTTTTTGACGGGGACGATGCCTCCAAAAGCATGCGGCCACTCTCCGAACGCCCGCCCAGTCTAGGTGCCTGGTGTTTCTACGCATAGGGGCGCGGAAGGCCGCGAGGGCGGTTTTTCAATATGTCGCGCTCCATCTTCAAGCGCTGCACCTCTTGCCGCAGCTGAGAGAGCTCCATCTGCTCCGCCGTTACCCGCAGCTTCGGCGCACCCGCCACCAGCTTGCCCGCTTGATACAGCACGACCCAATCCTTCACCAGCTTCGGCAACACCCCGAGGCGCTTGCCCACTTCCGCATAGCGCAATCCTTGGTCGAGCACATACTTCGCAGCTTCGAGCTTAAACTCCGCCGTAAACTGCCGCCGCTTCAACCTCTCCATGTAACGACTCCTCTCGGTTGACCATGCCGCATAATCATCTCCG
>VBCY01000091.1 GCA_005882995.1 Betaproteobacteria bacterium
CGCGATGTCGCTCCCGTAGGCAACGCCGATCTTGATCAGCAGCCGGGTGGTCTGGTCGGACAGCGTCCAGTTGATCACACGCTCCGTGATGAAAGCCTTGTTCGGAATGATGACCTCCTTGTTGTCGAAGTCGACCACCACCGTCGCGCGCGCATGGATGCGCGCGACCGTGCCCGAGACGCCGCCGACGGTGACGACGTCGCCGATGCGGATCGGGCGCTCGGCGAGCACGATGAGGCCCGACACGAAGTTCGCGACGATTTCCTGCAAGCCGAAGCCGAGGCCCACGCCGAGCGCGGCAATCAGCCATTGCACGTCGCCCCAGCGGATGCCGAGGATGTTGCACGCGATCAGAACGCCAACGATGCTGACGGCGTAGCGTGCGATGACCTTGATCGCATACGTTGCGTCGCTCTGCATTTCAAAACGCTGCAGGAGCACGATGTCGAGGAGTGCGCCCACGTTGCGAACCAGCACGGCGGTGACCGCCCCGGCGACAATCGCAAGGAGGAGATGGCCGACCGTCAGCGGGTGCGCGACCGGCTTGCCATCGACGATATCCGAGTAACTCCATAGCGAGTAGTCGCCGATCACCGACAGCACAGGCAACGCGTCTCGCCATACCCACCAGATAGCTCCGAGCAGCAGCAATGTGACGAACATATCCAGCAGCGATCGCGTCTGCTCGCCGATCGTCGCAATGTCGAGCTGTGCTGGACGTGCTCCCAAGACTTCGCTCCCCGCCTCTCCCACTGCACCGGCCTCCTTCGGTCGCGCGGCGTCCTCGTCATGTCTATGGCCGAGATGCAAGCGCTGCACCTGCACCCACAGCGCCATCAGGCCGTAGAGCATCACGGCACCGATGCCGAGGAACACCGAATCCAAGATCCGCCCGAAGAAATAGCCGGCGGCAACGAAGTAGCCCGCCGCCGCAAGCGCTGCGACGGCTAGCGGTATGGCGACCAACGCCACGAACCAGACCGCGTGCAGCTTGAGGGCCAAGCTGCGTGGCGCGCGAGCGCGGAGCCGCTGCATCATCGGGCCCCCTCTCCGGAGGAGGCGCACGTGGAATGCAGCGAGGGCGATCATCGAAAGACTGAAGGCCATGCGCGCCAGGCTCTCGCGGTTGGCGAACGGCGCGTGATCCAGTCCGTTCAGGGCGGCGACAAACAAGAGCAGCACGAAGACCGCCGCAAACCGGCGCAGCCCGTGCGCGGCCCCGCTAAGGGACACCTCATCCCAGCCGAAGTGGCGAACTGCTACCCCGCTCCGGTCGAGTAGCCACGCAACAGTGGAAATGGCCAGCAGGAGTCTGGAGATCACCAACAGCGCGGCGCCGAGCGCCAGAGCGAAGGGCTGGCTGTCGGGCGCGGTCGCGAGTATGGTGGCCGCGGTCCAGAGCACGATCGGCACGGGCAGCGCAAGCGCTAACGTGATCGCGAGCGCTGCGAGGGCGTGGCCGATCCGATAGCGTTCGTAGGTGACGGCAGCCGGCGAAAGTGACACGAGTGCGCGCTGCAATGAGCCGCGCAATGCAAACAGACTCGCCGCAACAAGCAGCCCAAGCGTGGGCCAGAAGGGTTTGCGCGCCAACTCCCCCCACATGATCGCGGCGGCTGCGCGCCAGTTCGTGGGCGATGCCGCCCACGCGATCGCCGGCGCGAACGCACCGATGGTCTTCGTGCTTGGCGGAGCCGGAATCCAGAAGAGGAATCGGGTCAGCTCCGCGCGGGCCGCCTCACCCTGACGCTCGAGGTCGCGCGCTGCTTCATCCGCTTGGCGCAGGACCTCCAGGCGCTTGCGCTCCAGTGCGGCCAGTTGCTCGAGCAGGTCGCGCCGTTCGGCAAGCGCCGCGCGCACCACGGGCTCGACCTGCAGACGTTGTTCCTGCGCAACGGGCGGCTGCGCCGCCGCCAGGCGTTTTTCCGCCGCGGCATCGAGGTTGTCCAGCTCTTCCAACGCGCGCTCGACGCGGAGGCTGGTATTGCTTCCCGCCGCCAACCGTTCGACGCGCTGTTCGCGTGCGACCGCGAAGCGCTCGGGCCTGGGCAGCTGGCGTAGCTGCTCGGTCAAGGCCTGTGCGAACTCCTCGCCAAGCGCGTATACCGCTGCGCGAGCCTCGATCCGGTGCATCCGTTCGTCGAGATTGCTCTTCGCCTTGCGCAAGTCCGCGAGTTCGACCAATTCACGGTCGAGCGCCGCCGTGTCGTCGGCGCGCTGGGTCGAGAGGTTTGCATTCTCGGCAGCGATACCACCTACGACATCCGGTTGCTGCGCGAAGCTCGCCGCCGCAAGCATTGCGACAACGCAGGCGAGCGCAGAGCGACAAACAGACATCGAGTGCCTCACCCGGTCGCGCGCGGAGCTCTGACGGCAAATGAATAGACGCTGCGTAGCGCCAGCAGCGCGGCATATTTGTGCCTGCGCAATGCGACCGCGCGCGTAGCGTTCGAGCGACCTAGCGAGCCAAGCTCGCTCGATCGGGAGTGCACTCACCAGTGGAACACCATCCCGAGCATCGGGCCGCTCATGTTGAGGTCCGCGATAGGCTTCCCCGACTTGGCGTTCCAGTCGAGATACCGCCACGTGGCCAGGACGTCACCCCAGCGGTACGAATAGCCGATCCCGGCGACGCCTTGCCATGTCAGCTTCGTCTGCCCGGTGCCGACGTCGAGATAGAACGGCACGAACCACTCGCGGTTGTCCCCGAATGCGTAGCGACCCTTGATGCCGACGATCCCGTCCCAGAGGGTCTCGCTGACCTCCTTGCTTCCGCTGCGGCCCGGGATGACGATCGGGCCGAGATCGCCGGTGATCGAGTACCCGAGCGTCGGCTTGATGTACAGCATCCGCGCGCCCGCGAGCAGGTCCACGGTCCACGTCGGGTCGGACGCCACCCGATACTCGCCAGCCACCGTCCACACCCAGCTCTTCAGGTCGAGGCTCAGGTCGGTGGTGGCGCTGGCCGGAAGTCCGATATTGCCGATCGAGAAATCTCGCGTTTGCGATTTGACTCCGCCGACGTCCAGATAGAGCACGTCGGTGAACATGCCCCAACGGCCGTTGTGCGCATCGAGCGCCCCCATGGCCCCCATCTTGAGGTGGTCGAGGATGTCATGGAAAGGGACGTGGATGTCGGTACTTCCCAGGTCCCCGGGAAAGTTCACCTTGCCGTTGATGGTGGGGAACCAGCCGTAGACGGTCGCGGTGAATTGCCACTTCCCGGATTCCTCGCCTGGTTGCGGTGCCTGACCCGCTGCAGTCGCCGGCAGAAGCGCGCCGGAGGCGAAACAGAAGACTGTCACTGCGCCGCTGAGGGAACCGGAGACTTTCATTGTGAACCTCGTGATGATGGAAGGTGGCGGGACGTTACGCGACTGCGTTCATCCCGTCAGTAGATCGAGGATCATCAGGACGGCCATGATCGCGACGGCGATCAGGATGCCATACCCCACGTTGAGCAGGCTCTTGCGAGTGGCCCCGCTCATCCTTCACTCCGTCGAACGCGCCGCGCTCAAGGCGCCGAAACGACGATGTAGTAAACGCCGTTCGCGCCGTACGCCGGATGGAACCAGGTGTTCCCGCTCAGGTAGTAGGTCGCGCCATTCTTGTTGATCGTGATCGCGCCGGCGGGCAGTGTCGCGTAGTTCATGCCCATCACCCACGTACCCGACGCAGGAACCACAACCGGAGCGGAAGCTGCGGTCGCTCCGGCAGCCACGCCGGCGCCGTAGGCAGCGCTCGTGGCGGCGGCCGTATTGGCGCTGCCGGTCGCAACACCCGCGGCGTACGCGTCCGATGTCGCCGCAGCCGTGTTGGCAGAAGCCACGGCCGCACCCGCGGCCATCCCGACCACTGCCCCCGCTGCGGCCGCGCACCCGTAGCAGCCCGAGGAGTAATAGGGCACTGCGACCGGCGGGTGGTACGCCGGATAGGTCGGATACGCGGGATAGCCCGGAGGATGATAGGCGGTCGCGCCGGAAGGATACGTGTGATACGCGCCGTCTCCATACTTGCCGTAGGTGCTGCCGCCGTACATGTTGGTGTGCTCGGTGCCGCCGCCGTACGCATGCGCGCTGCTGCCACCGTAGGCATTGGTGTGCTCGGTGCCCTCGCCCGCCTCGTGTGAGCTGCTTCCGCCCCATGCATTGGAGTGGCTGGCCGAGCCCTAGCTGTGGCTCGTGCTGCCGCCGGCGCGATTGGCGTGCGAATACGCGTCCGCCTGGCCCATCGAGAGAGCCGTAGCTGTAAGCGCGACGGCAACGGAAATGATCGTCTTCATGGAAATGTCTCCCATCAGTTGGTCTTGGCCGGTGCTGCCGGCTTCGGTTTGCCCGCGGTCAACGGTTTCACGCCCTTAGGCGGCGGCGCGGGGGCCGCGAACGCCATGCGCCCGGCCGCCTGCGCCTTCGCAGAAACGACAGCGCCAGCGGTTCTGCCCGGTACGTCGCCCGAATTCGGCGCGGCAGCTTGTCATCCGCCCCGATCCAGATCTGCAGGAACACATCGTTATTGGCCCACGCCACCATGTCGGTCTTCGTACCGCCGATTACGGACGACGGACCGATGTAGAACGCCAGGATCGCGCCGTTGGTCATCGCCGCGTAAGGATCCGCGACGAGCAGGTCCTCGAACGGGAAGAAGATCGCCGCATTCTTGTACGCGGCCTCGAGCGCCTCGTCGATCGTCGGTGGCGCGTCGGCCACCGCAGCCAGGTTCTCCGCCGGCGCAAACGCAACCGCCGTCTTACCATCGTAGTAGTACTCGGACGCCGGCCCATCACCAGGGATCAGGATGCGCAGCTTGTCGGGCCGCTGCATCGTTACGTCGTAGCGCGTCGTGTAAACGATGGGCGGCCCGAGCTTGCTCGGATACTCGTAGCCGGCGATCGCCGTGAACGACATCGTCTTGGCCGCCGCGAGCTTCGCGCTCGTCGC
>VBCY01000507.1 GCA_005882995.1 Betaproteobacteria bacterium
GAGCCGAGACAATCGGTTTCTTGATCGACGCACTTGATCGAACCTCTACTGCAGAACGTTTCGGCACTAACGCCGTTGACGATCGCGCTGGTTGCGCTCGCTGGGCTCGTCCTTGATTCTTGCTGGCCGCTTGCAGCCCGAGGGTGAGGTCGAGCCCGAACGACTGCAAATGCTCCCGGGTGCCGCAGAAGGCAGCTGCGTCGTTCTGCAAACGCTGCGCAATGGTGTCACGGTAACCGCGCAAATCGACAAGGCCGATGCCGATGCGGTCAAACCAGCCTTGATGGCAGCGTCTGACTAGAGTCGGGCGCTGGCTCTCGTAGTAGCATTCCCGCCGTGATGTTCAGATGCTTCCGCCATCGCGTCGAGAGGGTGCAGGCCTCCCGGTCGATTGCCGCTGTTCTCGTCGTTCATTGAGAGGAGATATGCGCACTATGAAAACTTCAACCAAGACGAAAGCAATATCGCTAGCCGTGATTATTCTCGGGGCCCTGGCTGGGCCAGCCCTGGCTCAGGGCACGAGCGACAAAGAGAGCTTCGTCAATCCCAAGGACATCAAATGGGGCGACGCCCCGCCTTCGATGCCGAAGGGTGCAAAAATCGCGGTCTTACAGGGCGATCCCGGCAAGCCGGGGCCTTTCGTCCTTCGCCTCATGGTGCCGGCCGGGTACAAGATAGCGCCACACTGGCATTCGCAGGACGAGAGTCTTACCGTGATCTCCGGCACGCTCAATTTCGGGATCGGCGACAAGCCGGAAACGGGCAAAACCCACGCGCTCACTGCTGGCGGGTTCCATTTTCTTTCCGGAAAGGACCACCATTACGTAGTCGCCAAAACCCCAACGGTAATTCAGGTTAGTGGCAGCGGGCCGTTCGACATGACTTACATCAATCCAGACGACGACCCACAGAAGGCCAAGAAGTAAGTGTTTGGGCCGCATGAGACGGTTGGCGAACAGCCGCGCCGCTCCGTTCATCGCTGCGAACAGTTGTGGCAACAAAAGGGCGAACTCAAATCGGAAGAGGAACAGAGGGCCGTGAACTTTCTGCGCAACGATCCGCAGGCACGCACCGCTTTTTCTCAACAAGGTCGCGGCTCCCATCGCTAACAAGATGTTCGAATGCGGCATGATCCCATGAGCCCTGCGGCACGGGCCGCTGAGGTCGTGGCGTACCGCGGCATATTGCGTTGGGCGTGAAGATACCGGCCGCGCCCGTTGCGCTGTGGCTGAAGTAACATTCAAGTCGCCACAGGCGAAAACCAAAGTAGGAGAATGTCGATGAGACTGCTTCATCGCAGTACGCGCACTTTGATGCTGGCGGTTTTTGGATTGCTGGCTGTCACGACTATCGCACGGGCGCAAACCGATCCATTGCCTTCGTGGAACGAGGGTACGTCGAAGAAGGCGATTGTCGACTTTGTACAGGCGACCACCACGAGCGGAACCTCGAAGTTCGTTCCCCCGGGAGAGCGCATTGCGACATTCGATCAAGACGGGACGCTATGGGTCGAGCACCCCGTGTATCCGCAATTGATGTACATCCTCGACAGAGTTCCAGCGGTCGTCAAGGCAAAGCCGGAACTGGCCAAGGTCGAGCCGTTCAAGACAGTCATGTCAGGCAACCGCGAGGCGATCGCCAAGCTCTCCCTGGGCGATCTTGAAAAGCTCGCCGTGGCAACGCTGTCCGGCATGTCCGTGGAGCAGTTTGCCGCAGAGGCCAAGGTATGGCTTGAGACGGCGAAGGACCCGCGCTGGAAGCGCCCGTACACCGAACTTACTTATCTGCCGATGCAAGAGGTGCTTGCCTATCTTCGCGCCAACGGCTATCGGACCTACATCGTGACGGGTGGCGGGCAGGATTTCGTGCGTCAGTACGCCGAGAAGGTCTATGGCATTCCACCAGAGCAGGTGATCGGAACCGCCGGGGCGACCAAATTCGGATACGACAAGAGTGGGCGCCCGTTCCTCACCAAGGAACCAAAAATGACGCTCAACGACAACAACGCCGGCAAGGCAGAGGGTATTCACCTGATGATCGGTCGCCGTCCGTATGCGGCATTCGGCAATACCGCGGGCGATCAGCAAATGCTCGAATACACTGGCGCGGGCGATGGTGCGCGCTTAATGATGCTGGTGCTGCATGACGACGCCACGCGCGAGTATGCGTACGGTCCTGCCACAGGGCTGCCCGACAGCAAGGTCGGCACGTTCTCGCAGAAGTTGTACGACGAGGCGAAAACGAAAGGCTGGACTGTCGTCAGTATGAAGAACGACTGGTGTGCATCTATAGGCGCGGCTCCATGGTCGGAATCAGAGTCTCTCGAACATTGCCGCATACGACGCGGGCCGATACACAAACATAATGCAACGTACCGCGCGGACGGCAGAGCATCTGTCTGGCGCGCCGTGATGGGAGAAGAAGTGCAAATGCGAGTCCGGATACTCATTGCGGCGACCGCCATGACCGTAGCCTTCGCGACGACCTTCGCGCATGCAGAGATGACTGCCGAAGAACTAGCGGAAATAGCGCAGAACCCTGTGGGCAATCTGATCAGCGTCTCCTTTCAGAACAACACCAACTTGAAGTTCGGGCCCGAGAAGGGCACGCAGAACATACTCAATATCCAGCCAGTAATCCCGATCTCGATCAACGACGACTGGAACATCATCACCCGCACCATCCTGCCGGTGATCTGGCAGCCAGCGCTGGGGCCAGATGAAGTAGCCTTAGCGGCATCGGTGATCTCCAATTCAATGCGTTTCTCTCGCCGGCCAAACCAGGTGAATGGATCTTGGGCGCAGGCGCCATCGTGCAGGCCCCCACGCAGAGCAACGCTAAACTCGGCAATGACAACTGGGGCTTGGGACCGACGTTCGTCGTGTTGCACCTCGACAAAGGCAGTCCTTGGGTTTACGGAGTACTCGTCAACAACGTTTGGTCGCTCACCAGCAACAAGCAAGGTGGCTCGTATAACAACGCTGTGATCCAGCCGTTCCTCAACTATCCTCGGCCATAAGAGCGGCAGCATCCGTCGCGCAGGGAATCTCGCGGGTCAAGCCCCCGGTTGGCGGTTGCGGAAACGCCTTCGCACCGGTAAGGTGGTGCAAATGAACTCAACCCTCTTCGATGAAATCGTCAAGCTGGACGCCGCCACGCGGTTTCAGTTGGCGCAGGACCTCCTGGACAGCGCTGCCAGCGAAACCTTCGCGGGACCGCTCACGGAGGAACAACGCACCGAGCTTCGCGCACGACTTATGCACCATCGCGCACACCCCAAGGAAGCGGACGTTTCGCTCGCTGAGATTAAAGCCAAGCTTGGCATTGGGTAGTGCGCTATTCGGTTCGCTACAAGCCTGCAGCTGCGGTCGAAGTAGCTAACGCCATCGCGTGGTACAGCCAGTCTGAGGTCAAGCAGGCTGAGGCGTTCATCCGAGATCTCGAACGGACCGAAGCGCATCTCAGCGCGCATCCGGAGCTATACCAGCGCGTCGAGGACGAGATTCGGCGAGCGGTTCTGCGTCGCTTATGCTGCCCCGCTGGGAAAAGCCGAAGGCCGCGAGAGCGATACTGAGCGCCAATTCGAGCGTACCGGGTTCCGGGACAACGCGAGTACTTATCGCCTGAGCGGACCACACGCCTCCTGAACTCGTCGTCTGGTTCGCCAGACTCGCGAACGGAACGGCGGTACTGAAGTTCGAGATGAAGATGCAAAATGTGTTGGGGAGATTGACGCAGCCACCCGGGGGACTGACGAACGGAACGCTTGCGAGGATGAGCAAGTCGGAAGAGTGGTTGTAAGTGAATTGCACAGCGTCGAGCAAGTTGAAGCTGTGCACTGTCAGGCCTGTGGTGGTGGGAGAAATGTCTCCGGCGTTGTCGAGCGTTACCGTAAAGTCGATCATCAAAGGTGAAACCGGCGGAGGTAAGCTGCCACCGAATATCAGGACAAAATTGCTGGCCGTGATGTCGAGCGTGTGTGAAATTAGTGTTGCATGTCCAACAGTGGGTACAATCAGCATAACGATTGCCACCATGGCGGCCAATTTGTTCCTCATTTCCTTCCCTCCTCTTCCTGTGCTTCCGGCTGGTCGTGCGTGCTATTGCATAGAGAATTTCGCGGCAGCATATTTTGCGCCACGTATCCTACAGCGATGTTTTCCTTGCAGTGCGCTACAGTGATCAACGACGACTGTAAATAGTGCCGACGTTTTTGGCCAGCTTGGATCAGATTGCCTAGCCGCTTCCCGTCCGGGTGGCGCGCAACAGGGAGTCAGCTATTGTAGAGTCGTGCTGCAGGACCGTCGGAGCCGCGAGCTCGCGCAGCTCGGCGAGGCCGGTAAGCCGCACGAAGCGGCGCGAAGGACTCGTTCGACACGATCGGGGCAAGGCGCCTTCGAGTCTGCACGAACGTCTGCCGGCTCGACCTTTCCGAACCGCCTTCGCCAGACGTAGATTATTTGCTCGCTGAGCTTGTGTTTCTCGCCACGTCCGCGACCGGACTGCGATCGGCCTCGCGCAAGATAGCGATCATTTGCTCTTCGGTAAATCGGACTTTCTTCATCAGCTCCTCGCTTCGTCAGCGGGAGCCATTGTCTCAAGTTACGACTGGTCCGAAAAACCCGGGCATGTCACTGTAGCCGAGGTGCGGCGATATGCATCGGACTCTACGAAGTAATCGGTCAAGCCGACGTTGATGTCACGCTCCGCCGCAGGAGCACCAAAGTTGAGGTCCCTAAGATCTATGTCCATATGTCGTTCGAGGAGGTGGTCGCGTCCTAGTGCGGCGCCATTCGCTATTTTCGTCCAACCGAAGCCCGGCTTGTCGCGCTGCTGGTCCACTTGCCGTTTGGCATGTAGAGAAATTTTTGGGCTGCGCGCTCGGTTTTTTAGTTCCTCGAGCGCAGGCTGTGCTAGCGTTGTCCGAGCGATCACGGACATGGCCGTGGTGAAGCGGCTGGAGGCGCTAGGTGAGCCGCGGGTACGGTCCTTCCCGCCCCGATCTCCCG
>VBCY01000506.1:0-1360 GCA_005882995.1 Betaproteobacteria bacterium
GCGTGCTAGGCAAACGAGTCGAACGCACTTATGTCGCTTCACGCCCTTTCGACGTTCCGATCAATGTGCTCGATTGCACACGCGCAAAACAGCTCCTTGGATGGGAACCGCGAGTAAGCTTGCATGATGGGTTGACGCGGACCATCGAGTGGTTGCGTCGTTGATCGTATTTTTGCCGGTGAACGGTCTCGCCGCCGGCGGCGCAATTCACTCAGTGCAGAAAAATTGGAAACGTCCGGGCACTCCATGAGCCACGATCCCATCCTTTTTGTTTCTCATGACGCAGGACCGACGGGCGCTCCATTTCTGCTCCTTCATCTCCTGCGCTGGTTTCGAGACAATACGAAGCTCAACTTCACAATCGTTCTGAAGAAGGAGGGAACGCTGAAGTCGCAATTCGCAGAGTTGGCTCCGACTTTCGTCTTCAGGTCTGGAGCGGATTCGTTTTCCGGTCGCGCGCTGGAATACGTGCGTCCGTATCGGTTCAGACGGATGCTGGAAAAGGCGTCGCTTCGCCGCGACCTCGGTAGGGGCCGGTTCGCACTGGTGTATTCGAACACCCTGGTCAATGGAAGACTGCTGGAATGCCTTCCCCAGTCGGACTGTCCACTTGTATCGCACTCGCACGAGCTCGAGTACATGATCAAGCGCTCGACCAATCCGAGAGAGCTTGCCTACACGCTCAAGCGCACGAGTCGGTTTATCGCCGGATCGTCGGCCGTCGCGCAGAACCTTGTCGACCATCACGCCTTGAAGCCATCCACTATCGATGTGGTGCATGATTTCATTCCCATTGACGGACTGGATGTAGAGCGCCTTAAGAAAGCGGCTAGAGCTGTACGCACCGAGCTGGGCATATCGCCAGACAGTTTCGTGGTAGGCGCAGCCGGGACCGTGGATTGGCGAAAGGGATGCGATTTGTTCATCCCATTGGCGCTCCAGTTGTTGCAGCGGAACCACGATGCCAACACGCATTTTGTCTGGGTCGGCGGTTTTTGGGAACGCCGGACGCCCCTCGAGATGACCTACGATATAGGCAAGCTTGGGTTCCAGGATCGAATCCACTTTCTCGGTCACCGCAGCGATTATCTTGAATGTCTCGCGATGTTCGACGCTTTTTGTCTGATGTCGCGTGAAGACCCTTGCCCCCTTGTTATGCTGGAGGCGGCGGCTCTCGGTAAGCCCATTCTTTGCTTCGCGCAAAGCGGCGGTGGTCCGGAGTTGGTTGAAGACGACTGCGGAATCGTGGTGCCTTACCTTGATGTTTCCGCGATGGCTATCCGGATCGGGGAGATTTTCGACAACCGGAACGCGCGAGACGAGTATGGACGACGCGCCGAGGCAAGAGTTCGCGAGCGTC
>VBCY01000506.1:1385-2608 GCA_005882995.1 Betaproteobacteria bacterium
GCCAGGGACGATCGTGGGATTCGTACATAATTTGAAATCGCGATACTGGCGACTGCTCGAGAACGAATGGACCTTTCACGAACTGGCGATGGATCTTGGGAAGCGGTTGCGTGAAAGAGCGCACTGGCCTGTTCTCAAGAACAGCGGCTACTGCCCCGCGTGTGCACGAAATACAGTGTTCGTGGCTCGGGACCCTTGGCTCAGGGATCACTATCGGTGTTCAAAATGCGGCAGCATTCCTCGTGAGCGGGCGATGATGCTGACCATTGAAACGCGCTATCCTGACTGGCGGCCCATGACAATCCACGAGTCGTCCCCTGGTGATCGTGGCGCCAGCCGACGGCTCTCCCAAGAGTGCGTTCGATACATACCGTCCCAATTCTTTCCCGGGCGGACATTGGGAAGCATGATGGGGAAGTTTCGCTGCGAAAATCTTGAGGCACTCACGTTTCCCGACGAAAGCATCGATCTTCACGTGACTCAGGATGTGCTCGAGCACGTCTTCAATCCTCAGCAGGTTTTCAAGGAGATTGCACGCACCTTGAAGCCTGGCGGAGCGCACATCTTTACCGTTCCGATCGTAAACAAGCATAAGCCGTCACGGCGCCGTGCCCGAATCGCCGCTGATGGCTCAGTCGTGCACCTGGAAGCGCCGGTCTACCATGACAATCCGATCAGCAATGAAGGCTCGCTGGTGACAATAGACTGGGGATTCGACATTGTCCGGCATATTTTTGAGTCATCCGGTCTCTTCACAGAAGTGGTTAGCATCGATGACCTCGGTAAAGGCATCCGGGCGGAGTACAACGAAGTTTTGATCACGTGGAAACCGATCAAGTCAGGCACGAGCGACGCCATCCTGTAGCTCCCGCTGACGTTCGGGCGTTGTCGATTGGGCGCCCGGTTCTCCTGAAAGATGGAGCGCGCGTTTAGTGGCTTCCAGATAAGCGCGCCCCCATCGCAGGTCTGGCTCCAGGTGGTTTCCTTCGGCCCACTCGTTCCAGGCATTCACGAACACAATACGTTCGTCGCCCGCTCGGTCGGCGAGCGTGTGTTCGATGATGGTGCGCAGCCATCGCTCGTAGAGTTCAGGCGTCGACCCGTCGAAAATGTCGGCACCCTGTTTGCGCCGGGGAGAGTTGTCCCAGCCGGGAGTCGCACAGCGGAAGCGCTTATAGGAGACCGGCGGTCTCATCGCCATTCGTTCGGCGAGTCCACGATAA
>VBCY01000508.1 GCA_005882995.1 Betaproteobacteria bacterium
AGATAGACCGGCAATAGCAGGCTGACATAGCCATCGGCAAAGGCGCGCAAGCCGCGCACCCACAGAAGACGGCGGACGTTGACGGAGATCATTGGCGGCCGATCGCCCCAAAGCTAAAGTCATCGAATGCCGTCACGCTGTCCACTTTGGTCCACAGCCGTGGAAGCGAAGTCGAGCGGATGCCAGCTTTTCGGTGACCGAGTTCAGGCGTCTGAGCGCGCCGCCGCGAACACGCAT
Organism: Betaproteobacteria bacterium; assembly: GCA_005882995.1. Lineage (GTDB taxonomy): Bacteria > Pseudomonadota > Gammaproteobacteria > Burkholderiales > Casimicrobiaceae > PALSA-1003. The sequence continues at coordinate 238 of VBCY01000508.1, forward strand.
CCGGTTCCCGGCAATGACACTGAAAAGGCGGATTCAAGGTGCCCACGCTCGGCGCGTAACCCTTCCGCAGGACTTGGACGGGGCACCGTCTTGGAGGGAATGATCCCGGGGAGCCTGCTACTCCCCACTGAAGAGAATACGCCGGGCGGCGGCCGATCGCAATATGCCGCGCGGGACCCGGCCTCGCGGATCGCAAGACATCGTGGGGACGGATCTAGCGCGACGCTGCCGCGTCCGGCCCGCGGGTGATCTGGCGCAGCTCGCGCTTCACGGCGTCGTCGAGACTCGATTGTTCGATGATGGCGTCGATGATCCGCGCATCGTCAGCGGCGGAGGCGGCCATGTCTTCGATGTGCTGCAATTCGCGCACGATCGAGTCGCGCTGTTCAATCAGATGGTTGAACTGCGCATCGCAACGAGGGATCGGCGTCGGATAGCGCCTGATCTCAGCGCAGATCCGGTCGCGTTCGTCTTCCAGTCGCGAACGGATCCTTTGCAACCTGCTCTTTACAGGATCGGGCTGCATGTCATTGGGTGTCATCGTTTGCCTTGGGTGGGCGTCTTCTTGGGCAGAGCCTCAATCTAGGCTCCTAGTGCCGGAGCTTCGTTGCAGTCGAAGCGATCGTCGCCGGGCGGCGCCGCCGTCACGGAATCCGGTGCGTCCCGCCGGATACGGCGAGGAAGACTTCGCGCAAGAACATGCCCAGGGTAGCAATCACCGCGAACATGGCCATGACGAACAGGACGGCTACCGCTCTCGATAGATCGGTGGCGATCAACGCCCCGATGAATGCCCCGGCTACAACCAGGCATACCAGCAGCGCCCCCAGCCCGGCCGAGAGCATCGCGAAATAAATGAGCCGAATCCGCCGCGAGAGGACGCGCCATTCCTGTCTCATTTCACGGTCTTCCTCGGTCGTCTCCGGCTGAGATTTAGCGAGCAATCGCTCATGAACGACGCGCCTGCGATCGACGATGCGCCCCAGTCGATTGTTGAGGGCGGTGATCAGCGTTCCGATCGCAGTCAGTAAAAAAACGGGCGCTATGGCGAGCTGGATGACGCGCGTGATGTCGGTAAGATGGGTTTCCATGGTCACACGCTGGGCGCCAAGTCGACGGCATTGTGCCATGCCAGCCGGCCACGCGGTCGGGGCTTGGTTTTCGGAGCCATGGTGTGTAACGTTCGGTGCATGACGCATATCCTGCATCGCCAGCTTGCCGCCGCGCCTCCCCTTGCGGTCGGAGGGCACGGGATCTACATCGTCGATGGAGCAGGACGCGAGTTCGTCGACGCCTCCGGCGGAGCCGCTGTGTCCTGCCTGGGCCACGGGCATCCTGATGTGGTGCGCGCCATGCACGAGCAGATCGATCGCATTGCGTACGCCCACACCAGCTTCTTTTCGACGCCCGTCGCCGAAGCGCTTGCCGACAAGCTGATTGCCCACGCTCCCGCCGGCATGTCGCATGTGTATCTCGTCTCCGGAGGTTCGGAAGCGATCGAGGCGGCACTCAAACTCGCACGCCAGTATTTTGTCGAGATCGGGCAACCGCAGCGACGGCATTTCATCGCGCGCCGTCAGAGCTATCATGGGAACACGCTCGGCGCGCTCGCAGTCGGCGGCAACGCATGGCGGCGAAGGCAATTTGCGCCGTTGCTCATCGACGTGACGCACGTCTCGCCCTGCTACGAGTATCGTGACCGAAGATTAGAGGAATCGGCAGAAGCCTACGGGGAACGGCTCGCACGCGAGCTGGAACAGACGATTGCACACCTGGGCGCGGACAGCGTCATCGCCTTCTGCGTGGAGACGGTAGGCGGCGCCACGGCAGGAGCCCTGCCGCCCGTGCCGGGCTACTTTCGCCGCATACGAGACCTTTGCGATCGCCACGGCATTCTGCTGATCGCCGACGAAGTGATGTGCGGGATGGGACGCACCGGCACGCTGCACGCAGTGGAACAGGAGGGTATCGCACCCGACCTGATGGCGATCGCCAAGGGACTTGGGGGCGGCTATCAGCCGATCGGCGCGGTGCTCGCGCAGCAACGTATCGTCGACGCAGTCGCTTCGGGCAGCGGCTTCTTTCAGCACGGTCACACCTACATCGGGCATCCCGTGGCGTGCGCAGCGGCGCTGGCCGTGCAAAACGTGATCGAGCGCGATGGTCTTCTGCTTCAGGTACGGCAGAGGGCGGCGCGGCTGCGCAAACGTCTCGAAGCACAGTTGGGCGCGCATCCCAACGTCGGTGACATCCGCGGCCGCGGATTATTCATGGCGGTGGAATTCGTCATTGATCGTGGCTCGAAACGTCCATTCGATCCTGCGCTACGCCTTCACGCACGCGTCAAAGCGGAAGCGATGGCGCGCGGACTCATGGTGTATCCGATGGGGGGGGCGATCGACGGACGCTTGGGAGACCATATCCTGCTTGCGCCGCCGTTCATCGTCAGCGAAGGCGAAATCGACATGATCGTCGACCGGCTGACAGTGGCGGTGGATGCTGCGGTCGCCTCGATTCGCAAGAGCGTGCCGACGCCCGCTGCGCGATAATCGCGTGTTTGGATGGCGAGGGATTCGTAGAGCGGTCCTCGCTCCGGTTGCTCATTTCGACACAAGGAGGAGTTCATGACCATGCACAAGAATACGGGTCGCGGTCCGACCACTGTCTTGGCCTCGAGCGCGAGCTTCGTCCTCGCCTGCATCCTCGCGCTGCCCGTGCCGGTCCACGCTCAACAGAAATTCGTCACCATCGGAACCGGCGGCGTCACCGGTGTGTACTACGCCGTGGGCGGCGCCATTTGCCGGCTGGTCAACAAGGACCGCGCCAAGCATGGCATACGCTGCTCGGTGGAATCGACGGGGGGCTCGGTCTACAACGTGAACACCATCAAGGCCGGCGAGCTCGATTTCGGAATGAGCCAGTCCGACGTGCAGTATCAGGCGTACAAGGGCACGGGGCCCTTCAAGGAGAGCTACCCCGAGCTGCGCGCGGTGTTCTCGGTGCATCCGGAGCCATTTACCGTCGTGGCGCGCAAGGAAGCGAACATCAAGAGCTTCGCCGATTTCAAGGGCAAGCGCTTCAACGTCGGCAATCCGGGTTCCGGCACGCGCTCCGCCATGGATGAGCTGCTTGCCGCAATGAACATGAAGATTTCCGACTTCGCTCTGGCTTCCGAGCTTAAGGCGGACGAGCACGGGTCCGCGCTGTGCGACAACAAAATCGATGGTTTCTTTTACGGCGTCGGTCATCCCTCGGCCAACATCCAGGATCCCACAACGGCCTGCGGCGCGAAGCTGGTCTCTCTAACCGGACCTGCGATTGACGAGCTGGTGAAGAAAAGCCCGTACTACGCCTACGCCACGATTCCGGGAGGCATGTACGCCAACAATCCGGATCCAACGAAGACTTACGGGGTACTCGCGACGCTGGTCACGTCGACCAAGGTGCCGGCGGACACGGTGTACATCCTGGTCAAGGCGACCTTCGACAATTTCGACGAATTCAAGAAGCTGCATCCGGCGTTCGCCAATCTGGATCCCAAGAACATGATCCAGGACGGTCTTTCAGCACCACTGCATGAAGGCGCGGTGCGCTATTACCGTGAAAAGGGTTGGATGAAGTGACGCGGCTGTCCGAGAGCGAGAGGCGAAGCCTCGCGGCGATCGGAGACAGCCGCGTCATCCCCGCGAAGGCGGGGATCCAATATTGCTGACCTAAAGACGTTGGGTCCCCGCTTCCGCGGGGACGACATCCGCGAGAAACGCATGACAACCGACGCCGACAAGCCCCCGCTGGACGTCCGCGAGCTGGTCGCTGCCGCGGATTTGGGTGGGCGCAAGCCAGCCGGCGCCGCCCGGACCATTCTCTCCCTGACCTGCATTGCGTGGTCGGTGCTGCAACTCTGGTACGCGTCGCCTTTCCCGTTCACTTTCAACTTTTTCATTCTCAACGATACCGAGATGCGCTCGCTGCATCTCGGCATCGGCTTGTTTGCCGCATATCTCGCCTATCCATTCGCAAAATCGTCACCGCGCGACCGCATCCCGGCACAGGACTGGGTGCTCGCGCTCGCCGCGGCCTTTTGCGGTGCCTATCTTTTCCTGTTCTATCGCGAGCTCTCGACGCGGCCCGGACAGCCGACGACCATGGACTTCACCACGGCGATCATCGGCATGGTGCTGTTGCTGGAGGCGACACGCCGCGTCGTCGGCCCGCCGCTGGCGATCATCGCCACGCTCATGCTGGTCTATGCCTTCGGCGGACCGTGGATGCCCGAGGTGATCCAGCACAAGGGCGTTTCGCTGACCAAGGCGGTGTCTCATTACTGGCTCTCAACCGAAGGCGTGTTCGGCGTCGCAGTCGGCGTGTCAGCGAGCTACATTTTCCTGTTCGTTTTGTTTGGCTCGCTGCTGGAGAAAGCGGGTGCCGGCAACTATTTCATCAAGGTGGCGTTTGCTTTTCTAGGCCACATGCGCGGCGGTCCAGCCAAGGCCGCGGTGGTGTCGTCGGGCATGATGGGCATGATCTCCGGCTCCTCGGTCGCCAACGTCGTGACCTGCGGCACGTTCACGATCCCGCTGATGAAGCGAGTGGGCTACACGGCGGAGAAGGCGGGCGCAATCGAAACCGCCGCCGGCGTCGACGGTCAGATCATGCCGCCGGTGATGGGTGCTGCCGCGTTCCTTATGGCCGAATACGTCGGCGTGTCCTACGCCGAGATCTGCAAGAACGCCGCGCTACCCGCCGCCATCTCGTACATCGCTCTCTTCTACATCGTTCATCTCGAAGCGTGTAAGGCCGGAATCAAGGGACTTCCGCCGCGCCCGGGGACATCGCCGCTCGGGCGTCTGGCGGGAATACTCATGACGCTTTGCGCGCTGGTCGTCTTTGCCAACGTCGTCTACTACGCGCTCGGCTGGCTCAAGGAATGGTTTCCGCGAGGCGCGATCTGGATCGTGCTCGCGATGATGGTCGCAGTCTATGTCGCGCTGCTGCGCATCGCGGCTGCGGAGCCTGATTTGGTCATCGACGATCCCAACGCCGAAGTCATCGAGCTGCCGCCGCTCAAAGCTACGCTTCTCGCAGGCCTGCACTATCTGCTGCCGGTCGTTCTGCTGATCTGGGTGCTGATGATCGAGCACTTATCACCGGGACTCTCCGCTTTTTACGCAACCGCATTGCTGATCGCGATTCTGCTCACCCAGAAGCCGTTGATCGCGATGTTCCGTGGCGAGCCGTCGCCGCTCGCACGCTGGCGTCTCGGATGGCAGGACCTGGTCGATGGATTGAGCACCGGCGCGCGCAACATGATCGGCATCGCCATTGCAACCGCCGCAGCAGGCATCGTTGTCGGAACCGTGTCGATCACGGGTTTCGGCCTGGTCATGACTGACCTTGTGGAGTCCATATCCGCAGGCAACATGATCGCGATGCTGATGCTGGTCGCGGTGATCTGCCTCATTCTCGGCATGGGCATGCCGACCACAGCTAGCTACATCGTTGTGTCCACGTTGATGGCGCCGGTGGTCGTCGAGCTCGGTGCCGAAGCGGGTCTGGTTGTGCCGCTGGTTGCGGTGCACATGTTCGTCTTCTACTTCGGGTTGATGGCCGATGTGACGCCGCCTGTGGGGCTCGCCGCTTTCGCCGCCTCCGCGATTTCACGAGGCAATTACATTGGCACCGGCATCACCGCGTTCTGGTACAGCATCCGCACCGGCATCCTGCCGTTCATGTTCATTTTCAATACCGAGCTGCTGCTGATCGGCGTGAACACCTTCGCCCATCTCGCGCTCACGGTGTCGGCGGCGATTGCTGGCATGCTGGTCTTTGCGGCGGGGACGCAGGGCTGGTTCATCACCCGAAGCCGCTGGTACGAATCGGTGTTGCTGCTGCTCGTCACGTTTACTTTTCTGCGTCCCGATTTCTGGCTCGATTTCGCATTCCCTAGGTACGATGTCTCGCCGCCACAGAAGCTGATGGAATTTGTCACGGCGGCGCCGGCCGACACCGGTCTGCGTGTAGAGATCGAAGGCACGACGCTCGAAGGCAAGCAAATGAAGAAGACGGTGCTTCTGCCGCTGGGAAAGGAAGGACCCGCGTCCCAGCGTCTGGCACGATCCGGCTTGACCACCATGGCACTACCCGAGGGCATCCAGATCTCTGCAGTCGGGTTGCACAGCAGTGCGGACAAAGCGGGCTTCGAGCAAGGCTTCATGGTGACGGGAATCGAGACGCTGGCCAAGCGGCCGGCGAAGGAGTGGCTGTTCGTGCCGGCTCTCGCACTGTTGGGCGCGATCGCATGGTTGCAGCGACGTCGCGTCGCCGCGCCTGGAGCGCAGCCCAGCATCGCGGCGACCTGAGCGCGGCTAGAGTCATGCGTTGGCTACGCCTGCTCGTGATTTTCTACGTTGCGCTCAAATACGGGCTCGACGAATTCCTTTTCGGCCATGAACGCATCCGATGGTTGCGTCCGGCCGCGCGCCTGGCAATGTTCTGGCGCAGGCTCTCATCGGCCCGCGCGGTCCGCCTTCGCCTTGCTCTACAGGATCTGGGGCCGATCTTCGTCAAGTTCGGACAGATGCTTTCGACGCGGCGCGACCTTCTGCCGCCCGATATCGCCGACGAGCTCGCGGGGCTCCAGGATCGCGTGCCTCCTTTTCCGAGCAACCAGGTGATCGCAACGCTGCATCGCACGTATGGCAGGCCGGTCGATCGGGTTTTCAAGTCCTTCGAGCAAGATCCCGTCGCCAGCGCATCCGTCGCGCAGGTTCATCTTGCTGAATTGCCGGACGGCACACCCGCCGCCGTCAAGGTGCTACGTCCCAACATCGCTGCGACCATCGAGCGCGATCTCGCGCTGATGATGACCGGGGCGACGCTCGCCGAAAGACTGTGGTCCGACGGCAAGCGGCTCAAGCCGCGCGAAGTCGTCGCGGAGTTCGACAAGACCATCCACGACGAGCTCGATCTCGCGCGCGAAGCTGCCAATTGCTCTCAGCTGCGGCGTAATTTTCTGCACTCGCCTCTGCTCCTGGTTCCCGAAGTGTACTGGGACTGGTGCAGCAGCGAGGTCATGGTGATGGAGCGCATGACCGGAACCCCGATCAGCAACGTCGAGCGGCTGCGTGAACAAGGCATCGACATACCGCGTCTCGCGCGCGCTGGTGTGGAAATTTTTTTCACCCAAGTCTTTCGCGACGGCTATTTCCACGCCGACATGCATCCCGGCAACATCTTCGTCGCCACCGATGCTGCCAACAAGGGCAAGTACATCGCACTCGACTTCGGCATCATGGGCACGCTCTCCGAGCGCGACAAGGGTTACCTGGCGCAGAACTTTCTCGCTTTTTTCCGTCGCGACTACCGAAGAGTCGCAACGGCGCACCTCGAGTCTGGCTGGGTGCCGCCCGAGACGCGAGTCGACGAGCTGGAAAGTGAGGTGCGCGCCGTATGCGAGCCGGTGTTCGATCGCCCGCTCAAGGATATTTCGCTGGGCAAGGTTCTGGTCCAGCTCTTCAGGGCCTCGCGCCGTTTCAACGTTGAAATCCAGCCGCAGCTCGTGCTGCTGCAAAAGACGTTGCTTAACGTCGAAGGCCTGGGTCGGCACCTCGATCCCAATCTCGATCTTTGGGTCAGCGCCAAGCCATTTCTCGAAAGGTGGATGGATGAACAAATGGGATGGCGAGGCCTGGAACGCCGCCTGCGCGAAGAGGGGCCGTTCCTGGTGACGACCCTGCCGCTCTTGCCGCGGCTTCTCTACCAGCGCCTCTCAGAGCCTGTGCGCGAACCGGAGAGGCGAGACGAGGATCTCGCGGCGACGGTGCGAACGCTTATGCGCTGGCTGGCTGGCCTCACCGTGCTCGTGATCGCGTTGATCGCCATCCTCGTTCTGCGCCAATATTGACGAGATCCGACCATCGAGTCCGTTCCGATTCACCCTCCGTTGCCATCAAGCCCACCCTCGGTATTTCTGCAATAATGCTGCTCGGTGGGATTCCACCGGACTGAGAAGTTCATGCTGTTCCGATTGATCGTGTTGTCCGCGTTCGCGTGGGTCGTGAATGCGGCGGCGGCCGCACCCGCGCCAGTGGTGGTTTTGCCGCTGACTGGCGCGATCGGTCCGGCGGCAGCCGATTTCGTGACCCGTGGTCTCGCTCGCGCCGAAAGCGACGGCGCGCAACTCGTCGTGCTCCAGATTGACACGCCCGGCGGACTCGACACCGCCATGCGCGACATCATCAAGGCGATTCTTGCCTCGCGAATACCGGTGGCTGCCTTCGTCGCGCCCAGCGGGGCGCGCGCCGCGAGCGCCGGAACCTATATCCTGTACGCCAGCCACATCGCGGCGATGGCGCCTGGAACGAATCTCGGCGCCGCAACTCCGGTTCAGATCGGCATGCCGGGGCCGGGATCAACACCACCCTCCGACAAGGAAAAGGACAAGGCGAAGGCGGGGGACGATTCGCACGCGCAGGATCCGATGACCAAGAAGCAGGTGCATGACGCCGCCGCCTATATCCGCGGTTTCGCGCAACTGCGCGGGCGCAATGGCGATTGGGCGGAACGCGCGGTGCGCGAAGCAGTGAGCCTCTCGGCGGACGAAGCGCTGGCACAGAAGGTGATCGACGTCGTCGCCGGAGACGTACCTGATCTGATGGCCAAGCTCGATGGCCGCAGGATTTCCACCGCGGCGGGCGAGCGGGTGCTCGACACGGCTCATGTGATCCCGACCACCGTCGAACCGGACTGGAAGAGCCGCTTCCTGGCCGTCATCACCAATCCCAGCGTCGCGCTGATCCTGATGATGCTGGGTGTTTACGGATTGTTCTTTGAATTCTCCAGTCCGGGCATGGTCCTGCCCGGCGTGATCGGCGGGATTTGCCTGCTGGTGGGTTTGTTCGCACTGCAGATGCTGCCGATCAACTACGCCGGTCTGGCGCTCATTCTCCTCGGCCTCACCTTCCTGGTCGCAGAGGCGTTCCTGCCGGCCTATGGCTCGCTCGGTGTCGGCGGCCTCATCGCCTTCGCCATCGGCGCCATCATGCTGATCGACACCGACGTGCCGGGGTTCGGCGTGCCAATCGCGCTGATCGCCGTGCTCGCACTGGTGACCGCGCTGTTCGTCTTCTTCGTCTCGAGCGTGGCGCTCAAGGCTCGCCGCCGTCCGGTGGTCAGCGGCGGCGAGGAGCTGATCGGCAGCGTCGGAGAAGTGCTGGACGATAGCGACGCAGAAGCGTGGGCGCGGGTGCACAGCGAGCAATGGCGCGTGAAAAGCAGCGTGCCGCTCAAACGCGGGCAGCGGGTGCGCGTGACTGCGCGCCAAGATCTCACGCTGACCGTGGTGCCCGTCGACGACGCGAAACAAGGAGGCTGACCATGGTTATCGGATTGGGATTTGGCACCATCGTTGTCATCGTCGGTTTGGTGATCCTCGCCTCCTTCCGCGTGCTGCGCGAATACGAGCGCGCCGTCGTGTTCATGCTCGGCCGCTTCTGGAAGGTGAAGGGACCTGGCCTCATGCTGCTCATTCCGGTGGTGCAACAGATGGTGCGGGTCGACCTGCGCACGGTGGTGCTGGACGGTGGTGTACTTCCGGGTGGTCGATCCGGCCAAGTCGGTGATCCAGGTCGCGCGCTTCCTCGAGGCAACCAGCCAGCTCGCGCAGACCACGCTGCGCGCGATACTGGGCAAGCATGCGCTGGACGAATTGCTGGCCGAGCGCGAAAAGCTCAACCTCGCGATCCAGCAGGTACTCGACACCCAGACCGACGCGTGGGGCATCAAGGTCTCGACCGTGGAAATCAAGCAGGTCGATCTCAATGAATCGATGGTGCGGGCCATCGCCCGCCAGGCAGAGGCGGAGCGCGAACGGCGCGCCAAGGTCATCCACGCCGAAGGCGAGCTGCAGGCCTCGCGGACGCTGCTCGAGGCTGCTCAGATGCTGGCGCAGCAGCCCCAGGCGATGCAGTTGCGCTACCTGCAAACGCTCGGCAACATCGCCAGCGACAAGAGCTCGACGATTGTATTTCCGGTTCCGATCGAGCTGTTCACGGCTCTCGGCACGCTCAAACCGACGGAATCCAAGGCGACGTAATCGAGAAAGCTAAGGCCTCCTGACTCCGATGCCGATCGTGATCTCGTTCCACACGATCGCGACGTCCGCCTGACGCTTCACCATCGCTTCGAGCGCGCGCTTCTGCGCGGTGCTGCGCACGCAGCCCTGCAGCGTCACGAACTTGCGCGTCGTCGTCACCCAGACGCTGGTATCGCGAAAGCGCGCGTCGCTGCGAATCGCTGCGGCGACGCGTTCGTTGATCTCGGGATCATGCTTGTAAGCGCCACCGCACTCGCAAGTCCCCGCAAGACAGCACGACGTGCCGCGCTCGGCGCGCTCATGGGCCTGGACACGCATCTCCTGCTCGGTCAGATCGGGGGGTTTTGCGGCGGGACATCCGGCGTAGGAGGAGGTCGCCTGCGTAAAGGGATCGAGCCGATAACTGCGCGACTCATCTGCGTCGGCCCAGGGCGAGATGGCAATCAGAGCGATTGACATGACGATCGCCGGCGCGGTTGACGTGGCGCCCTTCGCCGCGTAGTTCTGATCGGCAACGGCTCGACGCATGGTCGTGAACTTCCGAGGGCTTCGGGTACCCATTTTGCTACAATCCGCGCTTCTCCGACGTATGTGCTCCCGGCCGCAATGGCGCTGCTCGAGATCCAGAACGTCACCCGCCGCTTCGGCGATTTCACCGCAGTCGACAACGTCAGCATCGGCATCGAGGCTGGCGAATTCTTCACCCTTCTCGGCCCGTCCGGCTGCGGCAAGACGACATTGTTGCGAATGATCGCCGGCTTCGACCTGCCCGACGGCGGCCGGATCCTGCTCAAAGGCGAGGATCTTGTGGACCGTCCACCCGAACGGAGGCCGATGCGCATGGTGTTCCAGAGCTACGCTCTTTTCCCGCACATGACAGTCGAAGGCAATGTGGCGTTCCCGTTGCAAATGGCGAAGACACCTGCCTCCGAGATTTCCGCCAAGGTCGAAGCCGCGCTCGAAGACGTACGCCTCACCGGATTCGACAAACGTTATCCGCACGAGCTCTCCGGTGGCCAGAGGCAGCGCGTCGCCATCGGCCGCGCGCTGGTGACGCATCCGAGCGTGCTTCTGCTCGACGAGCCCCTCGCGGCGCTCGACGCGAAACTTCGCGAGGAGATGCAGATCGAATTGATCAATCTGCAGAAAGAAGTCGGCATCACCTTTGTGTACGTGACGCATGACCAGACTGAAGCGCTTGCCCTGTCGCACCGCATTGCCGTGATGAACAAGGGACGCATCGAACAGCTCGATGTGCCGTCGAAGATCTACGGATTTCCCAAGACGCGCTTTGTCGCTGACTTCATCGGCCATATCAATCTTTTATCGGGCTCCGTCAGCGAGCGACAGGGTGGCGTGATCACTCTCGCAGTCGAGGGCCTCGGTCCGGTGCGCGTAACGAGCGCTTCGCCGATCTCAGTGGGAGGCGCCGGTACCATAGCGCTGCGACCGGAAAAGATTCGCATCCAGTCGAGCGCGCCCACTGATTCTCCGGACAATCACTACCGCGGAACCGTCGGCGATCTGCTCTACATGGGCGACGTCACCGTCTATAAAGTCTCCATACCCGGCGGCACGCGTATCGAAGCTTTGCTTGCCAACTCGCAAAGCGGTCGCGCCAAGTTCTTCGAGATCGGCGATGCTGTGGAAGTGAGCTGGCCGGTCGACGCAGGCCATCTCATCGAGGAATGATCGTCGTGGCCGTGCATACCCCGTCGCGACTCGGCCGTTGGCTGGTGAGCGGACCGCCGCTTGCCTACCTCATCGTCTTTTTCGCTCTCCCGTCGCTCATCATGGTTCTGGCGTCGTTCCGGACGCCGGGAGAATTCGGCGGCCTTGCGCCGCTGATCGAAGAAGGAAAGCTGGATCTCAACCTGGAGAGCTATGCACGTTTCTTTTCCGAGTCGGTCTACGCGCAGATATTTCTCAAGTCGTTCGGGTATGCACTGCTGACGACGCTTTTTTGCATCACCCTCGCCTATCCGCTTGCTTCGCTCATTGCGCGAAGCTCCAGGCGCTATCGTGACCTCCTGCTGCTGCTGGTGATCCTTCCCTTCTGGAGCAACTTTCTTATTCGCATCTACGCCTGGATGATCCTTCTGGGGCCTAACGCTGCGCTCGCGCGGACGGTCAACCGCGTGCTGGCCTGGTTCGGCCACGATCCCGTCCCACTGCTCTTCAGCGCCTTCGCCGTGCTGGTTTGTCTGGTGTACGTGCACCTACCATTCATGGTGCTCCCGCTTTATGCCAACCTGGAAAAGCATGATCAGGCGCTGCTCGACGCTGCCCAGGATCTCGGCGCCAACGCCTGGCAGCGGTTCTGGCGAATCACCTTTCCGTTGTCCTTGCCGGGCGTCTATGCCGGAGCGGCGCTCGTGTTCATACCGGCATTCGGCATCTTCGCGATTCCCGATATCCTCGGCGGCCCGGAGGACAGCTTGATCGGCAACGTGATCAAGCAGCAATTCCTCGAGACGCGAGACTGGCCCTTCGGCAGCGTGCTCTCGATCGTGCTGACAGTTGTCGCACTGGCGTTCGCCGGGCTTGCGGCGTGGGTTGCCCGCGGCAACCTCCGCACTCCGTCGAGCGCAAGGGGATCGCGTGCGTAGGCGCCGCCGCGTCGTCTTGTGGGCCGCCGCCCTCGCGGGATACGCATTTCTCTACGTACCGCTCATCATTGTCGTCGCCTACTCGTTCAACAATTCCCGGCTCAACGCCGAATGGGTCGGATTTACGCTGGAGTGGTACGACAAGCTGTTTCACGACCAGGACATGCTGATCGCGGCCGGCAACTCGCTCGCCATCGCGCTGGTGGCGAGCATCGTCTCCACTCTGCTAGGCACGGCGGCCGGGGTGGCGATGTACCGCTATCCGAGCCGTCTGCTTTCAGTTCTCGTCCTGGCGCCGATCGCGATTCCCGAGATCCTGATGGGAGTGTCGCTGCTCATTTTCTTCGTCCTGCTCAACCTGACCCTGGGCCTGGTATCGGTAGCCTTGGCGCACATCGCTTTCTGCATCGGCTTCGTCGCGATCGTGGTGAGGGCGCGATTGGCCGGAATGGACGAGACATTGACTGAAGCGGCGCGCGACTGCGGCGCTTCGCCATGGAACACCTTTCGCTACATCACCCTTCCCCTGATCATGCCGGGCGTGATCGCCGGAGCACTGATGGCGTTTACGCTTTCGATCGACGACTTCGTGATCACCTTCTTCACAGCGGGCGCCGGCACCGTTACGCTGCCTTTGCAGATCTACTCGATGATCAAGATCGCAGTCACGCCGGAAGTCAACGCCGTCTCCACCCTGTTGATGCTACTGACCCTCGCCCTTATCATCATCGCTTCCAAGCTCTCACCCACGCTGTTGCGCTCGGAATAGGAGCCTCACCCATGAACAGGCTTTTTGCGCTGCTCGCGTCGCTTGTCTTCGCCACGCCCGCCCTCGCCAAGGACGAGTTCCATCTCTACAACTGGAACAACTACATCGCGCCGGAGACCATCAAGCGCTTCGAAGACTTCTGCAAGTGCGAAGTCGTGCAGACTTATTACTCCGACAATGAAGAGCTCCTCGCCAAGCTCGCCGCGGGCGCCAAGGGATACGACATGCTCGTGCCGACAAGCAACGCGGTCGAGGCGCTGATCAAGGGAAGCCAGCTCAAGCCGATCGACAAGTCACAGCTTTCCAATTTGAAAAACATCAACGCCATCTATCTCAACACGCCGTTCGACCCGGGTAACAAATATTCCGTGCCCTACGCGATGTCCACCACGATCATCGGCTACAACGACCAGAAGATTAAGGCGCTGGGGCTGCCGACCGACACCTGGGCCGTTATCTTCGATCCGAAATATCTGGAGAAGGTGAAGGGCCGCGTCACGGTTCTTGACAGCGCCAATGAGCTGTTCGCGGCGGCGCTGAAGTATCTCGGCTACTCAGCCAACGACGTCGATCCCAAGCACTGGGACGAAGCGGCCGCCTTGATCAAGAAGGCCAAGTCGTATTGGGCAGCGTTCAATGCCTCGTCATACATCAAGGAATTGACGGTCGGCAACATCTGGCTGGTCCACGGCTATTCGAACGACATCTTCCAGGCGAATCTCGATGCCAAGGCTGCGGGCCGGCCGTTCCAGATCCTGCAAGGCATGCCCAAAGAAGGCGCCGTGCTGGCCGTCGATAACATGGTCATCCACAAGGATGCGCCGCGACCTGACCTCGCGCTCAAATTCATGAACTTCATGCTCGAAGGCAAGAATTCGGCGGAGCTCACCAATCTGATCGGCTCTGGCAATCCCAACATGGAAGCCGTCAAATACATCAAGCCGGAGATACTCAAGAACCCGGCGATCTTCCCTGACAAGGCGGTCGAGGCCAAGCTCGAGCAACTGAAGGATCTCACCGGTGCGCAGCGGCGATTGCGGAACAGGCTATGGACGGAGATCAAGGCGGGCCGCTGAAAGCCGCATTGACGCTGCGGCTGCTCACCGGCCATCCGGTGCAGATGGCTGCGCTGCAATGCGTGCTGGAAGCTACGCCGGGATACTTTCAGAGCGTTACGGGCCGGCCTCCTGGGCAAGCCGAAGCGCAAAGCTTGCTCAGCGCGCTGCCGCCAGACAAGGGCTACGCAGACAAGTTTCTCTGGGGTTTTTATTGCGACGAGGCGCTGATCGGTTGTGCTGATGTCATTCGCGGCTATCCCGTTGCGGAAAAGGCGGTGATTGGTCTGCTGCTT
>VBCY01000509.1 GCA_005882995.1 Betaproteobacteria bacterium
CCCGGACGTACTGGCCAAAAAGATCTGCCGCGGACTATCAGTACCCGAGATTGGCCGGTAAGCCTGCCGAACTACCCAGTGGAACGGACCGGGGCTCGCCATGCTCGCTCCGGCCGCTCACCGGTGCGTTCGCCGCAAAGGCGGACGGAGTGGACCGTGACGTGGTGGAACTGATCGCGGGAGACCGACACATGGACCGCCGCACTTTTCTCAACACCTTCGGGATGGGCTTTCTCGCCGCTCCGATCGCCGCCGCGGCGCAGCAAGCGGGGAAGGTAGCCCGGATTGGTTATCTGTCCTTAGGTACCGCGGCGGCAAACGCCGGGCTACGCAAAGCGTTCACCGATGGGCTTCGAGATCACGGATGGATTGAAGACAGGAATATCGCGATCGAGTACCGATGGGAGGGAGCGGGAACACTCACGCTCGACGCCCTCGCCGCCGAGCTGGCGCGGCTGCCGTTGGATGCAATATTTGCGGTGGATACACCCGCTGCGCTCGCCATGAAGCGGACCGGAACATCACTCCCCGTGGTCTTCGCCACGGTGAGTGAGCCGGTCGTGATCGGGCTCGCGGATAGTCTGACGCGGCCAGGGAGGAACTTCACGGGGCTCACGACAATCAACCGGGAACTCATGTCCAAGCGTCTGGAAATACTCAAGGAGACGATCCCTGGTCTCACTCGGGTGGGCTACCTGGCCAATCCTGGCTACGAGGTTCACAAAACTCAGCTTGCCGAGATGACCGCCGCCGCCCGCGGCTTGGGCCTCACACTTCATCTCGCCGAAGTTCGCGCTGCGTCCGAGTTCGAGAAGGCTTTGGCGCACATGACTGCCGCTCACATCGGGGCCTTCATCGTGCAGCAGGACCCTCTCTTCGTCGGCAACCGAGCGGTGTTGATCGAATCGGCGGCCCAGCGTCGACTGCCCGGAATGTATGTATTCAGCCTCTATCCGCACTCTGGCGGGCTCATGTCCTACGGAGCCAAGGCCGAAGATCTCTATCGACGTGCTACCGAATACGTCGATAGAATTCTC
The DNA here is from genome assembly GCA_005882995.1 of Betaproteobacteria bacterium. Taxonomy (GTDB): domain Bacteria; phylum Pseudomonadota; class Gammaproteobacteria; order Burkholderiales; family Casimicrobiaceae; genus PALSA-1003. Next base: position 1,038 of record VBCY01000509.1, read on the forward strand.
AAGGGCGCCAAGCCCGCAAATCTGCCGGTCGAACGGCCTACCAAGTTCGAGTTAGTTCTCAACCTCAAGGCCGCCAAAGCGATCGGCCTCACGGTCCCACCGTCGTTGCTCCTGCGGGTGGATCAGGTGATCGAGTAAATCGACATGGTTGGCGCTTCAGTTGGGACGCGAGGAACCAGTGCGTCGTCGAACTTCGCAGTAGAGCGGACGCGCTTCGCGCACCGCTCACCGCAACGTTCGCCGCACAAGTGGAGGGGCCGGAGCGTGGCGGGATGGCAGCGGTTCTCCGCGGGTGCCGTGGGAAGAATGCGTCATGTGCGCATGATGCGTCTCGGAGCCCTTTCCCTTGCCCTCGTAGTGTTCGCTCTGCCCCTTGCCACCGAGGCGCAGCCGGCGAGGACGCTCCCGCGGCTCTGCTTCCTTACGTT
>VBCY01000511.1 GCA_005882995.1 Betaproteobacteria bacterium
CCTGCGTGCTGCGTCCGTTGCGGTGATCTTGCCTGCCATCGGGATTCTCCGAATATCGCAATGTCGATAGGCTGCATATTATAAGATAATCATATAATATGTGAAACAGCCCTGGCAATCATCGCGGCTTCGCGCGCGATCGGGCGCGCGACGTGGAATGCTGTGGCCCCACCGATCATGCTGGCGACGATGAAGAGCGAGGTCGACTACTACAAGGCGCAGGCGCTTGCCGCAGGGTGGACGGCCGCACAGATGACATAAGGCATGCCGCGCAGTCGTCCATGACGAAGTGGCAGGTTTCATTACGTACGCCGACTGTGTTCATCATTCTCGGATGGGCACGGTATTCGAAACTCAAATAAGAGTTATTCGCGATCGTATCTTGATCGATGCCTCCGGGTGGCCAATGATCTGGCGCGTGCAGCCGATGACAGGGGTACACAGTCGGGTCCTTTGATAACCGAAGCGCAGAAGTTAGAGGTCTCAAAACAGCTGCCAGCCCAGTGGGCGACCGACGCCGAAGGTGCGGCCCCTCTGAGGCTCGAACGAAACATTGAATAAGGAGGAAAAGATGCGAAACGTTGCGTACCTGATAGTCTCCGGTGCGATGTTGGGTTCTGCCTTTCTGGTGCCCGGGACCGCGGCGGCATTACCGAGTTGTACCGCGCTCGCCACGGACCCCGCGAACGGGCTGGCCGGAAATCCATTCGTGAAGTCCGCAAGTGGTGTGATCATTCCACCGGCAGGAGCAAACGCGTCGTATTGTCAGGTCAATATCCTGTACGGTGAGAACCCGAACCAGAACATCAACATCCGGGTTGGCCTACCGCTCAGCGGCCTCGACGGAGGCACGGGCGGTTTGCAAGGCGCATGGAACGGCAGAACGCAAGGAGTTGGCGGAGGCGGCTGTAGCGGCAACCTCACGGTTACTGCTCCCGTCAACGCACGCTATGTCGGATCAGGCACCGACGGTGGCCATTCGGGCGCAGCGAACAACTGCGAGCCCGCAGTGAATCTGGATGGCACATACAACGTGCAATACATCCAGGACTGGAGCCGCAACGGCATCAAGCAGGAGATCCTTTTCTCGAAAGCCCTCGCTGAAGCCTATTACGGCGGGCCGCCGCTGTATAACTACTGGAATGGCTGCTCGACCGGTGGCCGTCAGGGCTACCTGCTCGCGCAGGAGCTCGGCAATGAGCTCGATGGCATCCTGGCCAGCGCGCCGGCGATCTACTGGACGCGGTTCCAGACGGCGCAGATGTGGGGACAGATCGTCATGAAGGATCTGACCGGCGGTGTCATCCCCACGGCCAAACAGAACTTCGCGACCAGCAAGGCTACTGCGGCCTGCGATGCACTTGACGGTGTCACTGACGGCATCATCGACGACCCGCGCGCGTGTACCTACAGCGCCGCACACGACTCGACCGCGATCTGCAGCGCCAATGGTGGTACCTCTGCTGACCCCAACTGCTTGACGCCGGCGCAAGCTCAAGCGATGGACAAGATCTGGGATGGCCCGCGTAATGCGAGCGCACGACCGTGTGGAACGGTCCCGCCCCTTTCGCACTGGGTGTCACGCAATTCCATTGGGACGAGCACGATCGCAACTTCGATTGGCATACGGTGAGCATGTTCGGAGCCGGTGGCACGGACTCCTACGCCGACATTGCATACGACGGATCGACCAATCCCCTTGATCCCACCGTTGATCCAGACTTCAGCCTCGCCGATGCGACCGATACGTTCGGCAACCTGGACACGTTCCGGCAGCATGGTGGCAAGTTGCTGACCTTCGTTGGTGGCTACGATAACTTCATCATGCCGCGCGGCGTGATCAATTACTATCGCGAGATGGCCTCACGTTACGGCAAGAACCCGAACAAACCGGATTTTGCGACGCTGCAAAGTTTCTACCGGTTGTTCCGGGCTCCGGGCGTCGGACATTGTGGCGGCGGCGTTGGACCACAACCGCAGAATTTGTTCGGTGCGCTGGTGAACTGGGTCGAGAAGGATGTGGCACCGGACACGATCCTGGCCCAGGGTGGCGCCGTGCCCACCCGCACGCGTCCGCTCTGTCCGTATCCGACAACGGCCATCTACAACGGAACGGGGAGCACCGACGTCGCGACCAATTTCCACTGCGGCGGCAATCTCGAGACAGCGGCGACGGTCTGCAAGGACGTGTTGGCCAAGTATAAGCACGAGAACGAGGTCGACACGCCGATCGACTACAGCAACACCGGCGTGAACCGGAACGTTTGCCGGGCGTTTTTGGGGACCCAGTACAACAACCCGTAACAAGACGGTTAGGGCGGCGCTCCTGAGCAGAACGTCGCCCTTTTTTCCTCTACGTTCTGAAGCGTTAATCTCGAATAGGGTGCAAGCGCTCGACCGGCTGGTTGCAACGTTCGGATTGCAAGTCACGAATAGTTGCTCGGGCATCTGCTGCATCGGCACGGCATCGAATCGGTCATCCTGGAGAACCGTTCCCGCGATCACATCGAGCATCGCGTGCGAGCGGGCGTGCTGGAGCAGGGAAGTGTCGATCTGCTCGTCGCGACGGGCGTGGGCGATCGGCTGCGAGAGGAAGGTCTCGTCCATCATGGCATCGAGCTGCGGTTCGGCGGCAGAGGACACCGGATCGACCTGACGCGGCTCTCCGGGGGGAAATCGATCACCGTCTACGGCCAGCAGGAAGTCGTCAAGGATCTGA
>VBCY01000510.1 GCA_005882995.1 Betaproteobacteria bacterium
GTTTGTTCCGCGATCTCCAGCGCGTCGTCGACCTGTATGCCGAGATATCGTACCGTGCTTTCGAGCCTATGTCCCTCAGTCCATAGGCTGGACTATTTCCCGCGCCGAACTATGTCCAGTCGCGCCGTCCCCGAGGATACGAACGGATGTGGACCTGCGGACATAGTCGGCGCTGCTACAGGCTCTTAAGGAAAGCGAGGAGCTTGTCGTCGGGTCGATACCTCCCCGGCTTCCCATTGGGCGGTGTGGTCTTGTCCAGGATGCGCCGCTTCATTTCGAGATCGGCATCCAGGTAGACCTGAGTGGTTTCGATCGACTCGTGACCGAGCCACAACGCAATCACGGCCTGCTCGTTTCCTCCCTGTAGCAGATCCATTGCCGTCGTGTGCCGCAGCACATGAGGGCTCACCCGCTTATGCTTCAGTGACGGGCAGGCTTCGGCAGCCGCAATAACGTGCTTCGCCAACAGGTAGTGCACACCGTGCGCGCTCAATCGGCCGCCGTGGGCGTTCGGGAACAACGGCTGATCTGGGCTCCGGAGTGGTTCTCTGAGCCAAGCAGCGAGGACAGCCCGGGTGCTCTTGCTTAGCGGTGTGCACCGCTCCTTGCGCCCCTTGCCCAGGACGCGTACATGCGCGCCAGTTCCCATATGCAGATCCTCCGGCCGAAGGCCAATCAGCTCGGACAGGCGTAGACCGGTTTGCACCGCCAGCAGGATCAGTGCATGGTCCCGACGCCCTGACCAGGTTCGCTGATCCGGCGCAGCGAGCAAGGTATCCACCTCTTGTCGACTGAGAAACGGTACCAGCGCACGCTGGAAGCGCTTGGCCGGAATGGCCAGTACGCGCTGGATCTGTGCGGCATGCGTCGGCGCCTCGAACGCGACGTAGCGGAAGAACGAGTGGATTGCTGTCAGACGCAAATTGCGCGTTCTGGCCGTGACCGCGCGCGCCTTCTCCAAGTCGTCGAGGAAGGAAACAACCAGAGGTGCGTCGATGTCCTCAAGCGCGAGCGCTGAAGGCGTCTTGTGTAGTCGCCTGTGAACGAACTGCAGCAACAACCGGAACGTGTCGCGATACGAGGCGATCGTGTGCGCACTCGCGCAACGCTGCTGCATCAGTCGCTGCGTGAAGAAGGTCTCCAGCAGTGCGGCGAAACTCGGTTGCCCCTTCATGACGGCTCTCCCCAGCGTCGCTCGAGCCGCGCCATCGCCTGCGCCATCAGCTCGGGCCAACTGCTCAAATACCAGTAGGTGCCCGTCACGTACACGTGGCCAAGATAAATCGACAGCATCGGCAAGCGCCGAGCAGGGTCTTCGCCCGCCTCGTACCATCGGGTCAGCGCTTGGACGGCAAAGCGGTGCCGAAAGTCGTGCAGCCTCGGGCCCTTACTCGCACCGGCTGCGCGCAGGCCCGTCTGTCGTGATAGCGCATAGAAAGCTCGATGAACGCGGCCGATATCCAAGCGCGTACCGCGGTTGGACACGAACACGTACCCGCTGCCGCGCTTGCCCACAAACTGCTCGCGACGCCGAACATAGTCAGCCAGCACGGCACAGGTCGACGAATGAAGCGGCACCAGACGGGATCGACCGAGCTTGGCAGCTCGGATCGTCAACACGCCTTGCTCGAGATCGACGTCGTCGAGCTTCAGGTCGAGCGCCTCGGAGATACGCAGACCGGTGACGCTGAGCAAACCGAGAAGGCAGTGGAACACCCACGGCCGCAATGGCGTCGATGGCCATCTGGTCGGCAGGTTCAGTGCAGCATCCAACAAGCGCTGCACCTCCTGCTCGGAGTACAAGTAGGGCCGGGCCCGTGTCGATCGGTACGGCAAGAGCTCGACCGGCGGAATCTCGGTGCGCGGATCGACGGCGCTGCGATAACGAGCGAAGCCGCGCACAAAACAGAGTCTGCGTGCCCGTTCGGCGGGCTGAACCGTCGTTGCTTGCTGGGTCCACTCGAGAGCAAGCCGTGCGGTTATGTGGCTCGCCTGCCGTTCCTCCAGGAAACTGACGAACCGCGGCAACAGATGGCCAGCGTCCTGCATCTTATAGCCCAAGCCTCGGCGCAGCGCGAGATACTCTTGCAGGGCCTCAGGCAGCGTGTTCATCGCGCACCTCCTGGCCACACCGGAGCGAGCGAGCGAAGCGCACCGATATCCACTCGGGCGTAGATCGATGTGGTCTGCGGGCTTCGATGACGAAGGACTTCGCCGATCTCGGCGAACGAGGCGCCGCGTTTAAGCATGCGCACGGCTAACGCATGGCGGAACTGATGCGAACCCGTGTGGGGAGCGTCGACGTTGGCACGCCGGAGTGCGTAACGCACGATCGAGCCGATGGCGTACGAGCCGGGCACAAAACCACGGATTGGCGCCATGGAGCGCAGGAATAGATGCCGATCGGCGCTCGTAGGCCGTCCTCGTTCCAGATACGCAGCGATGGCCTCACCCACATCAGTAGGCATCGGCAAGAGGCATTCGCGCCCACCCTTGCTGCGCACCCGCAGGCAACCGGCGTCCCAGTCGCAGTCGTCCAGCTGTAACGCGATGATCTCGTGAGCGCGAAGCCCGAGGCGTGCCAAGAGCAGTAGCACGGCACGATCGCGCAGACCGAGCGATGTTCGAAGGTCGCAGCTGTCGATTGCACGCTGCGCGTGCTCGGGCGATATCGCTCTTGGCAATGGCGGCGTTGTGGTCCATGTAGCCACGGCAGGCACCGCGGCAACGAGTTCGGACGCAACCTCGCCGCGGTATTGCGCGTAACGAAGGAACGAGCGCATTGCGTTCACAACGCATTTGAGCGCCGGCGGTTGCATGCGCTTGGCTTGCCGCTGCACGAACTCGATCGCGTCGATCGGGCGTAGCTCGCGCAGAGTGACCACACCCGCGCCGAAGCGCTCATGGAGAAACTGCGATGCGAACCTTCTGTAGGTCTCGATCGTTGCCGTCGCCAGCCCTTGGTGGTGCTGAAGGTGCTGCTCGAAGCCGACGACAAACACATCCGCAGGTATGAGATCGACATCGGCAGTCTTGCACACACCGCGAGCGCGCAAGAATTGCAGCACCTCGCTCAGGTCATAGCGCTCGCGACGCCGCGTTTCTGCGCAAATGGATTGATGGCGACGCCGACTGCGGCGCTCATACCGCTCGATGTGGACTTCGCCGAGATCGGCAAGCGTCGCGCAACGCTTCGCTAGCCAGCGGTCGAACGCCAATGCGTGCCGTGCCTTGATATAGACGACACTCGGTGCGTACTGCTGGTCGATCAACGACGCGACAAATTGGCCGAGATGCTCTGTCAGCGGGCCGGCAGCGCGGGCGGCGAGCGCAGCTGTGCTCTCATAGGATCGTTCCATGATGCTCTCCTTGCGGGCGGAATTGCCCGACAAGAAGCATCGCTATGTCCCGTTCGGATGGCACCAACGCCCGACAGACCGGCCGATCCGTCGACAACGGGACATAGTTTGGCGCGGGAGATAGTCAAGTTTGCTATGGCCGAGGAGAAGTTGGACGGCCCGCAGATTCCTGGTCCGCCGGTAGATCAGCGTCGGTTTGGTGCGGCGCATTGAATGCGTGCCGTAGGCGCCTGGGTCAAGTCCAATCGACCCCACCCAGGACCGACGATCCGGGAATACTGCCAGGTCGAAGGGTGCGGGGATTCCGCCACGCGACTCGGAAAGAGGAACGCCTCCGGCTTCAGAT
>VBCY01000513.1 GCA_005882995.1 Betaproteobacteria bacterium
AGTCCATTTCGCGGGCGAGGAGTGGCTCGAGCCATGGTTACGATTCCATGGGCGGCGCCACCGGTCGCCGTCGCGCTGATCTTTACGTGGATGTACAACGCGCAATATGGAATCTTCAATCGGGCGTTGCGCTTCTTGGGCTTCGCCGCAGGGGCGGAAAACTGGCTTGACAATCCGTCGCTGGCGCTTCCTGCGATTTTGATCGCCACTATCTGGCAGATCTTTCCCTTTGCGTCGGTGGTCATTCTCGCGGCGTTGCAAGGCGTATCCGAAGAGTTGCGCGACGCTGCGGTCATCGACGGTGCCGATCGCCTAAGCGTCTTTCGCGCGGTCGTGTGGCCGACCATTCAACCGACGGTCATGCTCCTCGCCTTGTTCATCACGATCTGGTCGTTACGCCGGTTCGACCTCATCTGGCTAATGACCCAGGGCGGACCCATCGGCGCCACCAACACCCTGGTCATCGAACTCTATCGACGCGCCTTCGTGTACCGCGATCTGGGACAAGCGGCTGCGGTGGGCATGGTCGGTTTGTCGATCGCGATCATCGTCACGCTGGTCTATTTCCGGTTAACGTTGCGCACCGAGCGCGCCAGGGGCCAGCGATGATCCGCTCGGGTCGAGGGGGAAAGAGCTTCAGGGTGGTCGCTATCCTCGCTCTGCTAGGCGCGGCGGCCTTCCCGCTGTACTGGATGTTCGTTACCTCGACGACGCCGTCGTCGGAGCTCTTCGCGGCCGACGCGCGTCTGATTCCGAAGCCGTCGGAAATCGGCGTCTATCGGGAGGCCTTCGGCGGTACGTCGGTGACAACCTGGGTGAGAAACAGTGCGATCGTGGCAGTGGGCACGACGGTGTTGAGCATCGCGCTGGCGATCTTCCCTGCGTATGCGCTGTCCCGGTTTCGCTTTCGAGGCATGGGGGTGGTGGGTTTCGGGCTTTTCATTACCCAGATGCTGCCTGAGGCCATGCTGGTGGTGCCTCTCTACGCAATCTTCGGCGATCTGGCGCTGCTCAACACGTTGAGCGGGCTCATCCTCGCGAACAGCGCGTTCACGGTTCCGGTCATTACCTGGATCCTCAAAGGCGCGATCGACGGCGTGCCGATCGACATTGAGGAAGCTGCGCGCATCGACGGTTGCTCACGTCTCGATATAGTGCTCGGCGTCGTTCTGCCGCTGGTCGCCCCGACGCTGGCTGCCGCAGCGGTAATCGCCTTCTTCCACGGCTGGAACGAATACATCTTCGCCCAAACGCTGATCAGCGATCAGGACTTGCGCACCGCGTCGGTCGGTCTGGCGGGATTCGTGGGCGAGCTGAGCACTCCGGTGCATACGGTAATGGCGATCGGCCTCATGTATACGTTGCCGGCCGTCATCTTTTACTTGTTCGTTCAGCGCTACGTGGTGGCCGGAATGACCGCCGGCAGCGTCAAGGGCTGAAGCAACCACTGGGTTATTTGCCATGGCGTCGATCAAACTCGACCGCGTTACCCGAACCTTTGGGACGAAGACGGCCGTCAACAATGTGAGCCTCGAGGTCCCGGATCGGGAATTTCTCGTGTTGCTCGGTCCCTCGGGCTGCGGGAAGTCGACGCTGTTGCGCATGCTCGCCGGTCTCGAAAGCGTGTCCAGTGGCGAGATTCATCTCGACCAGCGGCGCGTGGACCAGCTGCCGCCAAGTGCGCGTGACATGGCGTTCGTGTTCCAGTCTTACGCACTGTACCCGCACATGACGGTACGCCGCAACATCACCTTTCCCTTGATCATGCGCGAGTTCAAATGGTGGTTTCATTTGCCGATCGTCGGCGGAATGGCCAAGCGGAAGATCGAGGAGTCGCCCAACGTGAGCGACCTGGTGGGACGGACCGCGAAGATTCTTGCCCTCACCGAGATGATGGACCGTTTCCCGCGCACGCTTTCGGGCGGACAGCGGCAGCGTGTCGCGCTCGGCCGGGCCATGGTGCGGCAGCCGCAGGTGTTCCTCATGGACGAGCCTCTTTCCAACCTCGATGCGAAGCTGCGCATGTCGATGCGTGCAGAGATCATCAAGCTGCATCGCGAGGTAGGCGGAACCTTCGTGTATGTGACGCACGACCAGGTCGAAGCCATGACAATGGGCACCAAGATCGCCCTTTTGCGTGACGGTGTCATGCAGCAATTCGGCACCCCGCGCGAGATCTACCTGAACCCTGCGAATACGTTCGTGGCGCGCTTCATCGGTACGCCGCCTATGAACCTCATCGAGGGCCGGCTCGAGGAAGGAGCGCTTCGTATCGGCGAAGGCGTGTTCGCTTTGCCGCCTCACCTTGCTGCGGTTGCCCACGGCAATCAAGCGCATGTACTGGTGGGGATTCGACCCAACTCGCTGACCATCGCCGCGGAAGGGGAAGGTACGCTCGCCGGAAAGGTGGCTCTAGTCGAGCACGTGGGCGCCGAATCGGTCATCGACGTGAGGCTCGATCATGCCACCACGGCGCACCGCGAAGAAGGCGAAGGCCGCAACGAAGTCATGATCACGGAATCCGGATACAGCGACCTCCGCGCCAACGACACGGTCCGGGTGCGGATCGACTTGACGGACGTTGTGTTTTTCTCGCCGGATTCCGGCCTGCGCTTGCGGCCAGAACCACGTGGCGCGACGCCTCATCCGGCCAGCTGAATGCTCTCCTTTCTCGAATGACTTTGTTGCGACGAAGCAGCGCTTGTGCGCCTCGATCGTAAATGGACGATTCATGAAAATCACCGCACTTGAGACCTTGCGAACCGAAGAATTTTCGAACGTGCTGTGGGTCCGCGTTCACACGGACAGTGGAATCGTCGGACTTGGCGAAACCTTTTATGGCGCCGGCGCCGTCGAGGCGCATATCCACGACACGTTGGCCGGCAGATTGATCGGCCGGGACCCCTTGCACATCGAAGCGCTGAATAAGGAAATGGTCAGCCTGCCGATGGCGCAGTCGTCCACCGGCGCGGAATATCGCGCGACCTCGGCGATCGACATCGCCTTGTGGGACATCTTCGGCAAAGTCTGCGGGCAGCCGGTGCATCAGATGCTGGGTGGGTTGTGTCGCGACAAGCTCCGCGTCTACAACACCTGCGCGGGCTATCGCTATGTCCGCTCCAAGAACATCCGTCCCGTATCCAACTGGAACCTTGGCCAGAGCGAGGGACCTTTCGAGGATCTCGACGCGTTCATGAATCGGGCCGACGCCCTGGCGGAAAGCCTGCTCGAAAGCGGGATCACCGCGATGAAGATCTGGCCGTTCGATCCACCGGCGCAGGAGAACGGCGGTCTCTACATCTCGGCGGCGGAGATGAAGCAGGCGATCGTGCCATTCGAGAAGATTCGCAAGGCGGTCGGCGATCGCATGGACATCATGGTGGAGTTCCATTCGCTGTGGAATTTACCGACGGCGAAGAAGATCGCGCGTGCGCTCGAGCCGTACGCGCCGATGTGGTACGAGGACCCGATCCGGATGAATTCGCCGCAGGCACTCGCCGAGTATGCTCGCTCGACCGACGTGTGGGTCTGTGCGAGCGAGACGCTCGGTTCGCGCTGGCCTTACAAAGAAATGCTCGAGAGAGACGCAGTCCACGTCGCGATGGTCGACTTGTGCTGGACGGGCGGGCTCACCGAGGGGCGGAAAATCGCGGCGTTGGCGGAGACGTGGCATCGTCCCTTTGCGCCGCACGATTGCATCGGTCCGGTCGGATTCATCGCAGCCGTGCACATGTCGTTCAGCCAACCGAACACGCTGATCCAGGAATCGGTGCGCGCGTTCTATCGCGGTTGGTACAACGAGCTGGTCACCGTGGTGCCGCGCATCGAAAACGGCTATGTGTACCCGATGGAAGGCCCCGGCTTGGGCGTCGATCTTCAGCCCGCAGTGTTCCAGCGAACGGATCTTACCGTTCGGCGCACGCCTGCCTGATCGCAGGCGCCTGTATGTCTACCGCACTCTTCAGCCTTGCCGGTCGCACGGCTTTGGTCACCGGCTCCTCGCGCGGTTTGGGCAACGCCATCGCCGAGGGGTTTGCGGCGGCGGAGCCGCGTTGATCCTCAATGGCTCTGATCCGGAGCCGCCTCGCTGCAGCTGCGTCCACGCTGCGAGCCAAAGGCTACAACGTGACCGAAGCCTCATTCGACGTGACGGACGAGTCAGCCGTTGGTGATGCCTTCGCGAAGCTCGACGCTGCCGGAATTGCGGTAGACATCCTGGTGAACAACGCTGGAATCCAGCTGCGCAAGCCGTTAGTGGAGCTTTCGGTTGCAGAATGGCAGAGGGTGATCGACACTAATTTGACCAGCGCTTTTCTGGTCGGGCGCGAGGCGGCGCGGCGGATGATACGACGCGGCAAGGGCGGCAAGATCATCAACATCGGCTCGCTCACGAGCGAGGTGGCGCGCGCCACCGTGGCGCCTTACACCGCCGCGAAGGGCGGGATCAAGTTGCTGACACGTTCGATGGCCGCCGAATGGGCCGAGCACAATATCCAGTCCAATGCCATCGGACCGGGTTACATGATGACGGAGATGAACAAAGCGCTCATCGAAAATCCGAGCTTCGATGCGTGGGTCAAAGGACGCACACCCGCGCGTCGCTGGGGCAAGCCCGAAGAGCTGGTCGGAGCCGCCGTCTTCCTCGCATCCGCGGCATCC
>VBCY01000094.1:0-3897 GCA_005882995.1 Betaproteobacteria bacterium
GAAAACGCTCAGCGCAAGGCGCGAAGGCGAAGGCGGGTCGGGCACCCGGCGAGCCTTTGCAACGCAGCGATGGGCGTTTTCGGCAGCAACCCGAAGGGAACGGGTGGCATGGGGCGCCACTCTTTGTTGCCCTCCTCGCCAAGACCGCCAGTCTTGGCTTCGTCGGCTGCCGCGATTGGCGCCCCATGCCACCCGTTCGCGTTTGCGCCCATAGCGTTAACAGGCCCTGGTTGCGTAATTCTCAACGGATCGTGCCAGCTCATCGGGCAATGATTGTGTCGTCGAATGCAGATGATTGAGATTGAAGTTCTCAGGCCTCAAACGAATCGCGCTTCCAACACGTTCGCCCTTTGGAATCTCGGGTTTCGGCCGTTCTGCTTGCTTGCCAGCATTTTCGCAGCGTTGTCGATCCTGCTTTGGATCTGCCAATACACCGGCCAACTGCCTGCCGCATATCTGCGGAGCCCAGCGTGGCATGGCCATGAAATGCTGTTCGGCTACACGATGGCGGTCGTGGCCGGATTCCTGTTGACGGCAGTGCGCAACTGGACTGGCAAGTCGACGCCCACTGGGCCCGCGCTGATGGCGCTCGCCGCCCTTTGGGTAGTCGGTCGCGTGCTCGTCCTGACCCCTTACGCCATCGCTGCCGCGATTGCCAATGTAGCATTTCCCCTAGCGTTGGCCATCGGCATCGGCAGAGCTGTGGTGCAGAGTCAAAACCGGCGCAACTACTTTTTCCTCGCGCTGCTCCTGCTGCTTAGTCTCGCAGTGCTTGCGTTTCATCTTTCACATCTGGAACTGCTTTCGTGGCCGGAACGGGCGAGTCTCCAAATCGGTCTCGATGTCATCCTGTTCATCATGGCTGTAATGGGCGGGCGAGTGATTCCGATGTTCACCAACAATGGCATCCCAGGTGCGCGAGCGATGCGTTACCCGCTGGTCGAGAAATTCGCGCTAATCGGTGTGCTCGTGTTGCTTGGCATCGACCTTCTGCCGGTTCCCACCCTGGTCATAGCAGTGCTTGCGTTCCTGGTTGCGACTGCGCACGCGTTACGACTCTATCTGTGGCAGCCATGGCGAACGGGAAGAGCGCCTCTGGTGTGGGTGCTGCACGTCGCCTACGGCTGGATTGTTGTCTACCTCGTGCTTCGTGGACTGGTTGAGATTGGAGTGGTGGGCCGACCGTTCGCGGTCCACGCGCTGACGGTAGGGGCGATAGGTGGCATGACTATCGGCATGATGACGCGAACGGCACGCGGCCATACCGGGCGAACGCTGGTCGCGGATCGCTTCGAAGTTGTGTGTTTTGTTCTCGTCGCGCTCGCCGCGGCGATACGCGTCTTCGGCGGCATGTTCCTGCCGGGCATTTATCTGACGACGGTGGTCGTATCCGGCTTATGTTGGTCCGCCGCATTCGCGCTTTATGCAGTTCGGTACTGGCGGGTATTGTCGCGCGGCCGGCTTGAGCGGCGATCCGGTCCAAATGACATCAAGCCACCATTAGCGACCTGCGGTGATTCCAGTGGATCGCCAGCAACTTAAGTGGCCGAACGAAGTCGAGATCAATGCGATTGTCGAAGAAGATCGGCTCCGGGAAAAACAGGGTGCGGCGTCGCCTCGATAGATGCCATAACCGCAAATCCAGCCAGTCCTGTTTCACAACATTGCAGGCTTGAGGCATGTCCCTTCAGTTCGACGAGATCGACGCCATCGTTGCCTGGTTGATCGACGGTGCCCCGGGCTGCGAGGGGGGCGAGCAACTGGTTTCGTGTCTTTGCCAAAGGCTCGTCGCGGCCGGGCTGCCGCTGGCGCGTCTGATTCTTTCGATTCAGACGCTGCATCCCGATGTCGCCGGCGTCACGACCCGGTGGCGTCCGGATGAAAACATCCAGTCCAACGTCGCCTCCTTCGCGGCGGATCTGGAGGGCCGGAAGGCCGCCCATTCGACGAATGCGATCTTGCCCGACGCCGCCGATCCGTGCGCCGACGGGATCACGGACGACGTCGTGCTGCCGTTGACCTTTTCGAACGGCGACGTCCAGTCGTCTGCCTGGGCGACCACGCAGCCGGGCGGCTTCACCGCTCCGGAGCTCGCCGCCTTGCGTAGGCTGGCTTCGCCGTTGGCGCGGGTGATCGAAATCATTACGCTGCGCCGGGTGGCGGCGATCCTTCTCGACACCTATGTCGGCAACCGCGCCGGCGCGCGGATCCTCGCGGGCCAGATTCGACGAGGCCACACCGAGGTGATGAACGCCGCCATCTGGCTGTCCGACATGCGCGACTTCACGGCATTGTCGGACTCACTGCCGGCGGAAACGATCGTGGATGTCCTCAATCGCTACTTCGACTGCCAGGTTCCCGTCATTCATGCGCACGGCGGCGAGGTCCTCAAGTTCATGGGCGATGGCCTGCTCTCGATCTTTCCGATAGGCGAATCCGAGCCCGACGAGGCAGCGGCATGCACGCGTGCGCTTGCTGCGGCGCGCGCCTGCCGGGCGGCCGTTCATGCCCTTACGTATCGCCATGACGGCGGAACGATCGCCGACTTTCGCTTCGGCGTCGCGCTCCATGTCGGGCAGGTGCTCTACGGCAATATCGGCGGCTCGAACCGGTTTCGGTCAGACGAGACGCTCCCAGACAGGAGGGAGCTCGATGCCCAGGCCTGGGCAGGCAGCCGGCTCGACTTCACCTGCATCGGTCCCGCGATCAATCTCGCCGCGCGTCTCGAGAAGATCGCCGCGCGGCTGGGCCGCAACGTTGTCGCGTCAAGCGAATTCGCCGGGCACATCGATCTCGACTGGGTCGCTCTCGGAAGCTTTCCGGTCCGGGGCTTCGCGGCCCCGGAGGAGATTTTCGGTCTCCCGGACGACTAGCCGCTCCTTGAGCGCATGGTCGAGCGTTCGCTGCGTACCGACGAGCGCCTCTGATCGTGCCTTATTGTTATCGAATGAGCTTCAACAGGCTAAAGCCGCACCAATGACAAATCGCGGCAGCGGCGCTGCCGTCGCAGCTGACGCCGGCTTGCGTGCGAGTTTGCAAGTGTGGGGCGGCGGCGTGTGCCACCCGAGCCTCGCTGCCGACGTCTGGCTGCCGGTCAGGCGATTGGCCGTAGAGGCCGGGGGATCGCGCGCACCAAACCGACGCGCGTTTGCTAAACAAGCGCGTGTCGCGAATCCGCAAGCGGTTGATCCGACGGCCACTTGCTACTGGTCCGCTTATTGCTGTGCTTGAATCATCGGGTTTCTGCGGATGGTCCCGATGTTGCGGGTCATGCTGGTGGACGATACCCAAAAGGATGTCAGTCTGCTGAAGGAAACGTTGGTCGCGGCCGGCTACGAGGTTGTCGCCGAAGAGAAGTCGCCGGCCGCGTTGCTCGAACGCGTCGGTGAAGTTCAGCCCGACGTCATCATCATCGACACCAACTCACCGTCGCGCGACGTGCTCGAGCAGGTCGTCATCGTCAGCCGCGACGATCCGCGACCGATCGTGATGTTCACTGACGACGCTGGCAGCGACACGATCCAGAGCGCCATCCGGGCAGGCGTCACCGCATACATCGTCGCCGGCATGCAGCCCGAGCGGCTCCAACCGATTCTCGAGGTCGCGCAGGCGCGATTCGACGCCGACCGCGCGTTGCGCGACGAACTGAAGAATGCACAGGACAAGCTGGCCGAACGCAAGGTCATCGAAAAAGCCAAAGGAATCCTAATGCAGCAGAAGCAAATTAACGAGGAAGAGGCGTACCGCTTGCTGCGGAGAGAGGCGATGAACCGCAATCTCAAACTGCTTGAAATCGCTCAGCAGGTGCTTGATGTAGCGCGGCTGCTGTCGTGACCGAGCGCACCTATTGGTGCAGCCTTGGCTGAGACCGGCACTTGATTGGTGCACTGCAGCAAA
>VBCY01000094.1:4171-10068 GCA_005882995.1 Betaproteobacteria bacterium
CGCCGGAGATCGCGTTGCGCGCGCAACCCAACCCTGGCCGCAGGAGGTTGATCAAGATGGTGAGCGGTGCGTCGTTGATGGCCATGGTGGCACCGGGCGTGCGCCACGCCGCGTGGGCGGCAGGCTCGGACGCGCCGGAAAAGAAGGAAGTCAAGGTTGGCTTCATCCCGCTGACTGATTGCGCATCGGTCGTTATCGCCTCGGTAATGAAGTTCGACGAAAAGTACGGCATCAAAATCGTGCCGAGCAAGGAAGCGTCGTGGGCCGCAGTGCGCGACAAGCTGGTGAATGGCGAGCTCGATGCCGCGCACGTCTTATATGGCCTCGTCTACGGCGTCCAACTCGGCATCGGCGGTCCGAAGAAGGATATGGCCGTACTTTGCACGCTCAACAATAACGGCCAGGCGATCACGCTTTCCAACCAACTCAAGGACAAGGGCGCTACCGACGGTGCCTCGCTCAAGGCGCTGATCGCCCGGGAGAAGCGTGAATACACCTTCGCGCAGACGTTCCCGACGGGCACGCACGCCATGTGGCTTTACTACTGGCTCGCCGCGAACGGGATCCATCCGTTCAACGACGTGAAAACCATCGTTGTTCCCCCGCCCCAGATGGTCGCGAATATGCGCGTCGGCAACATGGACGGCTACTGCGTCGGCGAGCCGTGGGGCAATCGCGCGATCTACGACAAGATCGGGTTTACTGCGATCACAACGCAGGAGATTTGGAAGGACCACCCCGAGAAGGTGCTCGGCACCAGCGCCGAGTTCGTTGCGCAGAATCCCAACACCGCGCGGGCCATGATCGCGGCGGTACTCGAAGCGTCGCAGTACATCGACACCATCGCGAACCGCAAGAAAGTCGCCGAGATCATCGCCGATAAAAGCTATGTCAACTGTCCGGTCGAAGTGATCGATCAGCGCCTGGAGGGTGCCTACGACAACGGCATCGGCAAGAAATGGAACGATGCAAATTACATGAAGTTCTACAACGACGGCGCCGTCAACTTCCCTTGGCTGTCCGACGGAATGTGGTTTCTGACCCAGCACCGGCGGTGGGGTCTGCTCAAGGAGGACCCCGATTACCTCGCGGTCGCCAAGCAAGTCAACAGGATCGACCTCTACAAGCAGGCGGCGGCACTCGCGAAGGCGCCAGTGCCAAAGGATCCCATGCGCACCTCGAAGCTTGTCGACGGTGTGGTCTGGGATGGCAAGAGCCCGGCAGCTTATGCCGGCAATTTTAAGATCATGGCCTGATGCCGCGAGCAACGGAGATGAAATGACTTCCGCGATTGCCACGCTTCGTCCATTCGCTGTCAACCTGGAGCCTGAGGTGGCCGCCGCCAACGAGCCTGCAACGCGATCTCCTGCCGCCGGGCCTGTGGCAACGCTGGATGCGCGCGCCGCCGAAGTCGTCGCCGCCAAAGCGGTCGCGATCGCCGAGCGTGCGCGGCTGCGCCGCGGGCGCGCGCGCGCGATCGTACTCGCGCTGCTGCCGCCGCTGCTCGGTTTCGCGTTGTTCATCAGCGCGTGGGGACTCTTCTCGCAGACGACGGGATCGCTGCCCTCGCCCGCGAAGACTTGGACATCCGCGGTCGACCTGTTCAGCCATCCGTTTTACCAGAAGGGACCGAACGACCAGGGCATCGGCTGGAACATCCTGTCCTCGTTGCGGCGGGGCGGCATCGGCTTCGGGTTCGCGGCGCTTGTCGGCCTTCCACTCGGCTTCGTGTTCGGGCGCTTCGCCTTCGCCAATGCAATGGCCTCGCCGATCATCAGCCTACTCAGACCTGTTTCTCCCCTGGCTTGGCTGCCGATCGGTTTAATGGCCTTCAAGGCGGCGAACCCGGCCGCGATCTGGGTGATCTTCATCTCCAGCATCTGGCCGATGATCATCAATACCGCGGTCGGTGTGCAGCGCGTGCCGCAGGATTATCTGAACGTCGCGCGGGTACTCAACCTGTCCGAATGGAAAATCATGACCAGGATCCTGTTTCCTGCCGTTCTGCCGTACACGCTCACCGGCGTACGCCTGTCGCTCGGCGTGGCATGGTTGGTGATCGTCGCCGCCGAGATGCTGACTGGTGGCGTCGGCATCGGATTCTGGGTCTGGGACGAGTGGAACAACCTGAACGTCGAGCACATCATCGTCGCTATTTTCGTCGTCGGCATCGTCGGCCTGCTCCTCGAGCAGTTGTTGCTGCTGCTCGCCAGACGCTTCAACTACGACTGAGCGAGCAGATCGCCGTGGAAAAACGCCCGGTTGACAAGTTCTTGCGCATCGAAGCCGTCGCGATGACGTTTCAGACGCGCAACGGCTCGTTCGCCGCGTTGCGCGACATCGACCTGACGGTGAAGAAGGGGGAATTCGTCACGCTGATCGGGCACTCCGGTTGCGGCAAATCGACGCTGCTGAACCTGGTTGCGGGACTGCTCAAGCCGACCGAGGGATTGTTGATCTGCGCCGAGCGCGAGATCGCCGGACCGGGACCGGAGCGGGCGGTAGTGTTCCAGAACCATTCACTGCTGCCGTGGTTGTCGTGCTTCGACAACGTCCATCTGGCGGTCGAGCGGGTGTTCGGCGCGACCGAAAAAAAGGCTGACCTGAAGCGCCGGACTCAGGCCGCGTTGGCGTTGGTCGGATTGATGCACGCCGAGCACAAGATGCCGCACGAAATCTCGGGCGGCATGAAACAGCGCGTTGGCATCGCCCGCGCGCTGTCGATGCAACCGCGCGTGCTGCTGCTCGACGAGCCTTTCGGCGCGCTCGATGCGCTGACGCGCGCGCACCTCCAGGATGAGCTGCTGAAAATCGTCGCGGCGACCGGCAGCACGGTGGTAATGGTTACGCACGACGTCGACGAAGCGGTGCTGCTTTCCGATCGCATCGTGATGCTGACCAACGGCCCGGCCGCCACGATCGGCGAAGTTCTCACCGTGGAGCTGCCGAGACCGCGCGACCGCATCGAACTCGAGGAGGACGCGCGCTATCACCATCATCGCGCCGCCGTGCTCGAGTTTCTCTATCGCCGGCAGATGCGGCAGGCGGCTTGACACCGCTCGACGCGACATAGAGCGCACCACCGTGAAAAAGATGAAGCTCGTGATGGTCGGCAATGGCATGGCCGGCGCGCGCACGCTCGAGGAGCTCATCAAGCTGGCGCCAGACCTCTACGACATCACCGTCTTCGGCGCCGAACCCTACGCCAATTACAACCGAATCCTGCTCTCACCGGTGCTCGCGGGCGAGCAGACGATCGGCGACATCATGCTCAACGGTGTCGACTGGTACGCTGAGCACGGAATCAAGCTGCGTCTCGGTTCACAAGTTACAAGAATCGAGCGCAAGCGGCGGCGGATCGAGCTGCTGGCGACGGGTTCGAATCCGGTGATTCTGCCCGTTCCCGGCCATGAGCTGCCCGGTGTCATCACCTACCGCGACATCCACGACACGCACACGATGATCGAAGCGGCGGCGACGCATCGCGATGCCGTCGTCATCGGCGGCGGTCTGCTCGGGCTCGAAGCGGCGAACGGCCTCAAGCTGCGCGGCATGAACGTCACGGTCGTGCATCTCGCCGACTGGCTGATGGAGCGGCAGCTCGATCGCGTCGCCGGTAACCTGTTGCAGAAATCGCTCGAGGATCGCGGGCTCGCGTTCAGGATCAAGGCGCAGACCAAAGAATTAATCGGCGCTCCGTCCGCCGAGAACGGACGCGTTTGCGCGGTGCGGATTGTCGACAGCGACGGCATCGAGGAGACGCTCCCGGCCGACCTCGTCGTAATGGCAGCCGGCATCCGGCCGAACACGGCGCTGGCCGAGAGTGCAGGCCTGCATTGCAGCCGCGGCATCGTCGTCGACGACACGCTGCAGACGTTCGACCCACGCATCTACGCCATCGGCGAATGCGTCAATCATCGCGGCGTCGCGTACGGCCTGGTCGCACCGCTGTTCGAGATGGCCAAGGTCTGCGCGAATCATCTCGCGCTGCACGGCATCGGGCGCTACACCGGCTCGGTCACGGCGACGAAGCTCAAGGTGACCGGCATCGATCTGTTCTCGGCCGGCGCCTTCACCGGCGGTCCGGAGTGCGAAGAGATCGTGCTCTCGGATCCGTTCGGCGGCGTCTACAAGAAGCTCGTCATCAAGGACGACAAGCTTGTCGGCGGCGTGCTTTATGGCGACACCGTCGACGGCTCGTGGTACTTCAAGCTGCTGCGCGAGGGGCGCAACGTCAGCGACATCCGCGACCGCCTGATGTTCGGAGAAGCCAACCTCGGCGACACCGGCCACCAGGGCCAAAACCGGGCGATGACGATGGCGGCGAGCGACGAAGTCTGCGGGTGCAACGGCGTATGCAAAGAAACGATCGTCAAGGCGATCAAGGACAAGGGCCTGTTCACGCTCGACGACGTGCGCAAGCACACCAAGGCTTCGTCGTCGTGTGGCTCGTGTACGGGATTGGTCGAACAGTTGCTGATGGCGACAGCCGGAGGCGATTATTCCGCGGCGCCAAAAATGAAGCCGGTGTGCGGCTGTACCGATTATACGCACCAGCAGGTCCGCGACGCGATCCGCGACCAACATCTGCTGACGATTCCCGCTGCTATGCGCTTTCTCGAGTGGCGCACCCCGAATGGCTGCGCGACGTGCCGGCCAGCGCTCAACTATTACCTGATCTCGACTTGGCCGCACGAAGCGAAGGATGACCCACAGTCGCGCTTCATCAACGAGCGCGCGCATGCCAACATCCAGAAGGATGGCACGTTCTCGGTCGTGCCGCGGATTTGGGGCGGGGAGACCAACTCGAGCGAATTGCGCCGCATCGCGGATGTCGTCGACAAGTACCAGATCCGGACGGTCAAGGTCACCGGCGGTCAGCGGATCGATCTGCTCGGCGTGAAAAAGCAGGACCTGCCCGCTGTCTGGCACGACCTCGGCATGCCGTCGGGCCACGCCTACGCCAAGGCGCTGCGTACCGTCAAGACATGCGTCGGCTCCGAGTGGTGCCGGTTTGGAACGCAGGACTCGACGCAGATGGGCAAGGATCTCGAGCGCGCGCTGTGGCGAATGTACGCTCCACACAAGGTCAAGCTCGCTGTCTCCGGCTGCCCGCGCAATTGCGCCGAGTCAGGGATCAAGGACGTCGGCGTCATCGGAGTCGACTCGGGCTGGGAGATCTACGTCGCCGGAAACGGCGGGATCAAGACCGAGGTCGCGCAGTTTCTTGTGCGCGTGAAGACCGGCGCAGAAGTGCTCGAATACGCCGGAGCGTTTCTGCAGCTCTACCGGGAACAAGGCTGGTATCTCGAGCGCACCGTGCACTACGTCGCTCGCGTCGGACTCGATCACGTGAAGAAGATCGTGGTTGACGATGCGGCGGCGCGCCGCGCACTGTACGAGCGACTGCAATTCGCGCTCGACGGTGAACCCGATCCGTGGCACGAACCGGATCGCGCCGGTATCGATCGGCGCCAGTACGTGCCGCTGGCGCTGTTGCCGGCCTAGTCGTATGGACCGCTGGACTCGCATCTGCCGGCTCGACGAGCTGCCGGTGCTTGGGGCGCGTGTGGTCGAGCGACCTGGAGCCGGCAACGTCGCGGTTTTCCGCACGGCGACCGATCGGGTCTTCGCGTTGCGCGACCGCTGCCCGCACGAGGGCGGTCCACTGTCGCAAGGCATCGTCTACGGCGAGCGCGTCGCCTGCCCGTTGCACAACTGGAACATCGATCTCAAATCGGGTTGCGCTATAGCGCCCGACGAAGGTTGCGTGCAATCAATCCCTGTCCGCGTCGACGCCGGCGTGGTGTACCTCGGCGTGCGCGCCGATCAGCCCGCGCCAGCCATCCTGCAAGTTGGTGCCGATGACTGAGACCAAGAGCGCGTGCTGCTATTGC
>VBCY01000095.1 GCA_005882995.1 Betaproteobacteria bacterium
CCGTAGGCCGCCAGGGTTCCGGTTCCCAAACCGATGATTCCGACCCGGATGGGCTGAGTCCGTGGATGCAAGGACTCGAGGACGCGGCCGATTCCCGATGTCTGAGTGTAATACGTCGTCGGGCTCACCGCCAATTGAGGCGAGTTGAACTGAGTGCCGTGAAGGATCGTCCCGTGGATAAGCGAGCGGTGCCGGTTGGCGTCCTCGCCGAATTCCTGCACGCGTAGCACGCCATAAAAGTTTCGCGTCGCGAGCAGCGTATTGTCGTAAAAATCCTTGATCTGCCACACTTCGGTACCCAGCGTAACAATGACGGCCGCGACGCCCAAGGCCACAAAAACGGGATGGGCACGGCGCATCTGGAACACGATCAGGGCAGCACAGGCAACCAGGCCGAACGCGAGCTCGAAGTAGGCAGGCAAGATGAGCGGGGCGATGATCCCGACCAGCACCGAGCCGATGGCGCCCCCGACCGAGATCATGAGATAAAAGCGCGTCAGGTATCGGGGTGCCGGTTTCATGCGGGCAAGCTCGCCATGACAAAACATGCACGCGATGAACAGGCCGACGCAAAAGACGCCAATCTGCAATGTCAGTTGATGCGTGAGATCGCGGTCGGCAACGGTCCATCCCATGACACTCAATGCAGCTGCGGCCATGGGCGCAAACAGACCGCGTCGATACCATCCCCTTCCATCGAAGCACAGAATGAACGTCATGAGATAGATCGCCAGCGGAATCACCCAGAGCAGCGGGATGGCTGCAACGTTCTGAGTAATATGGTTCGACACGGCGAGCAAGAGAAACGAGCCCACTGCGGCGAGCGCGCCCCAAAGCAGTTGCCGCCCGCGCGTGGGCGGAAAGTCATCTCTGGCGAGCGTAGGGTCCTCTTCGGAGAGCGATGTTTCGCCAGCGATCGCGACGAGTGGATGCGGCGTGCGCAGGCTGTACCAACCGCTTGCCGCACAAAGAACCACGAAGCCCAGGTAAGCGCCCGACCAGGCGTAGGATTGCATGCGCGTGGCGACCCATGGCTCGAGCCCGAAAGGGTAACCAAGGAGCGCCAGCATCGAGGCGAGATTCGACAGAGCAAACAGCCGATAAGGACTGCGTCCGGGAAAGCTCCTTGCGAACCACGCTTGCAGCAGCGGGCTCGTCGTTGCCAACAGCAGATAGGGCAATCCGATGCTAGCGCCGAGCAGCCCCAGGATAAGCAGCGATGGACTCTCCGTCCCGGCCGGCTTCCATTGTGCGCCGGGAATAATAGGCAGCACGGCGCAGCTCAAAAGGAGCAACAGGACATGCAGGGTGAACTGCCAGCGCGGTGAAAGGCGGTGCACGACCCAATCCGCATAGGCGTAACCCAGCAACAAGGTCGTCTGGAAAAAAACGAGGCAGGTCGTCCAAACCGTCGATGAACCCCCGAACCAAGGCAGGATCTGCTTGGCCATGACTGGCTGGACGAGGAAGAGCAGGAAAGCGCTGACGAAAATCGTGAGGGCGTAAAGAGGCATCGCGACAGCGTCGTGGATGAATGTTTCGGGCGGGCAGTGTCAGCGGCGGCCGCGAAGGCCGTGACGCTCGACAGGATGCGCGACGACGTCGCCGCACGCGCGCTGTTTCGGTATCTTCGGGAAGATGAGCAAAGCGGCTTATTTTGCCACAGCCGTTTGCATTTCCCGGGTCAGTAGGTCGGCTTTTGCCGGAAGTACTCGAGACGGTCCATCGAGTGGACTTTGATCTCGCGAACGTCGATGCCCTGCAGGACGCGCAGCGAAATGTCGCTGCCGGCGGGGCCTCCGCCCCAGATCTTCCGGTAGAAATCCGCTTGCGAGTGAACCTCTTCACCCCCCACGGCAAGGATAATGTCGCCCTTTTGCACGCCGGCACGCTCCGCCGGACTCTCTGGCGACACGCGAACCACGAGCAGGCGACCTTGCAATTCATCGGCGGATAGTCCCAACCAGGGACGCGCCGGGCCGGCTCGCCGCCCGGTCTTGAGAAGCTCGGCGAGCACCGGCTTCAAGCTATCGATGGGGACGAACATGTTCCCCGGCAGATGCGGTTCCGCTTCAGTGGCGTCGCGCAGAATGAGCGAACCTACACCAAGGACCGAGCCATCGACGCCGATGAGCGCAGCACCGCTCCAGTTCAACGTCGGCGGCGAGGTGAAGATGGCCGAATCGACCATGTACTCCCAGTTGCCCGTGAACGGCCGGCGGGAGACGACAAAAGCCCGGCTGGCATCGGACCGGCCACCATAATTTACAACAAGCACAGGATCCGATTCGGCGAGCTTGCTTGAGTCGCCAAGTTTCAGCGGAACGACGTTGAACGGCGTGATAGGCCGCACCAGGCCGAGGCCGCTCACCTGATCGTAGGCGACCACCTTGGCAGGAAGCGCGTGCCCTTGAGCGTCGATGATCTTGACCTCATCCGCTTCGACAAGCAGGTAACCAATGGTAAGAACCAGTCCGCCGTTGCCGATGACGATGCCGGTTCCTTCACGCTCGGTTCCCAGCGTGGCAGCGCTGCGGGCATCGGGCACCGCACGGGTCTCGATCTTTACGATCGCAGCGAAAAACGCTTCGGGATCGATATTGGAAGAAGCGCTGGAACGAGCGTCTCCATGTCCCGCGATCGGAAAGAGCGCCAGCGCGCAAACGAGCAACGCACGCGACAAGCGGCGCGTCAGTTGTGTGAACGCGGAGATTGCAACCATGGCGATTCCCCGGATCAATGGCGTTTGCGCAAAAGCTACACTGTAGCGCCATCGCTCCACGCATTAAACGATGACCGCTCATCCTTCGACCGAGCCAATTTGTTTTTCGTTCCGGCGGCTATAATGCGGACGCTCACTCAAAGCTTGTCGCAGGAAATCGAGATGAACGCTCGCCGCAAGAAACCCGAAGATCTTCGCTCGCATCGCTGGTACGGCGTCAATGACGTGCGCGCGTTTGGGCATCGCTCTCGTACCGCTCAGATGGGCTATTCGCGCAGCGATTACGCGGGCAAGCCGGTTATCGCCATCCTCAACACCTGGAGCGACATCAATCCCTGCCACTCGCACTTCCGCCAGCGCGCCGAGGAGGTGAAGCGGGGCGTGTGGCAGGCGGGCGGCTTCCCGGTTGAGATTCCGCAGATGACGCTGTCGGAGCCGTTCCAGAAGCCAACCACCATGCTCTATCGCAACTTGCTGGCGCTGGAAGCGGAGGAGGCGCTGCGCTCCTATCCTGCGGATGGCGCGGTGTTGATGGGCGGCTGCGACAAGACCACGCCGGCGCTGCTCATGGGCGCGATCAGCATGAATCTTCCGGCGATCTACATGCCCGGCGGCCCGATGCTTCGTGGCAACTGGCGTGACCAGACGCTCGGCAGTGGCTCCGACGTCTGGAAATACTGGGCGGAGTTGCGCGCGGGCAACATCACCGACGGTGAATGGCAGGAAATCGAGAACGGCATCGCGCGTTCGCCCGGCCATTGCATGACCATGGGCACCGCATCAACCATGACGTCGGCGTCCGAGGCGCTCGGTTTCACGCTCCCCGGAGCGGCATCGATTCCCGCAGCCGATTCGCGCCACGCGCGCATGGCCTCCGACACCGGTCGACGCGCAGTGGAGATGGTCTGGGAGGATTTGAAGCCTCGAGATTTTCTCACCGCGGGCTCGTTCGACAACGCGGTCACCGCCGTGCTGGCGATCGGTGGCTCGACCAACGCCTTGGTGCATCTCATCGCGCTGGCGCGCCGCGCCGGCGTCCCGCTGACGCTGGATCGTTTCGATCAACTCTCGCGTTCCACGCCCTTGATCGCCAACATTCGCCCCGCAGGAAAATATCTGATGGAGGATTTTTTCTACGCCGGTGGGCTTCGCGCCGTGCTTGCAAAGATCAGAGATCGACTCTCACTCGACGAGCGCACGGTGAACGGCAAGACGCTCGGGTCCAACATCGCCGGGGCAGAGGTCTTCAACGACGATGTGATCCTGCCGCGCGACAAGGCGCTTGTGGCAAGCGGCAGCCTGGCCGTGCTGCGCGGCAACCTGGCCCCCGACGGCGCGGTGATCAAGCCCGCAGCGGCAGAGTCAAAGTTGCACAAGCACACCGGACCGGCGATCGTGTTCGCGGACTATAACGACATGGCGGCGCGCATCGACGATCCTGAGCTTTCGGTCACGCCGGATTCGGTGCTGGTGCTGCAGAACGCAGGCCCGCTGGGCGCTCCGGGCATGCCGGAATGGGGACAGCTTCCCATACCCAAGAAGATTCTCGCCCAGGGCGTGCGCGACATGGTTCGCATCTCGGACGCGCGCATGAGCGGCACGAGTTACGGCGCCTGCGTTCTTCACGTCGCTCCGGAATCCTTTGTGGGCGGGCCGCTCGCCCTGGTGCGCAACGGCGATCTGATCGAGCTCGACGTTGCCGCGCGGAAGCTCGAGCTCAAGGTGGATAGTGCGGAGCTGGCGCAGCGCCGCGCGGCGTGGAAAAAGCCGCAACCGCGCTTTGAGCGTGGCTATGGCGCGCTCTATCAGCAACACGTGACGCAAGCCGACCAGGGATGCGATTTCGACTTTCTCGAGGGAGCTGCGCCGACGGCCGAGCCGGAAATTCATTGATGAGCGACGCGGATCGCGCGCTTTTCCCTGGCTTCGAAACGAGAAAGATCGCAGTCTCGGGCGCCGAGATCAATATGGTCTCCGGCGGCAGTGGCCCGCCGCTGTTGCTGTTGCACGGCTATCCGCAGACACACGCAATATGGCACAAGATGGCTCCGCGCCTCGCGGAGCAGTTCACGGTAGTCGCAGCCGATCTGCGCGGCTACGGCGATTCATCGAAACCCGCAGGTGGCGACAATCACGCGCTCTATTCCAAGAGAGCGATGGCGCGCGATCAGGTCGAGATGATGCGGGCGCTTGGCTTCCAACAATTCGCAGTGGTCGGGCACGACCGCGGCGGTCGTGTCGCGCATCGCATGGCACTCGATTATCCGGGTTGCGTGCAGAAGCTCGTGGTGCTCGACATCTCGCCAACCCGCGTCATGTATGCGGCAACCAACATGGCGTTCGCGAGGGCGTACTACCACTGGTTCTTCCTCATCCAGCCGTTCGATTTGCCGGAGCGCTTGATCGGAGCTGACCCGGTCTACTACCTGCACAGAAAACTCGCAGGCTGGGGCTCCGCAGGCGTTTCGATCTTCGATCCCCGCTCGCTCGCCGAATATGAACGCTGCTTCAGCGATCCGCGGACGATTCACGCAAGCTGCGAAGATTACCGCGCCGCGGCGACGGTCGACCTCGAGCACGACGCGGCGGATGGCGGCACGCCACTCTCATGTCCGTTGCTGGTACTTTGGGGGAACAAGGGAGTCGTGCATCGCCTGTTCGATCCGATCGCGGACTGGAATGGCGTGGCGACCGACGTGCGCGGCAGAGCTTTGCCGTCGGGCCACTACCTGCCGGAAGAGGTGCCTGAGGCGACGCTCGAGGCGATTCTCGGCTTTCTATAGATCACTGCGTAGCATTCGCCGCCTGTTGTATCATTCGAAAAGACAGGGCGGGGAATCCACGGGTTTGCATTCGAAGACGGATCGGCCGCACGCCTGCAGCGTCGGGAAGTGACGCTATCCACTGAGGGAGGATAAATCCATGTTGTGCCATTTGACGTCGTCCGACGCGGCTGCGCGTCGCCCGCAAATCGCCCGCTTCGCTCGATCGATTATTGCTTCGGCGCTAATCGGGTTCATGGTCTCTGGCGCGTGCTTTGCGCAGGGAACGTCACCAAGACTTCCGCCGCCGGCTCCCGCGCCGGTCACACCGCCAGCGCCGGCGCCCGTCGTACCGCCCGATGTCGACCCGGTCGATCGATCCGCATTACTCCAGAGCGTAGACGGCGAAGTCGCGCCACTATTCATGCCCGCGCTCGTACGCGGCAACCAGTTGGTTCGCGTAGTAGTGATCCTGGCGGGAGATTCGGTCGCCAACGCTCGCGCCAAAGCTTCGGGGCACAAGATATCGCTCGCCGAGAGCAATTCGATTGAGACGTCAGTCGCGATCCAGCAGGCGGCGATCACACCCCTTCTGCAATCCAGGGGGGCAAGGGTGCTTGCGCAATTTGCGAATGCGTTGAACGGTATCAAAGTCGAAGTACCGCGTTACCGAATCCCGGAGCTTGTGGCATTGCCTGGCGTGGAAAGCGTTCGCCCGGTCGGCGTGTACAAGATCGAAAACGTGAGAAGCGTGCCGTTCATCGGCGCGCCGCTGGTGTGGCAAGGGATTCCGGGCTTTCGCGGCGAGGGTATCAAGGTTGCCATCGTCGACACCGGCATCGACTACACGCACGCCAACTTCGGCGGTCCGGGCACCGTCGCCGCCTGGAATGCCGCGTTTGCGACCAGCACGCTGCCGGCGAATCCGGCGTACTTCGGTCCCAGTGCGCCGAAAGTCAAGGGCGGCACCGACTTGGTGGGGGACGCCTACAACGCGAACGACCCCGCCAACAACACGCCGCACCCCGACCCCAACCCCCTTGACTGCAACGGTCATGGCAGCCACGTCGCGGGAACCGCGGCAGGCTTCGGCGTACTCAACAACGCGACCTACACGGGACCCTACAACAGCGGCGCGTACTCTCAGAATTTTGGCATCGGCCCGGGTGTCGCGCCCAAGGCGGACGTCTATGCCGTCCGCGTGTTCGGTTGCACCGGCTCTACCG
>VBCY01000512.1 GCA_005882995.1 Betaproteobacteria bacterium
AGCGTACTCATTTACCGTTTCCGATCCAACCGCGCTCGCACAACTGATCGTCTACCTCCTTGCGAGCCTGCTTATCAGCTTGCTCGCGGAGAGCCTGCACAGGGCACGGCGAAAAACCGAAGAGAACGCAGTCAGAGAACGGGAGGCGCGAGAAGAGTTTCGCGTCACTCTGGCGAGCATCGGGGACGCGGTGATCGCGACGGATGCCCAAGGCCACCTGACCTTCATGAACCAGGTCGCTGAGTCGCTGACCGGCTGGAAGCAGGCCGAAGCAGCGGGAAACCCCATTCAGGATGTGTTCCGCATCATCAACGCGCGTACCCGCCAAACCGCCGAGAACCCTGTCAAAAAGGTAATGGCCGAGGGCAGGGTTGTCGGGCTGGCGAACGACACCATCCTCATCGCCAAGGACGGCACGGAACGGCCCATCGACGACAGTGCAGCACCAATCCGTGATAGCGAAGGCAGGATGTTTGGCGCGGTGCTGGTGTTCAGGGACATCTCCGAGCGGAAGAAGGCCGAGGATGCTCTGAGGGCGTCCGAGGCACGCAAGGCGTCAATCCTGAGCACGTCGCTCGACGCCATCCTCACCATCGACACCGAGGGGAAAGTGCTTGAGATGAACCCCGCTGCCGAAAATATGTTCGGCTACACGGCGGGCGAGCTCGTCGACCAGAATCTCAAGACGCTCATGCCGGAGCCGTATCACAGCGAACATGACGGCTACATCGCCAATTACTTGCATACCGGCCAAGCGAAGATCATAGGCATCGGCAGGGAAGTCGTTGGGCGACGGAAGGACGGGTCGACCTTCCCGATGGAGTTGGCCGTCATTACCTTCGAGTTGGACAAGAGGCGGTTTTTCACCGGCTTCGTCCGTGACATCAGCCGAGAGAAAGAGAACGAGAAGAGGGTTTACGGCTTGCTGACTGAATTACGTGAGGCCGACCGCAAGAAGGATGAGTTCTTGGTGACATTGGCTCACGAACTGCGAAACCCGCTTGCCCCGCTCCGCAACATGCTGGAAATCATGAAACGCGCGGACGGTAATGGTGATTTGCCCCGTCAGGCCCGAGAGACGATGGAACGACAGGTGGGACACCTGGTGCGGCTCGTGGACGACTTGCTCGATATGAGCCGCATCACCCGCAACAAGCTGGAACTTCGCGAGGAGCGGGTCGAGCTGGCGTCGGTCATCCATGCTGCTGTCGAGATTTGCCGCCCGCTCGTGGAAGGTGCGAAGCACGAAGTCATCGTCACGTTGCCGCCAGAACCGATCTATCTCGACGCGGACCCGGTGCGGCTGTCTCAAGTGTTTAGCAACTTGTTGAACAACTCCTGCAAGTACACCGAGCCAGGGGGCCACATCACGGTGACTGCCGAACGGCACGGCAGTGATGTGGTGGTCAAGGTTAGGGATAACGGCATTGGCATTCCGCCGGACATGCTCGCCCGCGTGTTCGATATGTTCACGCAGGTCGATCGGTCGTTGGAGCGGTCGCAGGATGGACTGGGCATCGGCCTTACGCTGGTGAAGCGACTGGTCGAAATGCATGACGGCTTCGTGGAGGCGTTCAGCGAAGGTCCGGGCCGGGGGAGCGAGTTCACGGTCCTACTACCGGCACTCAGCGTAAGCGAGCCGGTGAAAAGTGCGGTGCCGACCGTCGATCCGCGCGTGACGACGGCCCGCCGCATCCTCGTTGTCGATGACAGCCGGGACTCGGCGGAGTCTCTCGTCGCGCTATTGAAGCTCACCGGCAACGAGACACACATCGCCTACGACGGCGTTCAGGCGGTCGGGGCGGCAGAACAGTTCAGGCCCGACGTTGCGTTAGTGGACGTCGGCCTGCCGAAGTTGAACGGCCTTGATGTCGCCCGCCGCATCCGTGAACAGTCCTGGGGCAAGGACATGATATTGGTGGCGCTGACCGGGTGGGGTCAGGACGACGACCGACACAGATCGAAGGCAGCCGGGTTCGATCACCACATGGTCAAGCCCGTGGACCTCGCCGTCCTGATGAAGCTGCTGGCCGAGACCCCGGTCAGCCAGCACGCCGCGCTTCGCGCTCGGTTCCTGGACGGCGGCAAGCTTGACGCATGACTCGCGCAAGATGCAACTCGCTATTTCGCCGAGCGGGCCAGCGGTGCGTCGGGTGCGTTGTAGCGGATCGCCTGCGCTTCGCTGCTGACTTCGCTTGACGGCGACGGACCGTAGAGCACCGTCATCTCGACGAGCCCCGCCTTCCAGGCATGTTCCAGGTCGCGCTCGGCCGCGGCGATCGTGTCGGCCTCGTCATCGACCAGCCGACGAATGCCGTAAGCACGATTGCGGCCGTTGACCTTGGCCATGTACAGCGCCATGTCAACCAGCCCAAGCGCACGATCCCACGCCAGCGGCATGTCGGACGGCGGCAGCGGCATGGGGACATAGCCTATCGATACCGTGCTCCGAATAACCTTGTCGCCGAGGGCGATTGGTTTCGCTGAGACTGCGCGCAGGATACGCGCCGTGATTTCGTCCAGCCGGTCGGCGTGGGTCGTTGCGAAGACCAGGAATTCCTCGCCGCCCCAGCGGGCGATCATGTCCGTGTCGCGCAACGTTTCCTTCAAGCGTTCGGCGACGGCGACCAGCACCGCGTCACCGAGCGCGTGGCCGAAGCGGTCGTTGGTTTCCTTGAAATGGTCGATGTCGATCAACAGCAGCGTTTGCAGCATGCTGTCGTCTTCGCGTCTCCGGCGATCCCTCTGCGCCCCCTCGGCGTTCATGAAGTTCTGGAAGTAGCGCCGGTTGTAGAGAGCCGTCAATGGGTCGCGGCTGCTTTGCACGCTGAGCTCTGCATTCTTATCGGCAAGGAGGCGATTGGTGATGCGCAGCTTGCGGTAAAGAACAGCGACCACGACGAAGGACGTCGCAAACAGTCCGGCGAGCATCCACCACACGCGCTGGCGCAGCGCATGGTTGGCAAGCTCGGCGGTCTTGAGATCATTTTCGCGGCTCAAAAGCTCGATCTCCCTGTTGCGCCTTTCGGTTTCGTATTTCTCCTGCACTTCCAACAATGCGCGTTGTCGCGTTTGCAGCGCGATTTCGTCATTCAATCTCCGCTCGCGATGGTAGAGCGCCAGGGCGCCCTTGTAGTCGCCGAGCTGCTCGAGATCGCGGCCATATTCTCCGAGCAGTGCTGCCACATCGGCGGTGGCGCCGGTGCGTTCGTAAACAGTGACGGCTTCGTCGGTCAGGCGCTTGCCCTCCTGGATCCTGCCCAGGCCAAGCAGTGCAAAGCCAGTGTTAGCCTTGCTCGCGGCTGCCAGTCCTGAATCGGCAAGCATGTCGGATAACGCGAGCGAGCGCCGCGAAAGTTCCAGCGCCTCGCCGAATTGCTTGCGGCGCAGGCGGATGTCGGCGAGATTGATGAGTGCGCGGGCCTCAGCGACTTGCGACTGCGCTTTGCGTGCAATCGCGAGCGCCTCTTCCATCGCCGCCAGTTCTCTCGCAGGGCGATCCAGGAATTCCATGACTGCCGACTCGGCAATCCTGGCGTTCGCCATGGCATAGGCACTATTCGCCGTCTCGCCGTCCTTGAAGGCACGAAGACTCGCCGCCAGCGATTCCTGCCCATTCTTCAACGCAATCTGGAGAACCGATAGCTGATACAAAGCGCTCGATCGGCGATACGCATTGCCGGCCTTTTCGGCGAAAGAGAGTGCGTTCTGCAGGCTTGCCAATGCCTCTTCGTTGTGGCCACGCGTGCGATCCGCGGTCCCCAGCGCCATCGCCGCCCAGTAGTCGATAAAGTCGTCGCCGGATCCAGCGGCGAGCTCCCTCGCTTCACGTGCAAGGGCAGCCGATTTGCCCGCGTCTCCCACAAACGATTCAAAGCTGCTTCGAATGAGCAGCGCCACCGCGAGATCCGAGTAGTCACGCTCCTGCTTGGCCTTGGCCTCCAGGCGGTCTGCAAGAGCGGCGGCGGCCCCTGTGTAGCCTGACAGCACCATCGCGAGCCCATAGAGGCCGTAGACAAATCTGCGCTCTACTCCCGAAGCGGAGTCAGCGCGAGAGGCCAAGGCCCCCAACTCGTCAAGCGAGCGCTGCGGATATCCGTAAAGGGCCGCCTCGATGCCGTGCGCACGACTGACAAGATCGGCGTCGGCCAGCGCGTCGCTCGCGAGCAGCAGCGCGGCAACGGTGACGAGGTGCGTCAGCCACGTACGAATAGCGGCACCCGCCGGCGTCGAGCACCGTCGGGTGTTGGTCGAAATAGGCACGTCTTCCTTGATGTGGCGTCGGCCGTCTTCGCTTTCGACGGCGGCAAGCATTGCTCAGCAATTGCCGTGCCTTGGTCACAGGCCGACCCGCGTGGGTTTCAACGCGGCGTGTGAAGCCCGAGACCGCCGACACGGTTTCAGCTTCGCCTCGAGCCCGGGCTATGTTCACACCTTGTTGGGGTTGATGAGGTATTTCTCGCCGGTGCCTCGCTTGCCGTAGACAGCGATCTCGCTCAGCGACAGCGCTTCGGCGAGAGAGACTTCCTTGGTGTAGTGGCTGGCGAATGTCGTCTTCAGCTCTGCGACAATCCGCTCACAAAGTCTTTGCACTGCGGGCCGTCCGATTTTCTGCATGAATGGCCACAACAGCCAACCCCCGATCCCCCAGGCCATGCCGAAGTTGCGCTTGAGCACGATGGGGCCC
>VBCY01000514.1 GCA_005882995.1 Betaproteobacteria bacterium
TTCGCGGGATGCGAATCGGGCAATTGGCTCGCGACGATGACCGGACTGGTGGGCACGAATGCGCCGTCGACATCCTTTCCGCCAACGCGCAGGAAGTCGTTGTTGGCGACACCGTGGTTGAAATAGATCTTGCCGTTGTATCCGTGGTCGGACAGCGTCTTCCCA
Organism: Betaproteobacteria bacterium; assembly: GCA_005882995.1. Classification (GTDB taxonomy): domain Bacteria; phylum Pseudomonadota; class Gammaproteobacteria; order Burkholderiales; family Casimicrobiaceae; genus PALSA-1003. Next base: position 166 of record VBCY01000514.1, read on the forward strand.
GGAAGCGCGGCCGGTGTCCCGGACGCGCCGATCACAATCGCGTCGGGCTTCGCCGCGATCAATTTAAGCGCTTGTCCTGTGACGCTGGTGTCCTTGGGCGAGAAGCGCTCGTTGGCGACCAGCGGGATGTTGCGCAACTTTGCAGCCTTGTCGACTTCGGCGAAGAAGGCTTCGCCCAGTGCGTCGTTGAAGCCCACATAGCCGAGCGTTTTGACTCCGTTGGCGGAGGCGTGCTCCAGGATTGCTCCGGCCATCATCACATCGGTTTGCGGCGTCTTGAACGACCACGCCTTTTTGGCGTCGACGGGGTCGATGATGCGAATCGATGAGGCGAGCGAAATCACGGGCGTTTCACTTTCCGCGAAAACGTCGATCATCGCCAGCGAATTCGGTGTTGTGGTCGAACCGATGATCGCGTCGACCTTCTGCTCCCCGATCAGCTTCTTCGTGTTTTGCACCGCGGTCGTCGTGTCGGTGGCGTCGTCGAGCACGAAGTATTCGAGCGTCTTGCCGCCGGCATTTTTCGGGCACAGCGGAATCGTGTTCTTCTCGGGAATGCCCAGTGACGCCGCGGGTCCGGTGGCGGAGACGGTCACTCCGATCTTCACCTGCGCTGTGGCAGTGGCAGCGAATGCCACGCAGCCGATGAGCGCCGGCACTATCCGTAGCTTGTTCATTGTTCGTCCTCCGTATTGAGTAGCTGCGTGCATGATAGCGGATCGGTCGGACGAGACGACGAGCTCGGCAGCCCGCTTGATGCATAATCGCGCGATGCTCGATCGACGGCACCGAGTTTCGGCTGGTCAGACCGCGGGAAGCGCTATCGCTGCGTTCCTCTGCGCCGCATTATTCCTCGCATCCGCCGCAATCGCCGCGGACCCCAACAAGGTACTGCGCGTCGCTTCTTTCGACATCGACACGCTCGATCCGCATCAGTACAACGATGATCCGTCGTTCCAGATCATCATGGCGATCTTCGAGCCGCTCTACGAATTTGACTATCTCGCCAACCCGCCGCGCTTGTCTCCGGTCACCGCGGCCGGGCCGGTCGAGGTTACCGACGGCGGCAAGACGTGGACAATGCGCTTGAAGCCAGGAATCTTCTTCACCAACGATCCCGCTTTCAAAGGCAAGCCGCGCGAGCTGGTTGCGGCGGATTACGTGTATTCATACAAGCGATGGATCGATCCGAATCTGCGGCGCGGTGGCTCGACGACTCTCACTGATCTCATCGTCGGCGCACGCGCCGTCGTCGAAGACGCCCGCTCGAGCGGAAAATTAGACTATGACCACCCGCTCGAGGGCTTGCGCGCGCTCGATCGCTACACGCTGCAACTCAGACTCACCGAGCCGAATTATCCCAACATCAACGAGCTGATCGGCTTCATCGGTGCTGCGGCTCGCGAAGTTGTCGACGCGGCCGGCGACGACATCCGTGTGCGACCCGTGGGAACGGGGCCCTACAGGCTGAAAGAATGGAAGCGTGGCTCGCGTGTCGTTCTCGAAGCGAATCCCAAGTACCGCGCGCTGCGCTTTCCGGAGAGCTTAGCTCCGGCGCACGCCGCGCTGGAAAAAAGCATGCAGGGCAAGACGCTGCCGCAGATTGGTATCGTCGAAGTGAGCGTCATCGAGGAAGATCTCACGCGAATGCTCGAGTTCGAAAGCGGTGCGCTTGATTTCGCAATGCTGCGTGGCGAAATCGCCAACCGGTTGCTCGCCGGCGGCAGGCTCAAGGCAGAGTACGCAGCGCGTGGGATGATGCACTTCGCGGTGATCGAGCCTTATCTGTTCTCCGTTTATTTCAACATGACCGATCCCGCGATCGGCGGGATGAGTAAGGAGCGGGTCGCACTGCGCCGCGCCATCGCGATGGGGTTCGATCGTGAGACCGAAGTGGACGTCGTGTATGCAGGCCAGGCGCTGGTGGCGAATCAGATTGTCCCGCCCGGAGTGTCGGGACACGATCCGAAGCTTCCCTCCAAATCAACGTACGATCCCGCTGCCGCCAATGCATTGCTCGATAGCTTTGGTTACCGCAATCGCGACGCTGCGCGCTACCGGATGACACCCGACGGAAAGCCGCTCACCGTGACCATGTCGCTGCGCTCGGGCGGCACCACACGCGAGCTCTCAACGCTGTTCAAGAAGAACATGGATGCGATCGGCATTCGCATGGACTTTCACATTACGCCGTTCCAGGACGTGATTAAGGAGCTCCAGCAAGGCAAGTTCCAGATGTACGTCGGAGGCTACGGAGGCTTCCCGTCCGGTTGGGCCGAGCTCACGCAGCTCTACAGCAGACAGCCGCGAACGGTCAACTTCAGCGCATTCAAGCTCGCCGAATACGACCGGGCGATGGAGGACTACGTCCGGAGTCCCACCGAGGCCGGTCAGATCGCGACTGCAAAAAAGATGTCGGAAATCGCGCGCGCTTACATGCCCATGCTGCCCAACGTGTTCCGGATCGAGAACCAGGTCGTGCACCCATGGGTGCAAGGCTACAGTCCCTTCGTGTTCCAGCCGTACTGGAAGTACCTCGATATCGATCTGGCGCGGCGCGCGGCGAACGGGAGAAACTGACCGGCGCCGAGCGGACGGCGCGCCAGCACCGCCGGCGAGGCGTCCGGGTTGAGCGAGCGCTTAGGCCGCTTGTAGCACACGCCGCCGAACGGGCTGCGGTAACTCGACCGCGACAAAGAATTCTTGCGGATACAGATAGGCTTTGCCCGATTCGTCGACCACGCGCAAGTGGCCATGCACCGCAGCCTTCGCATCGGGGAGGGCGACATAAAGCTTCCTCAGTTCGAGGGAGACAGGATAGCCCTCGTTCTTCACGCAGATAAACGATCACAGAAATCGTTTGATCTTGAACTCACGCTTGCCAATGCCGGTGGCTTCGTACCAATGCAGTCGGCTTGAACTATCTCGCCAGAGGGCGGACGTACCCGCGCGACGGCGCGCAAGCGCTGACGGGGAAGTCCGTAGAGCGGTTAGGCCGATGCCTCTTTGAATGCACGCAAAATGGCATTGATTCGCGTCTGATACCCGGGGCCCTGAGACTTGAGCCATTCGAGAACATCGGTGTCTAGCCGAAGCGAAATGGACGCCTTGGGCGGTACTGGCTTCAGGCCGCGGCGAACAATGCCGTGAACGATGTGTTTGACGGAGGCCTCGGGATGCTCTACGGTGACCGCAATGTCACGATCGGTCATCGCGCGCACACGGGACCAATCAGTTCTAGATATTCTTGAAGAAGATCGCTTGTTCATGTTTCGTCGCCTTACGGAATGAGATGATGCGAATCACGCGTGAGGTCTCGGTGTGGACGATAGAAACCACCAACTCATCAAGAGTACCGAGCGTCACGAAGCGTTGTTCGGAATAGTTGAAGCGATCGTCTTCGTAGGTATAGGTGGGACCGTCAAAGACTCTCGGCGCGTCGATGAAGTCGAAGCCGTGCTGTTCGATATTCAGTTTGCGTTTCGCATCACTCCACGTGAACCGCATGAGATCATTGTATATACGAAACGCATATGCGTCAAGGAGCTTAGCAGCGGCTTAACGAACGAGCTAACCGGCCGCGAGCGGACAGCGCGCCAGCGCTGACGGGGAGCGGCCCGGTTGAGGGACAGGTTAGGTGACGCCGCGATTGACTTCACGGCGGTGCCCGACCTTGACGACTTCAATGGTGCGCCTTGCGTCATCGACGGCGTAAACGATTCGAAACTGGCCCTGGCGAATGCGATAGCGTCCCTCCGCTCCGGCAAGTTTTTCACTCCCAGCCGGCCGCGGTTCGGAGGCAAGCGCAGCGATTCGGTTCACGATGCGCTGGCGGTCCTTCTTCTGACCCAGAGCCTCGATCTCTTTCCCAGCGGACGGCTTGATGAGCAGCCTATATCCGGCCACGTTGCCTTAGGGCACGGACAAAAGATTCGAAAGAAATACTCGGCCTTGCGCTGGTCAAATGCGGCGAGGTCTTCAGCATCTTCGGCCAGCGCCACCTTTACAGGTTCATTAACCACGTCGGAAATTGATCGGTCTGCGGCCGCGGTCTTCAACCGCAAAGCCTGGTGGACGTCAGCATCAAAATAGACGGTAGCGCGCTTTGAATCGCTCA
>VBCY01000515.1 GCA_005882995.1 Betaproteobacteria bacterium
CATGTCACGCAGTTAGGAAACGCTCAATAGAACGTCGAAGCGAGTGACCGAAGGCGCGAGAAGGTCACCGTTCTTTAAGCCCGACCAACCCGTTTCTTGAACAGTACGAACATCATGACCAGCAAGCTCCAATTTCAACTCGACAGGCAACGATTCGTCAAGCAGGATGCGCATCCGGCGCCAGTGCCTCTCGCGCAAGTTCAAGCGCTGCGACGGCTTGCTCTCGGGTCACAGACGGAAAGGATTCCAAGAATTCATCAAGCGAATCGCCTGCTTCGAGGTAGTCAAACAGGTTCTTGACGGGGACGCGCGTGCCGACGAAAACGAGCGTGCCCCCAAGGATTTCGGGATCGCGATGGACGGCGGGCGGGTTCATTTTGCGCTTCACGATTGAGTTCCAAGACTATGATACCCGGATCGACTGCACGGGGGGCCTAAAGCGAAGCTAACCGGCGCGCCGATGGCGCGTCCGGGTCGAGCGAGAGGTTACAGGTCGCGCGTGATGTTCTGCGTAGACGTCAAGAAGGCGACGGATCATCCGCTGGTATTGTGTATTATGTTTCGCCGCTTCCTGCTTGCCTTCGTCACGAAACACTAAGTCTTCGGGAGCGGGAAGAAAGTCTGCGACAACTTTGGGCTTGCCCAAAGGTTCATCGGTGTATCTGATTTTCGCGCTCATAGAGTTGTTTACCTTTCCGCCAATAGCCGGCGCCAAAGATGCGAATGACGCCCGGCCGGTAGGTGAACCTGACGGTGAGTATGCCGCCGCCAACCGTGCCAAAGCAGAAGTAACGTTGTTCGCTGGAGCTATGTGATCTATCCTCGGCGATGACCCGCTGAGGGTCGGCGAATGCGAACTGCGCCATCGCGAAACCAACACCGTGCTTCAGCTGATTCTCGCGATCCTTGCCCTGATCCCACTCGAATCGGGCGTTGGCCATCCGGTGATACTACGCCTAAGCCAGACAAAAAGCCATACATTGGTATGGCTACAAAGGGCGACCTCCAACTCTCGTGCTCAGAAGGGGAAAAGCCTTCGCGAGATCTTCGTCGAAGGCTTCGGGTGCGAGATCGCGATTTTGGTCCCACCGCTGAGCGGCCCGATCAATCTGGGCCTGTGCGCGCTTCGTGGCGCGGACGTCCACGGTCTATCTAGCCGCGACGATGGACGAGCTTCGCAAGCACCTCTTCAGCAGATACCGTTTCCCCGCGATCAGCTTCGGCAATGGAAAGGAGCAACTCCGCCTCTTGCTCGGGCGTAAGCTCGAGGCTGCCGTCATCATCTTTGGCGAGAACCGTCACCGAGGTCCCTTCCTCCAGGGAGACACCCTCGAGAACTACCTTTCCGCCAACCACCTTCCCGGTTGCAACTTTCATATCAGAAAGGATACTCCGATTCACGTAGCGTTGCGACGTGACGCCCGACGAATGCTCGCGCAGGATCTCGAGGGCGCGCTCAAATTCGGCGATGAACACAAGCCCCAACTCAGTGGTCGCCTGTTCGGTGTAGAAAAGTGCTCCGTCGATGAGCTCGCGCTCCGCTTCTAGCGAGACCGAGACGATCACTTGAGCGCGGTGCGCGCGCGTGCAATGGCCTCAACGGCTGACACGAGTTGAACACGACCGCTTTCGATTTCGGCAACACGGCGTTCAACCTCGATTGCCCAAGCGTCCTCAACCTCGGCGTCTTCACTGAGGCTAGCGAGTAACCGATCCGCGAGATGAGCACGCTCTTCGGCAGTTAGCTTAAGCGCTTCGGCTTCAACTTCTTCGAGCTGAGTCGACATAAATTGTCTGCGCTCACATGGGTCAACTCAACGATACGCTAGGCTGGGCACGATTTCATGAGGCCCAACTCAATTAGACGCGGGCGTCGGATTGCGCCGCGAAGGAAACTGGATCCCGGGCCCTCGTGCTACGCACTCGCCCGGGATGACAATCTTTTCGTCGCCGAGGCGTCGTCCCCGCGAACGCGGGGATCCAGTGTCGTCGGACCAAGACGCTGGATTCTCGCTTGCGCGGGAACGACGTGTGTGTTTGCGCTAACCTCCGTCACATCACCTGCTTCAGCAGCTTACCCATCTCCGCTGGGTTGCGCGTGACCTTGATGCCGCACGCCTCCATTACCTCGAGCTTCTCCTGCGCCGTACCCTTGCCTCCTGAAATGATCGCGCCCGCGTGTCCCATGCGCTTGCCGGGCGGAGCCGTAACGCCTGCAATGAATCCGACGACCGGTTTTTTCATGTTGGTCTTCACCCATTGCGCTGCGGTCTCTTCGTCGCTGCCGCCGATTTCGCCGATCATCACGACAGCGTCGGTTTCAGGATCCTGGTTGAAGAGCTCGAGGATATCGACATGCTTCAAACCATTGACCGGATCTCCGCCGATCCCGACCGCGGAGGACTGCCCGAGACCTAATTCAGTGATCTGCGCCACGGCCTCGTAGGTGAGCGTTCCGGAACGCGATATCACCCCGATGCGCCCCTTGCGATGGATGTGTCCCGGCATGATTCCGATCTTGATCTCGTCAGGCGTTATCACGCCGGGGCAATTGGGACCCAGCAGGAGCGTACTTTTGCCTTTCATCCTGTAACGTGTGCGGATCATGTCGCGGACAGGGATGCCTTCGGTAATGCAGATCACGAGATCGAGCCCGGCTTCGACCGCTTCGTCAATCGCTCCCGCAGCGAAGGGTGGCGGCACATAGACAACGCTGACCGTCGCGCCGGTCGCTTGTTTCGCCTCTGCCACAGTCGCGAAGATCGGGATGCCTTCGAAGTCCTCTCCCGCTTTCTTCGGATTGACGCCGGCGACAAAGCAGTTCTTGCCGTTGGCGTAGTCGCGGCACATCCGTGTGTGGAATTGCCCGGTCTTGCCGGTGATTCCCTGCGTGATGACCTTGCTGTTCTGGTTGACGAGGATGCTCATGGTTTTG
>VBCY01000516.1:0-1665 GCA_005882995.1 Betaproteobacteria bacterium
CAGCGACACCTGCTTCGTGGTCGTGTCGCAAACGCCGCGGACTATCTGCCCATCTTGCGGCAGACCTAGCCCGCCCGGCCGACACGGACGTCCCGCGTGCGCGGCTTCGCCCACGCAGCGGGTCGCCGGTTACCCCCGTTCGCTAAACGTCCGCTACCGGCACGAACTTCCCGGCTGCTTTCGGAAACGGACAACGGCGGCTATGGGGTCGGGTACAGCCGGCCGATACATCACGATGACCGGCGCCTCTACGGCCCATTCCTGTCGTTCGCGGCTGGATGACAGGCGCGGTAGCAAAGACGGCAACCACTTCATAGTGGTCATGCCATCAGTGGAGTAGTCCACGAGTCCGCCCTCTTCGCCTTCTTGCATCACGGCGCGGCGTTCGCACTCGTCTCCGCACTCGTCAGCGAACGAATTCTCAGCCGGGAGGAACTCAGGCTGCGCGACGCGCGGCGGATCCTCAATGCCGATCGGGTCTACGGAATCGCCGCGGGCGTCGCGCTCGTCGTCGGCGCGCTGCCGGTCGCGTTCTTCGAGAAGGGTCCGCAGTCCTACCTGCACAGCGCGCCCTCCATCGCCAAGACTTCCTTGTTCGATTGGGCTACTGTCGATCTACCCGACACGCGAGTTCTTCTCGTGGCGGCCGGCGCTCAGGCGCGGCGAGCTGCCGGCGGTCAGCGAGAGAAGATGAAGTGGATCCGGCTGGTCATCCTCGGAGAACTGGCCTGCGTCGCGCTCGTCATCCTGTGCGCGGCGCTGATGGCTCGGGGAGTCGGGTACGTCGGATCCTAGCCGGTTAATAAACCCCGATGGGTCCGCAGCATCGCGCCGCCCGGGAAGCGGTGCAGTCGTCAGCCGCTTCCGGCAAACCTCGGTCGGCGCAACAGTCCAATACCTGTAAGCAGTACCGCAAGAGCCAGACACGCTCCGCCGAGATAGATGAGCCATGCAAAACTTGCGCTGTAGGCGAGACCGAAGAAACCCCCGGATACGACAACGGCCGCCAGCGGTGCCGCAAGGCGGGCCACCCACTTCAGTGCCGGCGAGAGAATCGCTGCATCGAGCAGCACCTGCATCACTACAGATAGAACGACCCAAACGCCGGCGTGGGCATGCCCCGCGCGAAACAGCGCCCACTGCGTCTCGTCCAGCACAAGCCCTCCCGGACCGATCCCCGCGGCGCCCTTCGTTAGGACGCCGAGAAGTGTCACGCCACCGTACATGATGGTCGGGACCGTCAGAATCGTCAGACCGGCCACAATTCTGGCCTCGCGGGACAGGTTCATTGGGAACCTCCGTCGAAGTGTAGCCATGAAGCCATCAGAGACAACGATACTTAAGCTGGTAGCGGCTCCTGCGTCGCCTCAAGTTCAGCCTCAACCGAAACGCCGCGCGCTGTTCTCTTGCGGCTAGCAATTTCGGTCGGTGTGATCCCCAACATACGCCGGAAGGATCGCGTCAAGTGCGCGCCGTCAGAAAAACCAGCGTGCAGCGCGGCGTCGGTTACCGTGCCGCCGCGCATGAGTGCTCCGCAAGCGCGTTGTACGCGCAGCCATAGAATGTACGGGCGCACGGCGACGCCCATCGATTCTGTGAAGACATGCATGAAACGCGATTGCGACAGCCCCGCGATACCGGCCAACGTCGGTAACGAAGCGTCGC
>VBCY01000516.1:1819-3005 GCA_005882995.1 Betaproteobacteria bacterium
TGAGGGCCATCGCCTCCCGAGCGTCAACCGCGTGGACTGCGTCTGCACGAACCAATGCCGCGTCGCATCGCCTCCACGTCTTCAGCGATCCGCCCCTGACATGCAGCGTTCCTTCGATCGCCATAACGAGTTGCACGCAATGGTGCCTGTGTGCCGCGCTCTGATAGCCCGGACCCCAAACGACCATCGCGGCTGGCCAAAGGCATGCACCTGGAGTAAGGCTGATCATCATTGATTGGAGTCCCGCCGGTCTGAAAACTTCGCAGCCAGTTCATTCAAGACGGCAGCACAAGCGAGACCTATGATAGTCAATTCTGCATTTGCAAGCAGAGCTGTATCAGAAGCGAGAAATACGCTAGGGCTAGCGGACGAGTGACGGATCATTTTCCGTCGTATATAGGACGTCTACTTCCTGTTCGCGTCGTTCCGTTCGGAGGCAATGATGGTCTACCAAGAGACGTTTGTGCACCGGAACGGACACCGGATCTACGTCCGCGAGCATCCGGGGTCGGAACCGCCGATTATTCTGATGCACGGGTTCCCGGACAACATGCACCTCTACGACCGCCTGGTTCAGCACTTCGCGCCGCCGCGTCGGGTTGTTCTCTTTGACTTTCTCGGGTGGGGCGAATCGGATAAGCCAGCCGGCTACCCGTATACCACCGACAACCAGGTCGGCGACTTGGACGCCGTCATCACGCAACTGGGGCTGGGGCCAGTCACCCTTGTCGCGCACGACGCCTCGGGCCCGCCGGCCATTGACTGGGCACTGGCCCACCCCGAGCGCATGGCGGGGCTGATGTTGTTGAACACGTACTATTGCGAAATGCCGACGCTCCGGCCTCCGGAGGCGATCTGGCTCTTCTCCACGCCCGTGATCAGAAACATCGCGCGGCCGGTTTCGCGGCTGTTCGGGAATTGGCTCTTCCGCCGGATGTACTGGTGGCAGGTCGGGGGGTTCATCCGAGACGCGGACGTCAGACGGGAGTTCGTGCCGCTGCTGTATCAACAGTTCGCCGCCACGCCGAGTGCCCAACCGGCCTTCTTTCGCCTGAACGTAGACTTGTTGCCTATGATCCGCTCCCGCAACCAAATGATCCCGAAGATGAAAGAATTCCGACGTCCGGTCCGGATCATCTTCGGCGACGCCGATCGTTCCCTGAACAGCGGTGTCGCCCGGACGTTC
>VBCY01000516.1:3015-6970 GCA_005882995.1 Betaproteobacteria bacterium
TTCTGGCCATGCCGCGCGCAGGGGGCGACCAGGTCTGATGCTTGTAACGAACTCGCCCACCTGACCTGGCGCTGCAGCCGAGCGCGGCCTCGAAAGCGGCTGAGTGGGCTCGAATCGCTGTTCTTGGCTGTCTCGGCATGTCCGCTATTGCCATTGGGAGCGACAATGATCCTGAGGACGCGGTCCTGAGGACGCTTTCGCGATGCGAACTGCGACCTTCGGATGTGCGACGGTCTACTTCCCGTCATGTTCAAGACGTCTACTTTGCGTTAAGTCTCTCCGATCACTTAGACATGGCCCTCAGTCAGCTATTACGGCGGCAGTGGGAGAGTTATCCCCGGTATCACCAATCTCGCCCCAACCTGCTAATTCATATATTTGCCGTCCCGCTGTTCCTGGTCGGGACCATTGCACTCGTAGCTGCCGCCACTCAACTTTCGCTTGGGTTACTTGCCGTCACTATCGGGTGCGTCGTCGTAAGCATAGCGCTACAAGGTCGTGGACACCGCCTAGAGTGCGTGCCTCCGGAACCTTTTAGCGGACCGCTCAATTTCGTAGCGCGTCTTTTCTTTGAACAGTGGGTCACCTTTCCGCGATTTGTTCTTTCAGGGGGTTGGAGAGCAGCACTTGCCAAGGCGCGAGCGCCCTAGCGCGTTCGAAGACGGACGCTCGCAACTGGCCCGTGCTCCCTTGCTCATGGCGTTCAACGCGAACGCGGGCTGCGGGTTCTGACCAAATGACATCTAACTCTCCCGAGAAGTGGGACGAATTATTATGAGCGTCAGCAAGGACAATCGTACAGACCAACCCGCGATTCTCGAGTTGCTTGAAAAATGGGCAAGGTCGGTGCGCGCCAAGGATTTCAATGGGATTCTTGTTAATCACTCACCCGACATATTGATGTTCGATTTACCAGGGCCATTAGAGTCGAGAGGAATCGAGGCGTACAGGAAAACTTGGGACCTCTTTTTTCCTTGGTCGGATGATCCTGTGATCTTCGATTTCGACGAGATGAATGTTGAAGCTGGTGACGACGTGGCGTATGTCACCGCCCTGATGCGTTGCACGGGTACAGAAAAGAGCGGAGAGAGAGTCAGTCTTAAGTTTCGTTTGACCGTTGGTCTGCGCAAGGTGGACGGCCAATGGATCGTGAAGCATGAACACCACTCGATTCCTGCAAGCTGAATGTAGCATTTGCATCATCATAAGAGCAGCCTAACCGCTCGTATATGGACTCCACCCCGAGGGTGGCACAGGCCGGCGACTGCCCTGCAGCCTCGTGAGCTCGCGCTCGTGCGCGCTGCCGCAGGCTTCCATCACGACGAGGCCCCACCGCACGATTGCTTACGCCGGTTCTTGACATGCCGATCGAAAGACCGGAACTGGCCGATTCTGTTGAAAGACTCGAATGGCGAGTGTTTGCACGCGACAAGCGAAAACGTCGACCCTCTAGAACGGCCCAGGATCGACGATCGTCACTCGGGTGATGGTCGGAGACCCCGAAAAGCTCTTCGGAATATCTTGCTCACGAGTTTTTCAAGTGCGCCGGTGAAACCGGCAAGGAGTAGGTGGTGCAAGTCCGCTGCACTGAAGGTCTAGCAAACCACAGTGGCCCCGAGTCATGCGCGGGCATCCGTGAGGGTGTCAGCGAAGCGTTGACAGGGGAGCGCGCAGGCCAGCCATTGAGCTGCGAAAGACTCTTGCACCAACCCGAAGTGCTGATACAGGTATACGTCGGGATAGCATTGATATCCCCCGGTGCGTTGCTTGTGCTTCTTACACAGCCACCGGCGCAGCCGCGCAGTCGTGTAGGTAGCAATCGCGCGATACGCTTTGCTGACTGAACCCAGCTTAAAATAATTGGCCCAGCCGACGAGCATATCGTTCAACTGCTCCACCACCTGCGCGGCTTCTAGCCATGTCATCCTTCGGTCAGTCTGCTGCCTGATCTCAGCAAGCAGTCGCTTGATACTCTTCTTCGACGGTCGCGTACCTATATAGGCCCGCCCCGTCTTAGACGAGTAAGTCTTTCCAAAGGTGTACCCCAGAAAGTCGAAACTCTCGGCCGGTATTCGACAGGTTCGTGTCTTTTCCTCATTGACCTTCAACTTCAGCTTCCCCACGAGCTGCTGCATATGCATCAGAGCCTCGTCGGTCCCTCGCTTGCAACAAATCACGAGATCATCCGCATAGTTGACGATCTTTGCATCGAGCTTGGCCTCCAGCCCGAGTCGCTTCCATCCCAGGATAAAGCGGCGCATGTAGACATTCGCCATCAAGGGTGAAATCGGAGAGCCTTGCGGAATGCCACGTTGGCTGTCTCGGTTTATGGTCGTCCGTATCTTCCGTCCCCGCTTGTCAGTCTCTTCCACCGGCGCTTCCAACCACATCTTAAGCAGATGCAGCATGCGCCGATCCACTACTCGGCGTGCTACCGATTTTAGAAGTTCAACATGCGGAATTCCGTCGAAATAGCCGGACAGGTCGGCGTCAACGACTTCCCTATGCCCCGTGTTCAGCAGCTCGCGGACTTCCTCGACCGCGCTCAATGCATTCCGCCCTTCACGATAGGCATGCTGTTCTGCTGGCAGGTCGGCCTCGAAGACCGGCCCCAAGACCACCACCCCCGCCATCATGCACACTCTATCGTTTAGGCAAGAAATTCCCAACGGCCTCAATTTGCCGTTCGGCTTCGGTATATAGACACGCCTGATCGCTTCTGGTCGATAACTCTCCTCTCTGAGTGCTTGCGCCAGTTCCCCGAGCCACCGTTCCCGCCCATAGTTCTCGATGTCTTGGAACGTCTGTGCATCCACCCCCGCCGCTCCCTTGTTGGCTCGGCAGCATCGGTAGGCGAACTCCAGCACATCCTTTCGATACATCTTGTCGTACAGCGTGTAGAAGCGATACTCAGGTTCTGCCTTCGCTTTCGCATGTAACGCTGTCTGCAGTTCCTGAACACTAATCGGAGTTGATAGGTTGCCCAATCTCCTGTCCTTCACCACTTTCAACGTCTGCCTTGAACTGAGGCCCCTTTGCTCGACCGGCATTACCCGGCGTCATCGCTCTTACGGGCTTCTCCGTCACCACGCCACGCCCGGACCTGGCCGTCGCCGGCTTCCGGTTGGTCGCATGCTCGACCACGTGGTGCAGCTTCCCGTGTTGCTGCAACTTCCTTCTTATATGCGTGCTGTCGTCATTACCCCGGCGGATTCTCCGCGTGCACCTTTCGCTCACTTCCGCAGAGAATGGCAGCCTTCCCCAGAAAAACGGTGGGTCGGCTCCGCATCTTTCCTTTTCGAGGCCTGCTCGACGTTCACTGCACGTTACGGCCCGCATACTCGCTGAGTCGCCTAATGCGACCCTTTTCCATCGGAGGGCTAGCCCCAGCCGCTTTCGCCCCAACTCTTGTTCCTGGTGTTCGCTCTCTTGCGTCCGGAACCTCCGCAAGAGCCTGGCCCCACTCAAGCCTGGTACCGTTGGCTAACTGTAAGTTGGTCTACTCACGGCTGCTCCGATTGCTACCGGCTGGAGCGAAAGTTTGCCGGGTGGGCTTCGCACCCACTGGGAAATTGCGCCTTTTCCACGGCGCGCGTTTTTCAACAGAATCGGCCGGTCAGCGACACACGCTGTGCTGATCTGAACGTCCGCAGTCGCGGCCTTGCAGACGCGCGAGGAATTTCCGTGAAGGTCGGCTGAAGACGGTAAGGAGCCGTCCCCCGCCGGTTGCCGAACTGGCGCTATCGACCCTTCTCGGCCACACGCTCGACGAAGCCGATCGTCTGCTTCGCCGCCGCGACTGCGGACGTTCGGCCGAGGCTAATCAAGTAGGCGCTATCGGCCAATACTGTTGAAAAACTCGTTTTGCGTAGCAGAGCAGTTACGTCACGAAAATTCGACCTCATAAAACGGCCGCTATTGAACGCTACGCGGTTGGGTGATGGTTTATGACCTC
>VBCY01000517.1:0-6095 GCA_005882995.1 Betaproteobacteria bacterium
ACAAAGCGCAAATTACCCGCTCTACGCCTTACCATCGCGTGGTCCGAGGAAATACCACAGGATCAAGCCCAGCAGTGGCAGCACGACCACGAGGATCCAAAGCGCGGACACTCGTGTCGAGAAGCGCTTCGAGGTGCTCCAGCTTTAGAGCCATCGAGCTAGCGAGTTCCTTTGCGTACTTACCGGCACCCCGCGCTTCCTGGTCCCCAGGTTCTCGAGGCGCCGCTTCTGGTCCGCCGTAATGAAGCCCCTAGATCGGCAGGAACGCCGCCGTCGCTAGGCTTTGCACGACACGCCGAATCACCCGATTCGTCCGCTGCGCGGCGATCTGCGCCATAACATCCTGGTAGGCGATCATCTTGCCGAACTCGCGTTCGAAGGAGAGATTGCGCACATCGCCTGCTAAGTCGTTCGACAGCAGCAATGGCTCACCCCGCCCGTCGCGAGTGTTCGCAAGCTTCCAGGCTGCGATCTCGATGTTCCGTGCCGAGTTATAGAGCTTCTGTGGATCGAGGCTTTCGGTGAGGTAGAACTCCATCTTTCCGTTGTAGGCAAGGAACACCATGCTTGCAAGCCCGACTCCGAATGCGAAAACGCGATCCCCGGAATACTCGGGCTTGAGCGCTAACACGATGGCGTCGGCACCGCGTCGGTTGCCGAGCTCGGCAAAGTGGAATTCGGACCGTGCGTCGAACGCCCGCGCCACTGCCGCGTCCATGCTCGGATAGTTACCTTTGCGCCACTCGTGCGGATTGCGGCGATAGAGCTTTTCCATCAGTAGGCGCGCCGAGGCTAGACATTCTTGTAAATGCACCTCGGCTGCGTTGTCGATGTCCGCTTTCGCGAGATCGGAAAGGTGGAACTCGCGCCCGGTGGGGGGCGGCCGCTTGCCCGTACTTGGGGCGGCGGGTGGAAACGTCGGGGGCGCGGTGCACGCGAAGAGCAGGCCACACAGGGCGAGTGCGCAACGTGTCAACGCCGCTCGTCGCTCGTACCTTGTCAAGGTTCCGCCTCTCCCATGTGACAACCTGGGACCCTCCAGTGACTGCCAAGCCGCCGGCGCACGAATTGGGAAACGATGTTCGTAACGGACAGGACGACGCTACGCCGCCCCTCTCGAAAGGTCAACATTGGGGGTGAGCAATCTCACTATGTGCAATGTAAGAGTCGTCGAGCTCGGCCGCTGGAAGATCTGTGAGTGACTTCGACCAGTGATCGTCAGTACTCTCCGCTAACGCGCCACACGTAAATCACTATCGAAATGCCGCGCTTTGTGCAGAACACGAAGCACTTGAGGAGGCTGGGAGTATTTTGTTCGACGTTCTAAGAGATAGTCATAGCCAGGCGAAGCCAATCGACCAACGCCATTGCATGACCGGTTAACGACTGACAGCAGCTGCTCGGACTGGCGCGGTGGGTGTCGCTTACCGGCACGAGCGGTCCTTGAGTCGACTCGGTTGAGCGTCCGCAACAGACGGGTTGCGGTCATTCGGGTAGGCACCGTGGGTGGCTCAGTCCGGCCAACTCCTGCCATTCATTACCCAAAAAACTTACGCAGGGAATGACCGGAGTCGAGGCATGGCTGACATAGCTCGACGCCGCATGCGCGGCGAGGAAATCTCCGAAGCGGGCCCTCAACGATTTGGGACTACCGGCCGGCGCGAAAAGTCATCGAGCGTCAGCTGATTAAGGAATCGAAGAGGCGGTATCGGACCCGTTGCGGACACTCGATTCCTCGACCTCGATGCTCCAAAGCGGACAACGGCCTGGAAACCGTGGGTCATTTCGCTTTCAAGATGTCGTCGGCCTTCCATTCCTTGTCGAAGAACGTCTGCGTGGGGGCGTAGCAGCGCATTGAGGGGATGCTGGCACGTCGTCCTTCAGAGTAGTTTCGACCCAGCGCCTGAGCGTGCTCGCTGGGATCGCACAGCGCTTGAATGTACGCTAGGCGTGCCCGGTGTTCCGCGGCCGTTAGCCGAACCCAACCGGTCGTGACTCAATCCCGCTCGAACGTCGCAGGTCGAAGCGTTCAAGGGTGAGTTGCGCATCGCAAATTGGCGGACGCGTATAAATTCATTGCGTTCGCCAGCAACCCGGAGAATCAAAAGGCGCTATCCGACCAGCTCGCCTATGACCGACCAACACGAACGCGCTGCCGCTACTCAGCAAGGAAGTTGCGGCAACGTTGCTGTCCTCGGATGCCAATCGAAAGGCGCGCTCAGGGTGGACACGGCATTTTGGATCCGCAACGGTGAGCCGCTGGAAAAGCGGTCCGACGCGTGGGCGCCCCCGATTTGCATGCAGCAAACCGATGAGGACGAGGAAGACGTCGACTATAAGGGCCGCCCCGCCCTGTCAGGACAATGGGGAAACCTCCACAGCGTCCAGAGCCAAGCCGACGCAGACAAGGCGACGTCTCATTCGCATCATCATCACAGCAAGCCGGACGTCCACTGATCCATCGGCTTGCCCTGGCCTGAGTCGAGTGTCAATGGAACGTCGGCACTCCGGTTACAAGCGGATGCCTTGCTGATTCCCGCCCATCAATGAAAACTGGCTCAGCGCTTTCGCGCCGAGCCAGTTTTATAGCGAGCCTTTGATCGATAAGAACGCGGCTGCCTTTACTGACTTGCCTCTTGGAATAGATCTTTGTGGTGCGCTTTGAAATTGTCCGTAAAACGCAGAACTTGAAAGCCGTGGCCATCACTGACGGTCCAGAGCTGCAGCTCGGTTGCGTTGCCATTCCCATGGCCCTGGCCATTGCCGTTCCCGTTGACCCAGCGCACCCAATGAGCGATCTTATCCACGGTTCGATCGACGCCCGGTGCCCAGCTCCCTGATGAGGGAAGGACCCTCGTCCGCACAGCCCCTGCCTTCCAGTAAGCGATCTCTTTCGGATGGGAGAGGTCGCGAATGTCGAAAACGCGCAATTGCGCATTCTGAAAACTGCAAGCGAGCATCTTCGCATTGTTGGGATTGTCAGCGACACATGTTTCTTCGCTGTAGTTGGTCGTCCCCGAGATGGCCGGCAAGTTCGTCCCGGGCGCGGTTCCGGGGGGATCCGGCGGCGTCTCACTGAGTAGCAGCGAGCAATTGGCGGGGTCGTTCACTTCCAGCCTGAGCTTGGCGATGATCTTAGGGTTCGTCTCGTCGCCGACGTCGATGATCTGCGGATAACCGAAAGGGGACGCCCCCCGGGCACATGCGGCCGCCCAACCACCCGCGCCGCCCGCGCCGCCGGCCTCGTCGGTGCTGATGAGGTACGGGTGCCCCTTAATCTTCACGGGGATCATGGCCTCGGCTCCCCCCTGGTCCGGCCAGAAGAGCGTGCTGATAATCCGGATCTGCGGATTGGGGCGACGGAACTGATAGTCGCTGACGTCCATGATCACCAGCCCGTCCCTCCCCCCAACGCTGGTGAAGGGGAAACTCCCGTTCTGCCCCGCGTACACCCGTGTCCCTTCGGGCACACCGTGAGCGAAGCCCTCCGGGTTCACCTCTAGCCCGTGCGCCCTGCCATCACCCGAGAAATGCCCGGGAGGGAGCATCACCGGATTGGACGGATCGGTGAGGTCCACGACGTACAGGAAGCTGCGATTGCTCCCGCTCTGGGTGACCCAGTACGTCCGGCCGTCCGGGGCGAAGGCGCCCATGTGGCCCTGGCTGCCTGGGAGCTGGATGTCGGCCAGCAGGACCGGGTGGCGGCAGTCGGCAGAAATGTCATAAACGGCAAAGTCCGGCCCATTATTTTGGGCGGCCACGAGGAGGCCGCTTCGATCATTGGTCTGCACCGTCTCATGTGGGGTAAGCGCCGCGGCAGTGTCGTCCAGGTACGCGCTCACCCGTGGATGCTGGGGGTCCGAGGCATCGATCACCGTGATGCCGTGATGCTGCTGCAGAGGAGTATTGTTGTCGGTTCCATAATAGGCGCAGTCACCGTAGTACGCCGGTCCATCCTGCGAATATGCTCCTTCAAACTCACCTTGGGGCTGCTGGCCCACGAGTTCCAGATTGCAGTTGTAGGCGCGTTCGGAATCGCCGCTGAAACGTTCTTGCACCGTCGTCTGGCCTTGTAATCCGCTTTCCGCATGATCCCCAGGACCACAGATTGCCTTGGGCACCGAACCGGGAAATCCATCGGAAGAAATCGCTTGTGCCGAGGCGATAGAAGCACTGAGTAACAGACCCGGCAACGCGACGGTTGCAATTGCAAATGCCCTGACTAGCTCCTGTTTGTTCATGGTTCCTCCTTACTATGTCAGCGTTCTGCCCGCAAGCGTCGGGCATATCCGCAGTAGGCCGTGTTATTCCTACAGGCTATACGTGAGTCTATTCTCAGCGCAAGTTGACGTATAGTCGGCAACAGATCTACTGCATGTGCAGTAGGTCATTTTTCTTCCTTCGTCGTACTTACCGAATGAACAATCCGACGCCCAGTTTGCTGTCGAATCAAGTCCTCATTTGAGCCCATTCCGCTTTCGATAGGTTGCGGGAATTTTTGAAATCCTGCTATTTCCTCACTCCGCCGCGTCATCGCGCGAACTGGTGTGCGCGCTCGCCATTCTTCCGGAGCGCGCGATCCTCGGCGAGCTGAACGTTTTTGAAACAAATCTCGGACGCCGACGTCCGCGTCGCAAAACCGGGGAGAAATCAGCCGTGTTCCCGAAAGCGGCGCGGCGTCACGCCGGTAGCACGCCGGAAGGCGAAGGAGAAATTGCTCTGATTGTGAAAGCCGACGCGATGCGCGATTTCAGCGATCGGCAGCTCGGTCTTGCGCAGCAATCCCTCGGCCCGATCGATCCGCCGCTCGACGACGTAGTGATGGGGCGCAAGCCCCGTCGTCGTCTTGAATGCGTGCGCAAAATGCCCCGGGCTCATCGCCAGCACCTCGGAAAGACGGTCGAGCGTCAGGTCTTCGCGCAGATTTTCTTCGATGAACTCGGTCGCGCGCCGGAGCTTGTAGATCGGCAGTCCATACCCGTGGTCGGCGACGGCGCCATTGGTCACGCAGTAATTGCGCAGCAAGTGGACCGCGAGCTCGGTCGCCAGAGCCTCGGCGTAGATCTTGCTCGCGTAGGCCTTGGTCATCGATTCGCCGAGCAGGCGCTTCACCAACTGCTCGATGTGCAGATCGCGCGTCTGGAAATTGTCGAGCAGGTCGCGATGGCGCTTCGACGCGCCGCGCTCCTCATCGATGATGCGCTGAAGGAACGAAGGCGACATTCGCACGGCGATGAATTCGCCCTCGTCCTCGAAGCGCCAGTGCTTCGGCGGGCCGGCCGGCGTGATGATGACGTCGCCGGCGCGCATCGTCGCGCGAAGCTCCTTGCCGTTGCGGCGCTGGTAGATATCGCAGTTGTCACCGGCCATCACCGATATCGTGTGATACGAGCACTGCGTGACGACGTCGACATCGCGCGACCGATAGAACTCGACCGTAAACGCGGTCCAGTTCGACGAGCGGCGCGAGATCACCGGCTGCGGCAGCGTACCGCGAAGCGCGAGCCGTACCGGCGACATATCCGATGAGCCGTTGATCCGCATGCCACATTCTAGGCCGCGCAGGCGCGCCATGGTCAAGCGGCGATCAGGTCAGGTACGGTACACGCGACGACATCTGTCGCGCGCCGCAGATCTTCGAGCAGCAGATTTTCGTCCGGACCTTTGGCGTGCGATTCGGCGAGCGTCCGCGGTCCGGCGCCGTACATGACGATCGGGATGCCATGCTCGCCGTACAGTCGCGCATCGGAATAGAGCGGCACGCCGACCGCGGGAATGTCGACGCCGAGGATGCGCTTGCCGTGGCGCTGAATCGCCGCAACGACCTTTTCGTGTCCGCACCGGTGCGCTCGCCTTGGCCTGGCGCTCGACCTCCATCCCTGCCCCCTCGGCCCCGCGTTGCGGCGGTGGGGATCAGGGTGGGCGGCACTGGGTGCCGGCCGCCATTGGCCGCAGGGACGACGTCGCGCGGCTGAGGCGAGTTGGCTGATCATCCGGCGGCGGCGTGGGATCGCCAGGCGCCGGTCGGATCGTTACCGCAAGTCTCTCGCCGTTCTTACACGGCCTGGGCCCTGAGCGGTCATCGAGCGTTACGA
>VBCY01000517.1:6118-7979 GCA_005882995.1 Betaproteobacteria bacterium
GCCGGCGGAGGCATGGTCGCCGTATTCGTCGTAGCCAGCAATAGCTGCGGCATCGATGCGCTCCCAGCCTTCCACGCGACGCCCCAGTATTTCTAACGCGTTGAGCCCTGGACGGAGAGTTTGCTTGAGGCGCTTCGCGAGAAATTGGCAGCCATCGGACGTAAGCGCTCCTCCATTGACATGGATCTCTGAAGCAAGATTATCGACATCCCGCTTCCATGCTGCCAAGCAATAGTAGAACCTGATAAGAGCCTGAGGTGCGCCACCTTCAAGTATCGCGAGTTGACTTGCTACAGCGGGGAAGACAATTGGAGGCTCTGGAGAAAACTTCCGCAAGCGGAAGGAACTCATCGAACCCGGCACCCCTATGCTTAAGTAGCTTTGCCATGGCGCTTCGTAGTCGAAACAGCAGCGAGCCACTCGGTCGGCTAGCTCCTCGTACAAAGTCTGCGCCAGATCTCTCCCTTGCGCGGGGGCGTCTAACTCGTTCGCTCAGGATCGTCGTGAAGATTGCAATCAGCGTCCCGAGGACGAGGAAGCCCACGTTCGTCAGGAAATCGCTCTTCGCGATCATTGCAACGGAAAACACCAGCGCGAGGATCCATCGCGCAAGCCAAGATGATCAGCTCTCTGTTTCGGCGCCAGGAGCTCATCTGAGAATCCCCTTGCCCCCTAACGATTCAAGTTAACCGGCGTGGCGCCGCTGCTGCTCGCCAAGAATGAAGCCCCGTACCGCCACGTCCGGTTGAACGCGGGGTTAGGCCCCAACGCGCGGCTTCGCTCGAACCATCGCGCACGGCAAGAACCTTCTTCAGCCGTTACCTCGTGAAGTGGAAATACGCGCCAAGAAGGAACAGGGCGAACAGAACCGCAATTGCAGCACCACGCAGCGAACGCCAGACTCCGCTGGCATCGCGAGGCAAGTTAATCGGCCGACCTTCACCGGGAGAGTATCCGCATCGCGGGCAAGTCATCGCCGCAGTGTGGAGAAGTGGCAAGCCACAGCCCGGGCAGTCCATGTGTCTCCCACATCAATTGGCCGAACTTGATACTGTTTCGCGAAAGTGCGCACAGTTTAGCCCGATCCGGGTGTTGACCGCCACTTGGAGCAAGAACGAGACGTGGTCTCGTTTCATCACTCCGAATGCACGTCCACATGCGACGCGTCATCGCAATGAGGCATCGAAGGAAGGTGGCCTAACGAACCAAGTTAACCGGCCCGCCGCCACCGGCGATCGCCAAATAGAAAGGCCGTACCGGCTGGTCCGGTTGAACGCGTGGTTAGGGCGCAGTCGATAAGGTTAGGACGCCGCATGCACCAAGGCGAATGCGTTGCGAATAAATGAACTCAATTCAGTGCGCTGGCGTGGCAAGGAGAGCCAAGAAGAACAAACCAATAAGAACGCTTGGTACAGCGATGATCGTGACAAGCGCAATCGCCAGGACCGTGCGTCCGCTGGCTCGTAGGGCCAGACTACCACCAACAACCGCAGCCGAAACGCACAGAATCAAAAGCCATAGGACGATATTGAACGAAGACACCGAACCGTCGCCCAAACCGACAAAAAAGAAGTACACAAAAATAAGGGCGACGACGACATCGACACTCCAGGGAAGCCAAAACATCACGGCAAATTCCGATCGCGCAGTGATTGGCTCATTGCTTCGCTACTGCTAGAACAACCGACATAGGAAGTTGACATTGGCCGCAAAGAGACCAATCACCCACGCAATAGCGCCCAAGACAACGAACCCCAAGCCCGAAACTACGCGAACCGCAAGCGAATTGTCGCTTCGCAAGATGAACGGTAATGCCGCCAGAACAATGAACGCCACGATGCCAGATTGCAAATAGATCTCG
>VBCY01000102.1:0-11293 GCA_005882995.1 Betaproteobacteria bacterium
AACCTACATCGCCAGGCCGGCGGGGACTCGTCAAGGTCGTCAATCCGGATCTGCACAAGGGCGGTCCGGTCGAGGCGCTCACCGAGTCCAAAAAGCGTGGCTCGGGACGTAACAACAGCGGACACATCACGACCCGACACAAGGGTGGTGGTCACAAGCGCCACTATCGAGTGGTCGACTTTCGTCGCAACAAGGATGGCATCGCGGCGAAAGTCGAAAGGCTCGAGTACGACCCGAATCGCAGTGCGCACGTAGCCCTGCTGCTCTATGCGGATGGTGAACGCAGGTACATCGTCGCGCCGCGCGGCGTGTCTGCGGGCGCTCAGCTCATGAGCGGCATCGAAGCGCCGATCAAGGCGGGGAACTGCCTGCCGCTGCGCAGCATTCCGGTCGGCACCACTGTGCACTGTGTCGAGATGCTGCCGGGCAAGGGCGCACAGATCGCGCGCTCCGCCGGGGCATCGGTGCAGCTGCTCGCTCGCGAGGGCGCCTACGCTCAGCTGCGCATGCACTCGGGAGAGATTCGCAAGGTACACGTCGACTGTCGCGCGACCATCGGCGCCGTCGGCAACGAGGAGCACAACCTGCGCTCGATCGGTAAAGCCGGCGCCAAACGCTGGCGTGGTATCCGGCCGACCGTGCGCGGCGAAGTCATGAATCCGGTTGACCACCCGCACGGAGGCCGCACCCGTGGCAATCGGCATCCGGTGTCGCCGTGGGGTACGCCGACCAAAGGCTACCAGACGCGTCGCAACAAGCGCACCGACTCGATGATCGTCCGCCGCCGTCACGCAGCGAAAAAGGGATAGACCATGCCACGTTCCATCAAAAAGGGTCCGTTCGTCGATCACCACCTTCAGGCGAAGGTGGAGGCGGCGCGCGCCACTTCCGACAAGCGGCCGATCAAGACTTGGTCGCGTCGGTCCACCATCACTCCGGATTTCGTCGGTCTGACCATCGCGGTTCACAACGGGAAGCAACACATCCCGGTGTACATCTCTGAAAACATGGTCGGGCACAAACTGGGCGAATTCTCGTTGACGCGAACGTTCAAGGCCCATTCTGCGGACAAGAAGGTCGTGGCGCCGACAACGCCACCGAGGAAGTAAGGAGCGGAGCCATGCAAACCAAAGCCATCCTGCGCGGCGTGAGGCTCTCGGCTCAGAAGGGCCGCCTGGTCGCTGATCAGATCCGCGGTCTCGCCGTCGACAAGGCGCTCAACGTGCTGAGCTTCAGCCCCAAAAAGGGAGCGAAGATCATCAAGCGCGTGCTCGAGTCGGCCATTGCCAATGCCGAGCACAACGAGGGCGCCGATATCGACGAGCTGAAGGTGACGACGATTTACATCGACAAGGGTGCGAACCTGCGACGCTTCACTGCGCGCGCCAAGGGTCGCGGCAACGTCATTCTCAAGCAAAGCTGCCACATCAGCGTCACCGTCGGTGACGACAAATAAGGATTCTCATGGGACAGAAAATCAACCCGACCGGCTTCCGCCTTTCCGTCAACCGCGATTGGGCGTCGAAGTGGTACGCCAACAGCAAGCACTTTGCGACGATCCTCAATGAGGACGTCAAGGTCCGCGATTTTCTGCGCAAGAAACTCAGCCACGCCTCGGTGGGCAAAATCACGATCGAGCGCCCGGCGAAGAATGCGCGCATCACCATTCACAGCGCCCGGCCCGGAGTGGTCATCGGCAAGAAGGGCGAAGACATCGAGACGTTGCGCGCGCAGCTGCGCAGGATGATGGGCACGGAGGTCGGTCTCAACATCGAGGAGATTCGCAAGCCGGAGATCGATGCGCAACTGGTCGCCGATTCGATCGCTCAGCAGCTTGAAAAGCGGATCATGTTCCGGCGCGCCATGAAGCGAGCGATGCAGAACGCGATGCGGCTGGGCGCGCAGGGCATCAAGATCATGAGCTCCGGGCGGCTGAACGGCATCGAGATCGCGCGCACCGAGTGGTACCGCGAAGGACGCGTGCCTCTGCACACGCTTCGCGCCGACATCGATTACGGTTTCGCCGAAGCGAAGACGACTTACGGCGTCATCGGCATCAAGGTTTGGGTATTCAAGGGCGAAGTCATGCCGCACAACGCCGAGCCGCAAGCCGCGACGCCGCCCGAGCCGGAAACGCCGAAACGCGTGAGGAAGAGTGCAGGAGTAAAAAATGTTGCAGCCAGCTAGAAGGAAGTATCGCAAGGAGCAGAAGGGCCGCAACAAAGGCGTTGCGACCGTCGGCGCCAGGGTGAGCTTCGGCGAATACGGATTGAAGGCGATCGGGCGCGGCCGTTTGACGGCACGTCAAATCGAAGCGGCGCGTCGCGCCATGACCCGGCACATCAAGCGCGGTGGCCGTATCTGGATCCGCATTTTTCCCGACAAGCCGATTTCGCAGAAGCCCGCCGAAGTACGGATGGGCAATGGCAAGGGCAACCCAGAGTATTACGTCGCCGAGATCGTGCCGGGAAAGGTGCTCTATGAAATGGACGGAGTCGAGGAGGCCATCGCCCGCCAGGCGTTCGCGCTCGCTGCTGCCAAGCTGCCGATCCGGACGACATTCGTGCACCGCTTACTGGGCTAGGACCGAATCATGAAAACAACGGAACGACGCAAGGATCTGAAGGAAAAATCGCCGGACGAGCTGAAGACGGAGCTGCAGGCGCTGCTCAAGGAACAGTTCGGCCTGCGGATGCAGAAAGCGACGCAGCAACTCACCAACAACGCCAAGATTCCGGCGGTGCGGCGCGATATCGCCCGCGTGAAGACGCTGCTCAATCAGAAAGCGAAACAGGCATGAACCAGGTTATGACACAAGCTTCCGAGACGTCCACAGCGGCGCCAGCCAAGGGCAGCCTGATCCAGACCCAGATCGGCCGAGTCGTCAGTGACAAGATGAACAAAACCGTCACCGTGCTCGTCGAGCGGCGGATCAAGCATCCGCTCTACGGCAAGGTCGTCACGAAGTCGCGCAAATACCACGTGCACGACGAGAACAACGAATACAAGGCAGGCGATCTGGTCGAGATCGAGGCGTGCAGGAAGCTTGCCAAGACCAAGGCGTGGCGCGTAAAGCGCCTCATTGAGAAAGCCAAGCTTGTGTGAACGAAGCCGTTGATTCGCTGCAGGCTTGCTCGATAGCAAGAATCCTGCCATACTAATTGGCTTCGCCTTGCTGCCGGCCTCGCGGATTCCGGCGGCCAGGTTCACCCAACCGGGATCCAAGACTGACCGTCAGCGCAATTCACGGCTGCAGCGGTTCAAGTTGGAGATTTGGCAATGATCCAAATGCAAACGATGCTGGAAGTCGCCGATAACACCGGCGCCCGGCGGGTGATGTGCATCAAGGTGCTTGGCGGATCCAAGCGCCGCTACGCGCACATCGGCGATGTGATCAAAGTCAGCATCAAGGATGCGGCTCCGCGCGGCCGCGTCAAGAAGGGTGAGATTTACAGTGCCGTGGTGGTGCGCACCCGCCATGGTGTACGCCGGGATGATGGTGCGCGAGTCAAGTTCGACACCAACGCCGCAGTATTGCTGACGCCAAAGCTCGAACCGATCGGCACCCGCATCTTTGGTCCGGTCACGCGCGAGTTGCGCAACGAGCGGTTCATGAAGATCGTCTCGCTCGCGCCGGAGGTGCTCTGACCATGCGCAAGATCAAGAAAGGCGACAACGTCGTTGTCATCGCGGGACGCGACAAGGGCAAGCGCGGCGACGTCAAAGCGACGGTCGGCGACGAGCATGTTCTGGTCGCGGGAGTCAATCAGGTGAAGAAGCACACGCGCCCAAATCCCATGCAGAACCAGCCGGGCGGTATCGTGACCAAGGAGATGCCTATCCATGTGTCGAATGTCGCGATCTGGAACCCGGTCACCAAGAAGGCAGACCGCATCGGGTTCCGCTCGCTGCAGGACGGCCGCAAGGTACGCATCTACAAATCCAACGGCGAAATGATCGGGGTCTGAAATGGCGCGCCTGAAGGAAATCTACAAGAAGGAGATCGCGCCGGCGCTCAGTCAGCAGTTCGGTTACAGCTCGCCCATGCAGGTGCCGCGCATCAGCAAGATCGTACTCAACATGGGCGTGGGCGAAGCCGTCGCGGACAAGAAAATCCTCGACAACGCGGTTGGCGACATGCAGAAGATTTCCGGGCAGAAGCCCGTGGTCACCAAGGCCAAGAAGTCGATCGCGATATGGAAGATTCGGACCGGCTATCCCATCGGCTGCATGGTGACGCTGCGCCAGGACCGGATGTACGAGTTTCTCGACCGGCTGGTGTCCATTGCTTTGCCGCGTGTACGCGACTTCCGGGGAGTCTCGGCACGTTCCTTCGACGGCCGCGGAAACTTCAGCCTCGGCGTCAAGGAGCAGATCATCTTTCCCGAGATCGAGTACGACAAGATCGATGCGATCCGCGGCATGAACATCACGATCGCGACGACGGCGAAGAGCGACGCCGAAGCCAGGGCCCTGCTCGCCGCGTTCAAGTTCCCATTCAAGAACTAAAGGACACCATGGCCAAAACATCTGTGGTCAACCGCGACCAGAAGCGCCGCCTAACTGTGAAGAAGTACGCGAAAAGGCGCGTCGAGCTGCTCGCGATCATCGCCAATCCGAAGATCTCCGATGAGGACCGGCAGGCGGCGCGCCGGCGCCTCGAAGGGCTTCCTCGCGATTCGAGCCCTACCCGATTGCGCAATCGCTGCCGCTTGACGGGCCGGCCACGCGGGGTGTTTCGGAAGTTCGGGCTGGGCCGCAACAAGTTGCGTGAGATTGCGATGCGCGGCGAGATACCCGGCGTCGTAAAGGCGAGCTGGTAATGAACCCAAACCCCCTCACCCCAATCCCCTCTCCCGACGGGCGAGGGGAACATAGTGCGCGCCTTCGGCGCGCAAGTTCGGACTGAGGTGACACGATGAGTATGACCGATCCGATCGCCGACATGCTGACGCGCATTCGCAATGCGCAGATGGCGGAGAAGGCAACGGTGCAGATGCCGACGTCCAAGGTAAAGGTGGCAATCGCCAAGGTTCTCAAGGATGAAGGCTACATCGAGGGATTCGCAGTTAGCGGCGAAGGCGTGAAGCCGATTCTGGAGATTGCCCTCAAGTACTACGCCGGTCGACCGGTAATCGAAAAGATCGAGCGGATCTCCAAGCCGGGACTGCGCATTTACAAGAGCAAGGACGCCATTCCGCGAGTCATGAACGGGATGGGCATTGCGATCGTCTCGACCTCGCGCGGGGTGATGACTGATCGCAAGGCACGGGCCACCGGCGTTGGTGGCGAAGTGCTTTGCATTGTCGCCTGACGGAGAACACAGAGATGTCTCGGATCGGCAACAACCCCGTCAAGCTGCCTCCCAAGGTCGAAGTGAATATCGGCGCCGGCGAAATTTCGGTCAAGGGCCCGCTGGGCACGCTGTCGCGGCGCTACGATGGCATCAGCATCGAAAAGAGCGGCGACTCGCTGGTGTTCAAGGCGGCCCGGCCGGAGGCAAACGCGCTCCATGGAACGTTGCGCTCGCTGGTTGCCGGCATGGTCAAGGGCGTGACCGACGGCTACGAGAAAAGACTCTCGCTGGTCGGCGTTGGATACCGGGCACAGGCCGCGGGCGACAAGCTCAATTTGTCGCTTGGCTTTTCGCATCCGGTCGTGCATCGCATGCCCAAGGGCGTTAAGGTCGAAACGCCGCTGCAGACGGAGATCGTGGTCAAGGGTATCGACAAGCAGCAAGTGGGACAGGTAGCTGCGGAAATTCGAGCCTACCGTCCGCCGGAGCCATACAAGGGCAAGGGCGTTCGTTATTCGGACGAGCGTGTGTCTCTCAAAGAAACGAAGAAGAAATAGACGCCGCTCATGCACAGGATGGAGAAACAGCTATGAACAAGAAACAAGCCCGCATTCGCCGCGCCGGTCAGACGCGCGCGCGGATCGCCGAGCAACGCGCGAACCGGCTGGTGGTGAGCCGGTCGAACTGCCACATCTATGCGCAGATCATCGCTCCCGCTGGCGACAAGGTGCTTGCGAGCGCGTCGACGCTCGAAGCAGAGGTCAGGCAGGACTTGAAGAGCGGCGGCAACAAGCCCGCCGCAGCCCTCGTCGGCAAGCGCATCGCGGAGAAAGCGAAGGCGCTCGGCATCGGAGCGGTCGCGTTCGACCGCTCGGGATACAGATATCACGGCCGAGTGAAGGCGCTCGCCGACGCTGCCCGCGAAAGCGGCTTGAAATTCTAGCGAGAGACCGAATATGGCAAAGCCAATGGGCCGGCAGCAGTCCAGGCAGCAACAGGATGACCGCGGAGACGGCCTGCGCGAAAAGATGATCAGCATCAACCGCGTCACCAAGGTGGTGAAGGGCGGTCGCATCCTCGCCTTCGCCGCGCTGACGGTGGTCGGCGATGGCGACGGCCGGGTCGGCATGGGTAAGGGGAAGGCAAAAGAAGTACCGGTTGCGGTGCAAAAGGCGATGGAGGAAGCGCGCCGCCGCATGATCAAGGTACGACTCAAGAGCGGTTCGCTGCACCATGCGGTGATCGGCCGTCACGGGGCGACCAAGGTGTTCATGCAACCGGCGTCAGAGGGCACGGGGATTATCGCCGGCGGTCCGATGCGCGCGGTGTGCGAAGTCGTCGGAGTGACCAACATCCTCGCCAAATGCCATGGATCGACCAACCCCTACAACATCGTGCGCGCTACGCTCAACGCGCTGGAAAACTGTCATTCACCGGCCGATGTCGCTGCGAAGCGCGGCCTCACCGTCGAGCAGTTGACGGAGGCTTGAAATGAGCGAGGAAAAAAAACTTCGAGTGACGCTGGTGCGTGGTTTGACCGGCAAGAAGCCGGGCCATCGCGACACGGTCCGTGGTTTGGGCCTCAGATGGCGCAATGACTCGGTGGTGCTATCGGACACGCCGCAAATCCGCGGCATGATCGGCAAAGTGAGCTACATGGTCAAGGTCAGCGAAGCGCAGGGCTAGAGACAACCATGCGAATGAACACAATCAAGCCCGCAGCGGGCAGCAAAAAGGCGAGGCGTCGCGTCGGGCGAGGCAGCAGCTCAGGTCTCGGCAAGACGGGCGGACGCGGCAACAAAGGCCAGAAGTCCCGTTCCGGCGGATTTCACAAGGTCGGTTTCGAGGGCGGTCAAATGCCGCTGCAGCGGCGCCTGCCCAAACGTGGCTTCGTGTCGCGGTCGCGCGACGACACCGCGGAAGTGCGGTTGAGCGAGCTTGCGAAGCTGCCGATCGCGGACATCGATCTGCTGGCTCTCAAAGCCGCGGGCATCGTGCCGGCGATCGCTAAAGGCGCCAAGGTGATCAAGACCGGCAAGCTTGACAAGGCGGTCAAGTTGAGCGGCGTGACGGCAACCAAGGGCGCGCGGGCCGCGATCGAGGCCGCCGGCGGTAGCATCGTTTAAGACGGAGCAATTTTGGCAACTTTCAATCCGGCGCAGAAAAGCGGCAGCAAATACGCAGACCTGAAAAAGCGTCTGCTATTCCTGCTCGGCGCCATGGTGGTCTACCGCGTCGGGACGCACATCCCGGTGCCGGGGATCAACTCGTCGATACTCGACGAGCTCTTCCGCCAGCAACAGGGCGGCATCCTCGGCCTGTTCAATGTCTTTTCCGGGGGCGCGCTGTCGCGCTTCTCCATCTTTGCGCTGGGCATCATGCCCTACATTTCGGCGTCGATCATCATGCAGCTGTGCACGGTGGTCGTCCCGACGCTGGAAGCTCTCAAGAAAGAAGGAGAAGCGGGCCGGCGCAAGATCACCCAGTACACCCGCTATGCAACGCTCGGCCTCGCCTTCTTTCAGGGGCTCGGCATATCGATCGCGCTGGAAGCGCAGCCGGGGCTGGTCCTTGATCCCGGGTTCGCGTTCCGCTTCACCTCCGCCGTGACGCTGGTGACAGGCACGATGTTCCTGATGTGGCTCGGCGAGCAGATTACGGAACGCGGCCTTGGCAATGGCATCTCTCTCATCATCTTCGCCGGCATCGCCGCTGGCCTTCCGCGGGCCATCGGGCAGACGCTGGAGCAGGTCAACACCGGCGCCTACACCATTCCATTGGTGCTGGGCATCGCCGCGCTGGTGATCGTTGTTACCGGCTTCGTCGTGTTCATGGAACGTGCCTTGCGCAAGATCCAGGTGAATTACGCCAAGCGGCAGGTGGGTAACCGGGTCTACGCCGGACAGCAGTCGTTCCTTCCCCTGAAGATAAACATGTCGGGCGTAATCCCACCGATATTCGCTTCGTCGATCATTCTCTTCCCGGCGACGCTGGCGCAGTGGTTCGGCTCGAGCGAGAGCACGATCTGGCTGCGCGACCTGGCGTCGACGCTGGGACCGGGCCAGCCGGTACACGAAATTCTGTATGCGGCGGCGATCATTTTCTTCTGTTTTTTCTATACGGCGCTTCAGTACAACCCGAAGGACACCGCGGAGAACCTGAAGAAGAGTGGAGCCTTCATCCCGGGATATCGTCCGGGCGACCAAACCGCGCGCTACATCGAGAAGATCACTCTGCGTCTGACGTTGATCGGATCGATCTACCTGGTGGTGGTGTGCTTCATCCCGAATTTCCTGATCGCGTGGAAGAACGTGCCCTTTTACTTCGGCGGAACTTCGCTGCTGATCATCGTCGTCGTGACCATGGATTTCATGACGCAGGTACAGGCCTACATGATGTCGCAGCAGTACGAGAGCCTGCTCAAGAAGGCCAATTTCAAGGGCGGGCTGCCGACGCGCTAATGGCGAAGGAAGAAACGATACAGATGCAGGGAGAGATCCTGGAGACGTTGCCGAACGCGACGTTCAGGGTAAAGCTGGAAAACGGACACGTTGTGCTCGGGCATATTTCGGGGAAGATGCGAATGCACTACATCAAGATCCTGCCCGGCGACAAAGTGACGGTGGACCTGACGCCTTACGATCTATCGCGTGCACGGATCATTTTCCGCGCCAAATAGAACGCGTTGGCGAAAGAAACGGGATTCAAAGGGACGCAAATGAAAGTAATGGCCTCGGTGAAGAAAATTTGCCGCAACTGCAAGATCGTGCGGCGCAATCGCGTGGTGCGGGTGATCTGCACCAATCCGCGCCACAAGCAGCGGCAAGGCTGACGGAAATCGAACTTTAGGACTGGCATATGGCTCGCATTGCAGGCGTCAATATTCCGAATCACCAGCACGCCGAGATCGCACTCACGGCGGTGTACGGCATCGGCCGCTCACGCTCGCGACTGATCTGCGAAGTGGCGGGCATCAACCGCTCGACCAAGATCAAGGATCTCTCGGACGCGCAGATGGACAAGCTGCGCGAACTGGTCGGCCGCTATACGGTGGAAGGCGATCTGCGTCGCGAAGTGACGATGAGCATCAAGCGGCTGATGGATCTCGGCTGCTATCGCGGTGTGAGACATCGCAAGGGGCTGCCCGTACGCGGTCAGCGCACTCGCACCAATGCACGGACCCGCAAGGGCCCGCGCAAGGCGAAGCAGATCGCGCTCAACAGACCGTCCCAGTCCAAGACCTGATAGGAAGAATCGATGGCACAGCAACCCTCGCAAAAACCCGCGGCGCCCGCACGCGCCCGCAAGAAGATCAAGAAGAGCGTGTCCGAAGGAATCGCGCATATTCACGCATCCTTCAACAACACGATCATCACCATTACCGACCGGCAGGGCAATGCGCTGGCCTGGGCCACTTCGGGCGGCGCCGGCTTCAAGGGCTCGCGCAAGTCGACGCCTTTCGCAGCGCAGGTCGCGGCGGAATCTGCCGGCAGGGCCGCGCAGGAATATGGTGTGAAAAACCTCGAGGTGCGGATAAAGGGTCCCGGCCCCGGCCGCGAATCGGCGGTCCGTGCGTTGAATGCGCTTGGGCTCAAGATCTCCAGCATTGCCGACGTGACACCGGTTCCGCACAACGGTTGCCGGCCACCGAAGCGCCGGCGCATCTAGGGGAATTGATCGCTTTTTTTGCCGTGAATCGTCGGGCTTTGCCTGCGACTCACGGGTAACTGGAACGGCAAAGGAATAACGTGGCTCGATACATCGGACCCAAATGCAAACTGGCGCGGCGCGAAGGCACCGACCTTTTTCTGAAAAGCGCGCGCCGGTCGCTCGACTCCAAGTGCAAGCTCGACTCCAAGCCGGGCCAGCATGGCGTGCGCTCGGGCATGCGTCAGTCGGGCTATGGCAATCAGCTGCGCGAGAAGCAGAAGCTGCGCCGAACCTACGGCATTCTCGAGCGGCAGTTCCGGCGTTACTTCGGGATGGCTGCGCAAGGCAAGGGATCGACTGGGGACAACCTGTTGCGACTCCTCGAGTCGCGTCTCGACAACGTCGTCTACCGCATGGGTTTCGGCTCGACGCGCGCCGAAGCGCGCCAGCTCGTGAGCCATCGCGCGGTCACGGTGAACGGCAAGGTCCTCAACGTTCCCTCTGCTCTGGTGCGGGCCGGCGACATCATCGCAGTCAAAGAGGGAGCCAGGACACAGCTGCGCATCGTCGACGCTCTGCAGCTCGCCGAGAAGATCGGTTTCCCTTCGTGGGTCGAGGTCGACGTAAAGAAAATGGCTGGCACGTTCAAGGGAGCGCCTGAGCGCTCCGAGTTCGGCCAGGACATCAACGAGAGCCTGGTGGTTGAGCTGTATTCGAAGTAACCGAAGCTTTCGTTCGCCGTCGCCGCACCGGATCAGCTCCCGCTGGAGCATTGTCTTGAGGACTTAGCATGCAGAGCAACGCCTTTTTAAAACCGCGCATCATCGATGTTCAGAGCACCTCGCCTTTCCACGCCAAGGTGGTGATGGAGCCGTTCGAGCGCGGCTACGGACACACGCTCGGCAATGCGCTGCGCCGCGTGCTGCTGTCGTCGATGCCGGGTTACGCGCCGACCGAGGTCAAGATCACGGGGGTGCTGCACGAGTATTCGGCGCTGGACGGCGTACAGGAAGACGTAGTCGATGTTCTGCTCAACTTGAAGGGCGTGGTGCTCAAGCTGCACAACCGGGACCACGTAACGCTCAAGCTCGCGAAAAACGGCGAGGGGCCGGTGACGGCCGCAGACATCGAAGGCCACCAAGATGTGGAGATCATCAATCCCGAGCACGTGATCGCGCATCTCACGTCGGGCGGCAAGATCGAGATGGAGATCAAGGTCGAGAAGGGCCGCGGTTACCAGTCGGCGACGGTTCGCATCAAGCCCGAGGGTGGACGCAGCATCGGCAACATCCTGCTCGATGCGTCGTTCTCACCGGTGCGGCGGGTGAGCTATTCCGTGGAGAGCGC
>VBCY01000102.1:11406-11964 GCA_005882995.1 Betaproteobacteria bacterium
GATCTGGAGCTCACCGTACGCTCGGCGAATTGTCTCAAGGCGGAGAACATCTACTACATCGGCGACTTGATCCAGCGCACCGAGACCGAGCTTCTCAAGACGCCGAATCTGGGGCGCAAATCGCTCAACGAGATCAAGGAAGTGCTGGCGTCGCGCGGACTCTCGCTCGGCATGAAGCTGGAGAACTGGCCGCCGGCGAATCTCGACCGGCCCTAACGAAGCGCTCTGGGAAACTAACATGCGGCACCGTCACGGACTTCGCAAGCTCAATCGAACCAGCAGCCACCGACTGGCGATGCTGCGCAACATGACCAACTCGCTGCTCAAGCACGAGGCGATCAGGACCACCCTGCCCAAGGCAAAGGAGTTGCGCCGGTTGGCGGAGCCGCTGATCACGTTGGGCAAAACACCCACGCTGGCGAACCGGCGCCTTGCGCTGAGCCGTCTGCGCGACAAAGCCGTCGTCTACAAGCTTTTCAACGAGCTCGGGCCACGCTTCGCCAAGCGGCCCGGCGGCTACCTGCGCATTCTCAAATTCGGCTTTAGAGTGGGAGACAA
>VBCY01000102.1:12064-13538 GCA_005882995.1 Betaproteobacteria bacterium
CTTCGTCTTGTCGCAGGGCTATCGCTACTGGTGCTTGTGTTGATTACCATCGGTGCAACGGCTCCGAACGCGCGGGCTGCTGCGCCGCGTCCCAACATCATCTACATCCTCGCCTACGACCTGGGCTGGAAAGACGCCGGCTTTCGGGGCTCGGATATCGTGACTCCCAATCTCGACCGGCTTGCTGCGGGCGGCGCGGTATTCGAGCAATTCTATGCGCAGCCGATGTGCACTCCGTCGCGCGCAGCGCTGATGACCGGCCGTTATCCGCACCGTTATGGCCTGCAGACCCTCGTCATTCCATCGGCGGGCACTTATGGATTGCCGACCGATGAGTGGTTATTGCCACAGACGTTAAAGGAAGCCGGCTACGAGACGGCCATCATCGGCAAATGGCACCTTGGCCACGCCGATCCCAAGTACTGGCCGCGTCAGCGCGGGTTCGGCTATCAATATGGTCCATTGCTGGGCGAGATCGACTACTACACTCACGCCGCACACGGCAAGATCGACTGGTTCCGTAACAACAAGCTGATCAAGGAAGAGGGCTACGTCACCGAGCTCCTTGGCAACGACGCCGTTCGCCTCATCGCCCGCCACGACATCAGGACTCCGCTGTTCCTCTACCTCACCTTTACCGCGCCGCATGCGCCTTATCAGGCTCCTCAGGCCTACATCGATCAGTACAAGCAGGTCGGCGATGTAAGCCGTCGCGCCTATGCCGCGATGATCACTGCGATGGATGAGCAGATCGGAAGAGTGGTCAAGGCGCTCGATGCGCGCGGAATGCGCGACAACACCTTGATCGTCTTTCAGAGCGACAACGGAGGTCCTCGCTCCGCCAAGTTCACGGGCGAGGTCGACATGTCGAAAAGTACGATCCCCGCCGACAATGGTCCGTATCGCGATGGCAAGGCGATGCTGTACGAAGGTGGCACGCGGGTGCTGGCTCTCGCCAACTGGCCAGGACACATCAAGCCTGGCACCGTCGTGGACTCGCCCATCCACATGGTAGACATGTACCCCACGCTCGCAATGCTTGCCGGCGCCTCGTTTACCAAGGCGAAGACGCTTGATGGATTGAATGTCTGGCCCGCGATCGGCGAAGGCAAGCCGTCTCCGCGAACGGAAATCGTCTACGACATCGAACCGTTTCGGGCTGCCATACGGGACGGCGATTGGAAGCTCGTCTGGAAATTGACGCTCCCGTCGAAAATCGAATTGTTCAACCTCGCGCAAGACCCGGGCGAGACGACCAACCTCGCGGACAAGAATGCGCAGAAGGTTGCCGAACTTCAAAAGCGGATCGAAGCGCTGGCCGCGGAAGCAGTGCCACCGCTGTTTCTTCAGGAAGCCTTCGGCGCGACCAAGCGGGTATTGTCTGGATCGGTTGCGCTGCCCAGCGAGGACAAGGCGTTCGATCTGGCGCCATAAAGAGCGTGCTCGGTCTCGCGTAGCATGGCCGATACCATCC
>VBCY01000518.1 GCA_005882995.1 Betaproteobacteria bacterium
CTGCCCATTTGCGCAGCAATAACCGGACGACGGTTGAGGCGGGGGCGACGCACAGCTTTTTCGTGCGCTCGGCTGGTCGAAATAGAAGCTGCCACGGCACCGATCGCGTGTTGTTTCCGTCACCTCACCATCCGAGCAGCAAAAGCCGAGCGGCGGCGGGCTTTGCGGCTGCGCGCGGGGCGGCGGCAGGGGTGGCTGCCACTGAGGCGGCTGCAACGGAGGCGGCTGCAACGGAGGCGGGGCACAACTCGCTCTCGCTCCGGCCTGATCAAAAGAGAAAATGCCGGGACACTCTTGCGGTGCACTCGGAAATACCCGACCGTTCGCGCAGCAAAAGCCCGTCGTCACCGACCTGCATCGCTGATACGCCTCGGCCTGCGTGCTGTAGAAACCGCCACGACAGCCTTCCAGGACCGTGCGGAAAACGTTTCCCTGCTCGCAGCAGTAACCCCACTGAGCTGACGGTGGGGACGGTTGCACGGGGATCGGCTGGGGTGGCTCAACCGGCTGAGGTGTCGTTGGCGGTGCAACCGCATTGTCGACACGTCGAATCCAGCTACGGAGCTGCGCAAGCTCGGCCGGATTCGCCGGTCCGACTCGCGGTTCCCGATTGGAGCCGTTTGCGACCAGCGACTGGCCGCGCCCGAGGCGCACGGGGTTCCAGGTGAGTGTTTTCGACGAACAGCGGACAGTGCCGTCCAAGACGGTTACATTCACTGTTCCATCATCCGCGGCCTCGAATGCAAACTCGGTTCCTTCCACGCCCGCCACCACGTTCTGGTTCTCAACCGAAAAAAGGCCGCGCACACGGGCGAACACCTTCCCGAATAGCACGTCCAGGGATCCAATGCGCGCGCGTGTCGCGGCGCCCATGTAAACGTCTCCGGCCGGGTAGCGAATCACGGCGATCACGTTGGCATCCGTTTCGATCTCGTCACCGCGCTGAAGGACGTGCGGAACGGTGGTGCGCACGCGGCGTCCATCCTGATAAATCGCTACAGCCTCCGAAAGATCCAGGCCAAACACGCCGATGTAGCGCTCCGGATATGCTGGATCGTCTCGCGCCACCATGACCAGAACAGGCGGACGTTCATCCGCGAAAGGCGTCGGAAGCGGCTGACTCGCGGCGAATCCGGCGTGGCAAAGCAATAGCAGGAAAAGGAGCCGGCTATAAAGCAGATCGCAGCGTGTGGCTCGTGTTCTCATGGTGAAACCTCCCCGAGAGGCTCGGCTAGCGCCTTCTTTTGCAGATGGCGAAGCAACGTGTACGCAGCCGCAAAGGCTACGACGTCGTACAGCACGTTGAGCAGAATAGCGAATGCAAGGTAAAGCGCCACCCCCACGCCTACGTAAGCGATCAGCGCGAGTCCGAGTGCGAGTCCGCGATAGCGTGCAGCGCGATCGAACAGCAGGAAGCTCGCGGCGGCTCCCGCGGCAGCGAGCGCAAACATGAACAGCAACTGCGCGGTTGGTCCGAGGGGACGCACGGCCACACCGCGCTCGAGATTGGCGATCGTGTCGGCTTGCAATTCCACACCGAAGATCTGGTCGCTATTCCAACCGCGCATGACCCGGTGCGAATCGCCGGCCTCTCTGAGCGTGACGCCGATCAGCGCGATCTTGCCGCGCAGTGCGTCCGGGTTGAGTGTTGATGTGGGGTCCAGAAGCTGTGCATAAGACATGCGCCGCGGCGGCTCGCGCCAGAACCCTCTTGGCGATAGTCTCAGCAGAAGTGAAGCGATGACACCGCCCGCGCCAAGAGTTGGACAATCGGTCGAGGGTGATTCCGCATTTTCGAGTACGGAATAAGCAGCGAAGCGGCTATCGCCATCGGCACGCATGCGGATCTCTCGGCGCTCCTGGTCGATTGTTTCGGCGCGACCTGGAAACGCAGCAACAAGTGCAAGCGCAGGATTATCCGCCTTCAAGTCACGGACTCCCCTTGGATCAGGGCTGATCGCGAGAGGCACGTTGAATGCGTAGCCAAGCCGACTTCCGATGCATAAGGACCCGGGCGTGGCGCCGGCGTCGATCAAGGCCGGGAGCATTCTTGGCGCATGTTCAGGCGCTGCGCGTATGCCAATGATCACTCGGATCCCCTTTTGCCTGGCTCGCCGGATTGCGTCTGCGAGCGCTGCGTCGGCTGCACCTTCGCCTGCATTCTCAGCCTCGATGTAGAGATCGAATGCGATCGCCGCCACGCCGGCCGCGGCGAGCCGGTCGATCATCCTGGCGTGATCCGCTCGCCATTCGGGGGCTCTGCCGTATTTGCGCCCGAGTCGTCTTTCGCTGTCTTCGTCGATCGCAATGAGCACCAGCGAAGGTTCAGCCGGCGAGCCGCCAAATTGCTCTGCCAACCACATGCTGTAGCTCGCGACCCGTGTGTCGAGCAGGAAGAAATCGAAGACTTGCATCCACGCCGTGAACAGCAACAGTATGGCGATAACCGGCGCGATCAGCGAACTTGATTTAAGGACGCGGACCCCGCGCTGCAAGCGATCGAGCTCGCGACGTGCGAAGCCGCGCGAACGGCCCATGATGGCATCGACGAGATTGTCGAAGTCCTGGTGGAAGCGGCTATCGTCTATGGCAATTGCGTTGCGTGTCGCGAATCCTTGAAGTGCAGGCGGCAACTCTTCGGCGCTCGGCATGGACGCACCGCCCACCAGCACCGGGATGACGCGCATACCACGCTGCAGGGCTGTCGCGACTTCCAACGCGACGAAGTCCTTCGGATCGGCAATGCGACGGTTGCCGGCGGCGTCGCTGATGCTGGCCCATTTCGGACCGATGACGGCAAGCAGCACATCGCTCGCCGCGAGTCGCTGTTCGAGGACGCGGGGAAAGGTCTCGCCCGGGGCAATATTCTCGGTGTCGAGAAAAACGTTGGCGGCGCCGAACTGGCGCTTCAGCCAGTCACACAACCGGCCAGCATTCGCGCTGGCATCGCTGCGCCGATAGCTTATGAAAACCGTGGACACGCGCTCCTCCCGCGGCGCCCACGCCGCGAGTTGCTCCCGGTAACGCTCCCCGAG
Organism: Betaproteobacteria bacterium; assembly: GCA_005882995.1. Taxonomy (GTDB): domain Bacteria; phylum Pseudomonadota; class Gammaproteobacteria; order Burkholderiales; family Casimicrobiaceae; genus PALSA-1003. The sequence continues at coordinate 3,036 of VBCY01000518.1, forward strand.
CGTGGGCTCCCGTGCAAGCCTACCGCAAGTTGGACGCTTCGGTGTCAGCGTTCGGTGTTGCTCGCCATTTGCATTTGACGCAACATTTCGCCGCGGCGCTCATTGATCGTGCAGTGCTCGAGTGTTTTTTATGATGAAGTCAAAGCGGCTCCGCTCAACGCTCGCGCTTATCTCGTGGCATCCATTCACTCAGCCGGCGATCCGCGCAATCGCATCGACAAATGCAGCCGCCGTTGTGATGAGTGCGACTAAGTAAGTCCTCGACGCAGGTCGACTCCTCTGGGGAATCGGACTAAAGCGTCCGGCCCGGGTCTTTTTATCGGGTGCGCCGCTCGTCGTCCTCCGTTCGCACGTACGGTCTTCCGAGCATTCTCCCGAGCATGCCGGTGAGGTCGTGGAAATCGGCGTCGCCTTCGTGCAAAGCTCGCCTCGATACCGGCTTTGTCGCGATGGCGGCGTGCTCGGCTCGCGCATTCGTCGGCAGCGACGCTAACGATGGTAGCGGCGGCGACGGCGGAATCTCACCGAGCCGCGGTTGCGTCTGCATCAGGAACGCATTGAACGTCAGCGAAGCACTGACGCGATCGCTCAGGAACGGCTTTGCAGTTCCGCAAAACCGCGCGAGTATCGTTTTCAGAATCGAACAATGATCCAGCGTGATGTCCGGGCCCTTTCCCGACGCTACCCACGGCGACACGACAAATGCGGGCACGCGAACGCCGTACGGTGTCGTCAGCGCTGCCTTGAAATCCGAGGTCGCGGCCAGCTTGTTCACGCTCGGCAACGCTCGAATTTCGGCCGTCGGCGGCACCACATGGTCGTAGAAGCCGCCGTGCTCGTCGTACGAGATGATCAACAGCGTTCGCAGCCAAAGCGCTTCGTTCGCCCGCAGGTCGTCGTAGATGCTCTTGAGGAAGATCTGGCCGTATAGCATGTCGGCCACCGGATGGTCGTCGTTTTCGGGTGCGTGATGCATCGCAGGATCGATGAACGTGACCGACGGCAGGTTGCCGGCCGCGATGTGAGCTCTGAGGTTCGCGATCGGCAGGATGTTGGTGTTGTCACCGACGTAGCGGGCGAACATCCGCAACATCGTGATGGAAGGAAACGATTCGTAGACGCGCCAGCTCACATTCTTGCGTGTCAGCAGATCAAAGATGGTCAGCGCGCGCGACAGTGCGAAGTTATCGCTGTTGTTGTTGTCTAGAATCGCTTCGCCGACGCGGTCGTACTGAACATCTCCGCCCAGCGAATACATGCGATTCGGCAACGTCGGCCCTGGATGAGCCGCAAAATAGCGCTGGCAATAGGCGTAGTTCTCAGCCAGAAACCGATAGAACGGCAGGTCATTGCCCTCGTACGTTCCGAGTATGTCGTTTGCGGAGAGCCCCGCGGTGACGCGATTTGCGAAATTGTCGATGAATCCCTGCGGACTGTTGACGGTCGAACCGAAGCTCGTCTGCAGCTGGCTCGCGAGCTGCTGCGCGACGTCCTTGAGCTTGTGGCCCACCTGCGCCGGAAACTTGGTCTTGAAGCCCGCAGCGTCGGGCGTGATACCGGAGTTGCGGAGCAGCGTGACCGGAAATCCCTGATCGTAGAGGAACATGATCAGGTCCCTGTAGCCGCCATCGCCGTCGACATCGCCGATCAGTTGTCGGTATCCGAGCACGTGATCGAACGAACGATTCTCCATCATGACCACGACCCGCCGAGCGAGGGCGGAGTCAATTGCCATATGTCAGGGCCGAGCCGCATCACCGAGCGGCCGATGACGCCGATGTAATCGGAATTCGCCTTCGGATCAGGCTCGACGGGCGCGACATAATCGATCACGATCGCATTGTTCTCTATTCGCACCGATTTCAGCGTGAAGTCGCCGCCGAGCAGCATGGCCATGATTTTCGGCGCGCTCAGAATCGCATTTTCTACGATGTCGCGAAAGCCGTTGACGATCTTGTCGTTGACCTCGCTCTGGATGTACGCGGTCAAGCCCTCGATGCCGAGCGTGATAAGGCCGCTGGTCAGGATTCCCAAGGCGACCGCCGCCTCCCATCGGACATCGATGTCGATCGGATCGTCGGTGATCCACGATCGCAGGACGATCGAGCCCGTGCTGTCAACATCGACGCCGACTTCGAGTGTCAGAAACTCGTTCTTGAGCGACAGTGATACCAGAGTGAAGCCTTCGAGATCGACGCCAATTTCGCCGTGAACCGCGACATCGACGGTGATCGCTGGAATCGACGGCTGGAGATGCTGGCTGGGGCCGATCCGGACTCTGAGGATCGTTAACCTTATGGCGCCGACGTCGAGCGTGAGATCGTGGCCCAGATCTTGTCTGTGATGCGCGATGCTGTATACGATGTTCTTCTGGATATTCGAGATGTCGACGCCCGGGTCTTGCGGATTCTTGGCGAGCACCTTGTCAATGAGGCTTTGCATGTCGATCGTTTCGGCACTGAACTCGTCGAGGATCTTCAGCCGACATAGCGCGTTGCCGTCCTTGTTCTCGCCGTAGATCGACAGCTTGTTGCCGTTCGGGCCGAGCAGGTCGTCAATGCGCTGCTGCAGCATGGAGAGCGGAATGCGCGTCGTCGTGATGACGGTGGCCGATATCGACTCGCCGAGAGTCGGGTTGGTAGTTGCGAATTCGAGGCGCCACGCTCGCACGTGACCGTTGACGTCACGCGACTTGTCGAGTGTTCGCAAGGTAACGGGAAACGCGAGAAATCCATGGCTCGCCGACGCGACTACGGCGCCGTCGGGATCGATCAGCCAAAGCCTCGCCGTCGGGCTGATGGCGCCGCCGAACAATCGGACTTCGGCGATGAATTGGCCGACGCGGAAGAGATCGAAGGAGTAGAGATGCGTCGTGGCGGTGCCGCCCGAGCTGGACACCAGCAAGCCGGCGCTGCGCGATGTAACGGTTTCCTCGACTGCGATTCTGACGGTTGCCGCGCCCTCCGTTACCAGGAGTCCCTCCGATACGATGAGCGGTGTGCTGACGCCCGATGTTTCGTATCGCCACGTTCCTTGAGAGGTTCCTCGAAGATCACGGAAGCGCTCGAGATCCGCGAGCGTCACCTGATCCGCGGTGAAGAGGTTGCCGTCCGGCGACAATATGCGCGTCGACATCGACAGCTGGTGTTTTGCGGGAGGCGAATGCTTGGCGAGCGGGTGGGGCCCCGGCGGCTCTACACCCGTCTGCGTGTAATACAGCGCTTGTACGAATACGTTGAGCCGGCCGGGGTGGCGGATCGGCAGCTCGCCGGATGCCGAATATTCGGCGCGCACCACTCCGGCGTGCCCGACGACCGCAACGATGTCGGTAAAATCGCTTGTATTGACATAAAGGTGTTCAACAGAGTACGTCATCGTTTACCCCGCAATGAGGTTGAGATCGGACCGATGTGGCGCATGCCGCTGGGGAGAGAGTCGGCTGCTGCCCTGACGATGCGCTTAAAAAGTGTATCGCTCAACCCGACTGAACGACCACCGGAATATTCACCGGCATCCACCTCGAACGCGCGGGAAATTCCCGGATTCGCGGCAGGCGTGCGTTGAGGTACTCGATTGGCGCGCGGAGATGAGCCATGGAAAAGAAAACGATCTGTTTAGCGCTGCAGGGCGGCGGTGCACATGGGGCTTTCACCTGGGGCGTTCTCGATCGCTTGC
>VBCY01000096.1 GCA_005882995.1 Betaproteobacteria bacterium
TCCCTTTGACCGCTCGGGAACCCCTCCGACGAAACCGCATAGTTTAGCAATTTCCGTTCCCGAGTGTCAATTTACGTTCCAAAGTGCCAAACCACCCGCTTTATCCTGGAGTTTCCATGCGGCAAGAGATGCACGCGGCGCTCGGTAAAATGCCATGGTGGATCATGACTATGTCATCGTCGGGGCGGGGTCCGCAGGCTGCGTGCTCGCCAACCGGCTATCCAGCGACGCTAGCTCATCGATCCTGCTGCTCGAAGCGGGTCCCCCGGATTCGTATCCGTGGATACATATTCCCATCGGCTACGCCAAAACCATGTTTCATCCACGGTTCAACTGGCGCTTTTATACCGAGCCGGAACCGACCATGAATGGTCGCAAGATCTACTGGCCGCGCGGCAAGACGCTGGGAGGATCGAGCTCCATCAATGGTCTCATATCGATCCGTGGACAGCCCGACGATTACGATCGCTGGGCCGCGGCGGGAAACCCCGGATGGAGCTATGCCGATGTGCTCCCTTACTTCAAGCGCCTGGAGCACTTCGAGGATGGAGACCCAGCCTTTCACGGCCGCGACGGTCCGCTATGGTGCTCGACCATCGACCGCAAGCATGAGCTGATCGAAGCCGTGATTGCGGCAAGCCAAGAACTCGGCCTGCCGCGGAATGATGACTTCAACGGTAAGTCGCAGGAGGGAGTCGGTTACTACCATCTGGCGACGCGACAGGGTTGGCGCTGCAGCGCCGCGACGGCTTACTTGAGACCTGCCCGGCGACGCGCCAATCTGCGCATCGAAACCGGCGCGCTGGCAACCCGCATCAACTTCGATGGCAAGCGCGCGACCGGCGTTAACTTCCGTCAGAACGGTGTTGATCGCAGCGCCAAGGCACGAAAATCGGTTTTGCTTTGCGCTGGCGCTCTGCAGAGTCCACAACTGCTCCAGCTCTCGGGAGTCGGCCCGGAACCGCTGTTGCGCTCGCTCTCCATTCCGATGGTGCACGAGCTGCCCGGTGTAGGTGAGAACCTGCAGGACCATTTGCAAGCACGCGTCATATTTCAGTGCAGCAAGCCGATCACCACCAATGATGATCTCGCAAGTTGGTGGCGCACGCTCTTGATGGGTCTCGATTACGCGTTGACGCGAGGTGGGCCGATGGCGGTGGGCATCAACCAGGGCGGAATCTTCGCGCGAGTCACGCCGGAGTCGGCGACGCCCGACGTCCAATTCCACGTCGCGACGCTCTCTTCCGACATGGCCGGCTCTCCGACTCACTCGTTTTCCGGCTTTACGCTCTCCGTCTGCCAGCTCCGCCCGCAGTCTCGCGGCTTCGTTCGAATCAAGTCGACCGATCCGCTGCAGCCCCCGGCAATCCAAGCATGCTATCTATCGCATCCGGACGACTGCCACACTCTCATTGCGGGAATCCGTTTTGCGCGGCAATTGGCGATGACCCACGCGCTCGCACCCTACGTCAAGGGGGAATATCGCCCCGGTGGCGCGGCGCAGTCCGACGCCGAGCTCCTCGAATTTGCCAGGAACACGGGCGGCACCATTTTTCATCCCGCAGGAACGTGCAAAATGGGTGACATGGCCCGCGATCCGACCGCGGTGGTCGATGCACGCTTGCGTGTTCATGGCCTCGAAAATCTGCGAGTCGTTGACTGCAGCATCATGCCGACGCTCGTCTCCGGGAACACCAATGTGCCCGTGGTGATGATTGCCGAGAAAGCCGCCGACATTATTCTGCGCGATAGCGAGGACTCATCTGCGCTGTCCTGGCGCGGAACAGCACTGACAAACACGAGGAGCAAAGGCGATGCCCTGCTGCCACGCTGATTTTGCCTTTACCGAAGACAGTGACCGCGCCTTCTGCGTGGGCATGCCGGCCTTCACTTTCGGCGCGGGTTGCCTTGCCGAAGCGGGCGAGCAGGCGCGCGAACTGGGATTGAAGCGCGTGGCGCTTTTCACCGACCGTTGGCTGCGGGCATCGCAACACGTCGCGACCGTACTCTCGTCGCTCTCGGCTGCAAGTGTGGAGGTCGAGGTCTACGACGAGGTTGCCGTGGAACCGAACACGTCGTCTTTCAAGGCGGCGGCCGCATTCGCTGCCGAAGGAAGGTTCGACGGCTACCTGTCAGTCGGCGGTGGCTCGGTGATGGACACGTGCAAGGCGGCGAACCTTTATGCAACGCATCCGGCCGAGTTCATGACCTACGTCAACGCACCCATCGGCGGCGGACAAAAGGTTCCTGGTCCGGTGAAGCCGCACATCGCCTGTCCGACGACCGCAGGCACGGGTTCGGAGACGACCGGAATCGCCATCTTCAACTTGAGCGATATCAACGCCAAGACGGGGATCATTTCGCGAAGGCTCGTGCCGACTCTCGCTCTGGTGGATCCCAGCGTGACATCGACGCTGCCGCGGAACGTGGTCGCTGCCAGCGGTTTTGACTGCATGAGTCACGCGCTGGAGTCATTGACAGCGCGTCCCTGGCCGCGCCGGCTCAATCCGGCGCGCGGATCGAGCCGGCCGGTATCCCAGGGAGCGAATCCTTTTTCAGATGCGCTCGCCGCCGAGGCGCTCAAGGGCGTCGGCAATTACATCATTCGAGCGATCACGGATGCGAGCGATATCGAGGCACGCACCGAGATGATGTACGCGGCGATGCTCGCGGGAATCGCGTTCAACGCCGCCGGCTGCCACCTGCCGCATGGACTTTCCTATGCCGTATCGGGTCTCGTGCGCAACTATCACGTTCCCGGTTATCCCGAAGGCAAAACGCTGGTGCCCCACGGGATGGCAGTCGTGCTCAACAACCCCTCGGTGTGGCGCTACACCGCCGCGTGCAGCCCAGGCCGCCACACAGACGCAGCCTCGAACCTCGGCGCCGACATCCGGGGGATCAACCCGGGCGACGCCGAAGAAGCAGGCGAAGCACTCTCCGGTCGTGTGATCGAGCTGATGCGCGCCGCGGGGATTCCCAACGGGCTTTCCGATTTGGGTTTCGACGCCAACGATGTCGAATCGCTGGCTGCAGGCGCGGAACCTCAGTGGCGTGTGATTCGCAACGCGCCGAAGGATGTCTCGCGCGACGATCTCAAGAGTCTGTTTCGTGCGGCGATGAAGTACTGGTAGCCGCGCGAGAGCCCGGCGAGGGCCCCCGCGCGAAGCGTGGGGATCGACGGGGAATTGCGAGTCGCGGCTGGCGGCCGACACGCGACGCGCGTGAGGCCTCTACGACGCGGCGGCGGACTTAGAGGTTGAAGTCTGTTCGGCCGGTTCCCGTACTACCTTCACCCGTCTCGCCGGCAGCCGCACCGTAAAACGGCTACCCTTCCCCGGCTCGCTGTCAACGACGAGCTCGGCCTGATGTCGGATGAGCACATGCTTGACGATGGCCAGCCCAAGCCCTGTCCCGCCGGTTGCGCGTGACCGACTGCGATCGACGCGATAGAAGCGCTCGGTCAATCGCGGGATGTGCTCTGTCGCAATGCCAATACCATTGTCCGAAACGGAGAACTCTCCTCCTTCCGGTGTGACGCGCCAGTCGAGCGCGATACGTCCACCCTCAGGCGTGTAGCGCACGGCGTTGCTCACCAGATTACCGAACGCGCTGGCGAGCTCGTCTCGTCCACCCAGGACGTTCGCGGCGTCGCCGATGGTCAGCGTTATCTCGTGCTTGCCAGCGGATAGCGCCTTGGCATCGGCGGAAACCGCCAGCAGCAGCGGGACAACGGCGAACTCGGATTCGTGCGCCGGACTCTGTTCGCTCTCCAGCGCCGACAAAGCGAGCAGGTCAGCCACTAGGCGCTGCATGCTCTTGGCTTGGTCCTGCATGAGCGCCAGGCAGCGCTGACGCTGCCGCTCGTCGAGATCGACATCGCTCAGCGTTTCGATGAATCCAGCGAGCACGGTGAGAGGCGTCTTCAACTCGTGCGACACGTTGGCAATGAAATCCCGGCGCATGCGCGCCACCGCTTCGAGCCGCGTGATATCGCGGCTCATCAACAACCTTTCCTCCACGCCGAAGGGCACGATCTGAATCGAGAGGGTGGTGGAGGTCTCGCGAGTCGACTGCACGACCACCGGCTCGCTGAAGTCTCCCCGTGACAGGTAAGAAATAAAAGCAGGCTGGCGCACGAGATTGACAATGGGTGCGCCAGCATCGCGTTCGAGATCGAGACCCAGATGCGCCTCGGCTCGTGGATTTGCCCACTCAACGCGATCACTGCGGTCGAGCACGACCACTCCTTCAGGGAGCGCTTCGGCGCCACTGACAAAGCGGTCGAGCGCAAGTCGCAGATCACGCTGGCGCGCCGAGCGCATCCGCACGCGCCGGTACAACGCCGCATAGGCAAGCGCCCACACGCCGCGTCCCTCGGGAACCGGAGCCTCGATATCGCCGCGCGCCCAGCGCGTCAGCGCGGCAAGCTGCCAGAGCTGCCACGCGACAATCGCCACTGCACCCGCCGCGACGACCACCAACGCAGCCGCCAAACCTTCGAGCGCACCCGCGATGACCGCAACTGCTGCAACCGCCAGAGGAGCCATCAGCCCTCGCCACCAGATGGAATACATCGTTTTCAGCCGGATTTCGGCCCGGCGAGGCGGTAACCGCTACCGCGCACGGTCTGGATCATTCCAGCACACCCTATCGGCTGCAGCGACAAGCGCAGCCTGCGAATGTGAACGTCGACGGTGCGCTCCTCGATGTAGACGTGATCGCCCCAGACTTTATCCAGAAGCTGCGCCCTGCTATGCACGCGTTCGGGGCGCGCCATGAGGAACTTGAGGAGCCGCAATTCCGTCGGTCCTAGCGACACCGCCTCCTCCCTGGCCGTGACGCGATGCGTCGCCGGGTCCAGCGACAGCGGTCCGACCGTCAACTCTTCCTGCGCCGCTTCGGGTGCGCGTCGGCGCAGCACGGACTTGATGCGAGCCTTGAGTTCCCGCGGACTGAAGGGCTTGGTGACGTAGTCGTCGACCCACGCTTCGAGACCGGCGACTCGATCGCTTTCATCGCTGCGCGCGGTCACCATGATGATCGGCAATTCACGCGTGCGCGCTTCGCCGCGCAAGCTGCGTGCGAAGGCGAGACCGGACTGCCCGGGAAGCATCCAGTCGAGCAGAATCAAATCAGGCAATGCTTCCCTGATCTGTTCGTAAGCGCTCTCGGCATTCTCCGCAGCGCGTACCGAAAAGCCGGCGTTCTCGAGATTGATCCGCAGCAGCTCCTGGATAGCGGGCTCATCCTCGACCACCAGAATGGATGCGCTCATCGTTCGGTCACGAGACTCATTGCCCCAGTTGCGCGCGAATCTCCTCAGCCGTCGCGTGACGCACGTCCTTGCCCTTGACTACGTGCACGACGTTCTCGACGATGTTCTTCGCATGGTCCCCGATGCGTTCGATCGACTTGGCGATGAACACGATCTCGAGGGCGGGCGTGATGGTCCGCGGATCTTCCATCATGTAGCTGATGAGCTGGCGCAGGATCGCGAGGAATGCCGCATCGATCGCCTCGTCGTTGCTCACAACCTGGGCCGCTGCGCCGACGTCGAGCCGGGCAAAGGAATCCAGCGCGAGCTGCAGGTTGTCCTCGGCCAGCTCGGCGGCGCGGGTGATTTCGTGCAGGCGCACGGTCGAAAGGCCTTCCGGGCGCTGCATCTGCTGTGCCTTGTATGCAATCTTCTTGATCTCGTCGCCGATGCGCTCCAACTCGTTGACGATCTTGACGGTGGTGAGCACCATGCGCAGATCGATCGCGGTTGGCTGCCTTCGCGCAATGATCTGGGTGCATTGCTGATCGATATTCACCTGCATTTGGTTAATCGCCTGCTCGTCGGCCGCGACGGCGTCGATCTGATCGAGATCGGGCTGTCTGAGCGATGCAATAGCGCGTGCAAGTTGCGTCTCGACCAGCCCGCCCATGGCCATCACGCCGGAGCGGATCTCCTCCATCTCGGCGTCGAACTGCTTGTAGGTGTGCTCGTTCATCGCTAATTCCCCGCTTGCAGGACTATCCGAACCTGCCGGTGATGTAGTCTTCGGTTTCCTTGCGGTTGGGCCTCAGGAAAATCTCGTCGGTTGCGCCGAACTCGATCAACTCGCCGAGATACATGTAAGCAGTATAGTCGGATACGCGGGCCGCCTGCTGCATGTTGTGGGTGACGATTGCGATCGTATAGTCGTTTTTCAATTCCGAGATGAGTTCCTCGATCTTGGCGGTGGAAATGGGGTCAAGTGCCGACGTCGGCTCGTCGAGCAGCAGCACTTCGGGCTTCACCGAGACAGCCCGCGCAATGCACAGCCGCTGCTGCTGGCCACCGGAGAGCGCCATGCCGCTTTGCTTGAGCTTGTCCTTGGATTCGTCCCACATTGCGGCCTTGATGAGCGCCCATTCGACACGTTCGTCCATCTCACGCTGGCTCAGCTTCTCGTAGAGGCGAACGCCGAACGCGATGTTGTCGTAGATCGACATTGGAAAAGGCGTCGGCTTCTGGAACACCATGCCGACCCTGGCACGCAGCAAATTCAAGTCGACTCCCGAATCCAGAACGTTGCGGCCATTGAACACGATCTCGCCTGTCGCGCGCTGGGCCGGATAGAGGGAGTACATGCGGTTGAAGGTGCGCAGCAGCGTCGACTTGCCGCACCCCGACGGACCGATGAACGCGGTGACGCGGCGCTGCGCAACGTCGAGATTGATGTCCTTGAGGGCCTGGAAGTTGCCGTAAAAGAAATCGAGATGACGTACTGCAATCTTCATCGCTGCTGCGTGCTTGCCTGGCGCAGCCCCTTCCCGTCGGCTTGCGGCGATGTCGAGATTCATGGTTGCATTCTTCAGCTACTTCGGTGCGGCCTGACGAAACAGGGTTCGCGCGATGACGTTAAGCGCGAGCACGGCGATGGTGATCAACAGCGAACCGGCCCATGCCAAGGTCTGCCAATCGGCATACGGGCTCATGGCGAACTGGAAGATGACCACCGGCAGATTGGCCATCGGCGCGTTGAGGTCCACACTCCAGAATTGGTTGTTCAGTGCAGTAAAGAGCAATGGCGCGGTCTCCCCTGAGATGCGCGCGACAGCAAGCAACACTCCGGTGATGATTCCGGCGCGCACCGATCGCAGCGTCACCATGACGATAACCTTCCATTGCGGGGTGCCCAGCGCAACGGCAGCCTCGCGAAGGCTGTCGGGCACCAGACGAAGCATGTTCTCGGTGGTGCGGATCACGACTGGAATGACGATCAGTGCCAGTGCAAGCGAACCCGCCCAAGCCGAAAAGTGGCCGACCTTGAACACGAAGACTTCATAGATGAATAAGCCGATGACGATCGAGGGAGCGGAAAGCAGGATGTCATTGATGAACCGTGTGCAGGGCGCGAGCCAGCCGCGGCTACCGTACTCGGCGAGGTAGATGCCGGCGAAGATGCCGACCGGCGTGCCGATGAGCGTGCCCGCGGCAGCCATCAGCAGGCTGCCGACGATGGCATTGAGCAATCCACCCTTGCTCCCCGGTGGCGGCGTCATCTGCGTGAACAGGTCGGTGCTGAATGCATGGAAGCCTGCCAGGAAAAGCGTGGTCAATATCCAGAACAGAAACGCGAGTCCGAATGCCATCGTGAGCAGCGACATCGCCAGATTGAAGCGATTGACGAAAACGCGGCGCGAATATAGGGAACCCATTGGATGGGGACTCAGGTTCTCCTGCCCTCGCCTTTGGCAAGTTGCAGCAGCAGCAATTTCGCAAGCGCCAGCACGACAAACGTGATGACGAACAAAATGAGTCCGAGCTGAATCAGGGCGGAGGTATACACGTCGCCGACCGCTTCCGTGAACTCGTTCGCCAGCGCGGATGCGATGCTGTTACCCGGCGCAAGGATCGATGCGCTCAGCTGATGCGCGTTGCCGATGAGAAAGGTTACCGCCATGGTCTCGCCGAGGGCGCGACCCAGACCCAGCATGATCGCGCCGATGACTCCCACTCTGGTGTAGGGCAGGACAATGTTGCGCACGACTTCCCAGGTTGTGCAGCCGATGCCATAAGCGGACTCCTTGAGTACCGGCGGGACGACTTCAAACACGTCGCGCACCACCGAGGCGATAAAGGGAATGACCATGATCGCCAGTACAAAGCCCGCGGTGAACACGCCGATTCCCTGGGGCGGCAGCTTGAAGAGTGCACCGATGATAGGCGCGGCACCGATGGTATGGATGAGCCACGGCTGCACGTGGTCGGCGAACAACGGCGCCAGTACGAACAGTCCCCACATGCCGTAGATGATGCTGGGGATCGCCGCCAGCAGCTCGATTGCGGTACCGAGGGGACGCTTGAGCCACGGCGGCGAAAGCTCGGTCAGGAAAAGAGCGATGCCGAAGCTCACCGGCACGCCGATCACGAGCGCGATGGTGGAAGTAACCAGCGTGCCGACAATCGGAACCAGCGCCCCGAACTTTTCCGTGACCGGATTCCATTCTGAATCGACCAGGAAGCCGAAACCGAAGCGCTGCATCGCGGGCAGGCTGCCGTAGATGAGCGAGACGATGATGGCGAGCAGGATCGCCAGCACAAGGAAGGCAAAGGCGCGGGCGATCCAGCGGAAAACCACGTCCTGCAACAGGGCGCCGCTGTGCTTGGGATCGGGCATCTTGGCGACGCTGGCCTGCGGTCAGAGGTGGCAGGGCATCGATTATAGTCGGGACCGCGCTGGTGGCGCTTTGCATGATGCGAGCGTTTACATTTTTCGTCGCCGTCAACGCGGCGGGTCCACGCCTGTTCCTCGGGCCAACGACCTATGCACGGACCCGGCAGCTCCCGCGGTGACTTCGAGCGCGGAGTCAGTTTCCGGCACTTGGCCGAACATTAGGGCCTAATAGATCGGCTTGCCGGAAGTGTCTTTAATCTCGGACTTCCAGGTGTTCTTGATCTGTCCCGTGACCGCATCCGGAAGTAGGCCCAATCGAAGAATTTGAGCACCTCCCTCGCTTTCTCAGGCTTGGGCTGGCTCTTGTACATCAGAATGAAGGTCGCTCCGGAAACGGGCCATGCATTCTTCCCAGGCTGATCGGTCAGCACGAGGTAATAGCCGGGGACCTTGCTCCAATCTGCGCCCGCTGCCGCTGCCTTGAACGTTTCCGCAGATGGAGTCACAAAATTGCCGTCGCGATTTTGCAACTGTACGGAGGCCATCTTGTTCTGCAGCGCGTACGCGTACTCGACGTAGCCGATGGAACCCTTCACTCGCTGGACATACGACGCGACGCCTTCGTTACCCTTTCCGCCTACGCCGGTCGGCCACGCAACCGCCGTACCTTCGCCGACCTTCTGTTTCCATTCGGGACTCATCTTGGATAGATAGTTGACCCAGATGAAGGTCGTGCCTGAGCCGTCCGAGCGATGCACGACCGTGATCTCGGAATCGGGAAGTTTCAATGTCGGATTCAATTTGACGATCGCCGGGTCGTTCCATTTGACGATCTTGCCGAGATAAATGTCGGCGAGCACCGGCCCCGTGAGCTTCAGTTGTCCGGCAGTCACTCCTTCGAGGTTGACCACCGGCACGTCGCCGCCGATGACGGTAGGAAACTGGAGCAGACCATCCTTATCCAGATCCTCGGGCTTGAGCGGCATGTCGGATGCTCCGAAATCGACCGTCTTGTTCTGAATCTGCTTGATGCCCCCGCCCGAGCCGATCGACTGGTAGTTCATGCCCACGCCGGTCTTCGCCTTATAGGCCTCGGCCCATTTGGCATAAATGGGATAGGGAAATGTCGCGCCGGCGCCGGTGATGTCAACGGCACTCGCAGCGGACGCGAGCAAAGCGAGCGCAACGACTAAAACATTTGCAAAAACGTGCTTCAGGGTCATCTGAGAATCCTTGGGTGGCCATTCCCGATGCTAACGGGCGATTGTGACAATCCCGTGACGCAGCGGTGTGGATTTTGGCACCACCGATGCGTGGGGCGTGTCGTCGTCTAAGGACTAACCAGCGATGCGCCCGGACGCACCCGCGTGAATCGAACCGGCACCAGACTGCAGCCAAAACGGTCGCCCTGCCGTTGGATGCGTGTGTAAGCGGACTCCGAAAGTTCCCCAATCTTAGGGAAGTCGGCGCGAAAGTGCGCTCCGCGCGAATCTTCGCGCGTCTGCGCAGCGCGTACGATGCTGCGGCTCACTGCGACGAGATTGCGCAGATTGAGCCAGTCGTGCCAGGCAAGGTTGTACGCCCGACTGCGGGCGTTAGCTGGCAACGACCCGCGGTCAAGTTCCGTCGACAAGCTGACCAGCACTGCCTCGGCCCGCGCCAAGCTCGACGCGTCACGAACAATACCGGCGTCGTCCCACATGGTCGCGTAAAGGCGCTCGCGGATCGGCTCGACATCGGTGGCTTTGCCCTTGCCCAATGGCGCTTCAGCGTGCTCGATGGCGGCTTCGATCAGTGCCGGGTCGGCTGCGCGCAGCGCGCCTTCGCGCGCCACCCATGCAGCCATCGCGTCGCCGGCGATAGCGCCGAACACCGTGGAATTCGCGACCCCATTGCCGCCGAGGCGATTGGCCCCATGAACGCCACCGGAGTCCTCGCCCGCGACAAACAAGCCTTTCAGCCCGGTCGAACAGTCGCTTGCAAATTCGACGCCTCCCATCATGTAATGCGCCGTCGGCACCACTTCGACGCGGCCGCCTGCCAGATCGAAGCCACAATCGGTGCAGCGCTCGACCATCCCTTTGAACTGGCGGCGGACATTCGCCGCTCCAAGGTGAGCCATCGACAGCCACACGCCGCCGTGTGGGGTGGTATGGCCCGCCCGCATCTCGCCATAGATTGCACGCGAAACGATGTCGCGCGTCGCTCGCTCGCCACGCGCGTCATACTTCTGCATGAAGCGCTCGCCTTGACCATCGAGCAGGTATCCGCCGGCGCCGCGCAAACCCTCTTCGAGAACCGTGCCGGTCATCCGAGTGTAGTCACCGGCGAGAAGTCCCGTCGGATGAAATTGCACCATCTCCATGTCGCGCAGCGGCAGGCCAACGGAGAGTGCCATCGCCAGGCCGTCGCAGCTCTTGTCGCCCGAGGGCGTGTGGAACCTGTACATGGTCGGACCGCCACCCGTCGCGAGCAGGACCGCTTTCGCTTCGGCGTAGACGTAGTCTCCCGTACGGATGTCGAGGAGGATCACGCCGGCAATTGAAGAACCTTCGGCGCTCGTTATGAATTGCAGCGCCCGGTGCTCCTCGAGCCGATGAATGCCTCGCGCCCACACTTGTTCCGAGAGCCGATTGACGATCTCGATGCCGGTCAGGTCGCCCTTGTGCACGGTTCGATCGAAGGTCTGTCCGGCGAAAGCCTTCTGGTGAATCGTGCCGTCCGGGTTGCGATCGAAGAAGCAGCCGAGCTCGTTTTCCAACTCCCGGATGCGCTCGATGGCGCCGTTCACAAGCATCCACGCCAACTCCTGATCCGGAAGCCATGCGCCGCCTTCGATGGTATCCATGAAATGCCGCTCGACCGAGTCGCCGGCCCCGAGCGCTGCGTTGTACCCGCCCTGCACCATGCGCGTGCACCCGCATTTGCCCAGCAGGCCTTTGACCGCGATGGTGATCGAAAGCGAAGGGTTCGCAGCGTGGGCGTGCAGCGCTGCGAACAGCCCCGCGCCGCCGGCGCCCAGAATCAGGATGTCGGTTGTGATTCGGCGAATCGACTCGAGCTTGTGCACGCCGAGACGCTAAGGAACCTCTGAATAAGCCCCGCGTGGTCGCGACGGAGGCTTTCCGGGATGAGATGCGCGAAGCAAGGCGATGCCAATAGCAGGGCGACCGCGCCGGGCGGAGCAGGACTCCGCGAGCGTAGCGAGTGGAGGCGACCCCGGCGCGGGATGCGGAGCGTTGTCGCTGCGGTCGCACGTGCGCGCCTTCGCGGTCGGATCCCCAAAGGGGCCCCTCCTCCGCGCTCCGGCGCGCCCTATTGGCGAGCCGAGCGACAAAGCAGATCGCCCGGAAAGCCCCGTCCCATCCGGGTTTCGGCGCAATGGCCTCATCTGCATTGTTGCGCGGCTTGCGAATAGGATGAACTATTCGCTGCGCCCGCTTTTGGCAAATGAGGCCTCGCATCTGAAACCATTGCGCCCGAAACGCGACTCATGTGGGACTTGTTCAGAGGTTCCCAGCTCATGGCTTCGCCGGACTCTTCACGCCCAGTGCGGCAAGGGCCGCGGACCGGCGCGAGCGCGCGCTCGAATCGACCGTGGCATAAAGACTGCCGCCGTGGCTGTCCATCGCCACCCTCAAGGGACCGAAATCACGGATCGAAAACCGCCATAGACTCTCGGGATGAAGCTCGTCGAGATCGACGTCTTCGATGGCGGTAATCCACGTGGTCTCCAATGCCGCCGTTCCGCCAATGCAGGCGAGATACGCGCCCGCCAACTCTTGAAACGCAGCAAGCGATCCTGCGCCCAGACCACCCTTGCCAATGATCAGCCGCACGCCGCATTGCGTGAGCAATGGGCGGGTAAAGCGTTCCATTCGCGCGGACGTCGTCGTGCCGACGCACACCGGTGCGTAACCTGTCGGGTGCTCGCCAGAAGGCGCGACCTTTTTCACGTTGGGCGCCGTGTGGATGACCGCATGCCCCGAGAGATCGAATCGAGTCTTCCGACCCCGATCGAACATGGCAATCTGGGTCGCGTCGCGAATACCGTAGAGTGTGCCCTGCAGCGTGACGGTGTCGTCGATGCGCATCGCCCGTACCTGCGCTTCGGTGATGGGCGTCGTCAGTTCGTGGTGCGCCATATCCGCTTTAACCCGAGAGTTTCCGATGACGATCGATCCAGTACGCCCAGGCCGAGAAACGCCAGCCTAAAAGGCGTAGCGGACCCCATCGGCATCGATGGTCGCCGACGCCCGGCGGGCTGAATGGCACTGCATGTTCACCGCAACCGGGTTCATGGTGATGTGCGTCGCCGCCAGTTCGACATGCACGGCGAAGGCGGTGGAATCCCCTCCCAGCCCCTGGGGTCCGACGCCCAGCATATTCACCGCCTCGCTGAGCTCGGATTCGAGCTTCGCACCGTCGGGATCGGCGCAATGCGTGCCGAGCGGCCGCGTCGCCGCCACCTTGGCAAGATGCACGCAAAGATCCGCGGTCCCGCCAACGCCCACGCCGACGATGGTAGGCGGGCACGTTCTTCCCCCGGCGTCGATAACGCAGTCGACGACGAAGGTCTTAACCGCATCGATGCCTTCCGCAGGAACTGCCATCTTGAGCCACGAGTTGTTCTCAGACCCGCTGCCTTTCGGAATCATTTCGATCCTGAGTCCGTCGAAGTCGGGCGCATAGTCGACGTCGATCACCGGCACTCCGATGCCGCA